>DATKXP010000659.1:0-13876 GCA_035529015.1 Phycisphaerae bacterium | reverse complement strand
TGCGAGTCAACAAGGCCGTCCATCGCCGCGATGGGCGGCCTTTCTCTTGCCATGAGGCGGCACCCTCTTGTCGGTGAAGTCCTGGTACGCAGGAGATTATCGGACCCTCCTCCCGGGATCTACCAAACCTTCCCAGTTTAGCAGACCAAAACTTTCAAGTTGACGGCAAGACGCCGCCGATGAATAATTGTCAAGTTGGGGAAGATGCGCAAGGTGAGGGAGGCCGTTCGAGCGTCACGCGGCACCAAAGCGAGGGCTATCCCATGAAAGACGTGTATTCCACCGGCGAGGCCGCCAAGATCTGCCGAGTCAGCCAGCAGACCATTATCCGCTGCTTCGACGCCGGGAAACTGGAGGGCTTCTACGTTCCGGGATCGCGGTTCAGACGCATCCCGCGGGAAACCCTCATCCGATTCATGAAAGAGAACAGCATCCCGCTGACCAACCTCGATTCCGACAAGAAGAAGGTCCTCGTCGTTGACGACGAAGTCGAGATCGTCGGCCTGCTCGTGGACGTTCTCGAACGGGACGGCCGCTTCGAGGTCAAGACCGCCGCCTGTGGATACGACGCCGGCCTGCTTACACAGCAATTCCGACCGGACGTCATCGTCCTCGACTACATGCTGCCCGACATCAACGCCAACGTCGTCTGCAAGACCATTCACGGCAATCCGAGCCTGGAAGACACCAAGATCATCCTCATCAGCGGCCAGATCGAGGAGGAGGACGGCCCCGCCGAGGCGGAGCAACTCGGCGCCGACGCCTTCCTCCACAAACCGTTCCGCCTCGAGGACCTCGTCACCAAGATCGCGGAACTCCTCAAAGTCTAAACGCACCGAAGGGTCACAGCCATGGCTCCCGCGGGCATCCAACGGCGAAAGGTCGAACTGCTCCTGGAGGAGGTGGACCACCTTCCCACCTTGCCCGGCGTCAGTTTGCACGTTCTGCCTCTTGCCATGGCCGACACCCCGCCCTGCCGCGACATCCAACTGGCGATCGAAACGGATCCCACGCTGGCCGCACGCACGCTCAAACTCGCCATCGACCTCGGCACACCCGCCGACGCCTTGATGAGCATCGACGCGGCCCTCAAGGCCGTTCCGCCCGACGCCTTGACGGCCAGCCTCCTGAGCATCGATACGGTGGACCAGGACGTGGCCCGCGACGTGGAACTGCCTCGCCTGTGGCGGCACGCCCTGGCAACTGCCCTGGCCAGTCAGGTCATTGCGATGCGCATCGGCACGGTTGCGCCCGAGACGGCCCTTCTGGCCGGCCTCCTGCACGACATCGGACAGGTGGCGTTGCGGGTCCTCATGCCAAGGGCGTACGGCCAGGTGCTGGAGCGTCTCCGCGCCGGGGGCACCGACCTCCTGGAGGCCGAGCGCGACGTCTTCGGTCTGGACCATGCCGTCCTGGGCAGGCAACTGGCCCAGCGGTGGGGCTTCGCCGAGCCCATCCAGGGCGTGATCTGGCTTCACCATCAGGCCCAGATCCCGAACGCCAACCGCGACGCAAGTGGAGGTCTGACCGAACTGGTGCGTCTGGCCGACCTCCTGGCCCGGCAGCACGGCTTCAGTTACCACGCCGCCGAACAGATTTCGGAGAACACCGCAGAAGTCGCGGAGCGCCTCGGTCTGTCGGGCATTCAGGCCGAGCAGATCGGGCACCAGATCAGTTCGGCCATTGAATTCAATGCCGAACCGTTGGGCCTGCGAGACGAGCCCTCGCCCAAGGATCTGGGCCGCGTCTTTCTCGGGGCGAACCTGCGGTTGGGCCAGTTGTATCGCAACGGCTACAACCTCTGCCACACGGCCGAGGTCAAGTCCCGGCAATCCAGTCTTCTCCTGGACCTCAACGCGCGACTGGCAACGTGCCACGACACGCGGGACGTCCTCGAGACCCTGGCTTCTGCCGCTTGCAGCACCCTCGGCGTCCAGGTGGCCGTCCCCTACGTCGTCTCGACCGACGGCACGTACGTCGAGGGTGTCCGCTGCACGCGGGGCGGTGGGGCCGAAGAGCATTTCCTCTACGACATCACGGCCGACCCGAGTCTGGAGCCGCCGCCTGCTCGTCCCAATACGCTGTTGCCCGCGTCGAGCGCGCCGGTTCGGGCCGAGCGGGTCGAAGGCTGGCTGTTCGAGCGTCAGGGCGCCCACCTCGGCAGCGGACCGTTCTACATGGCTGCCATATCCGTGGAGGATGCGAAACTCGGCGCCCTCGTCTTTTCGATGGGCAACCCGCCGCGCGAGTTGACGCCCGAGGAGGCCCACCAGGTCGCCGCCGTCACCAGCATTGCCGGCACCGCCCTGAAGCGGGCCCAGGCCGAAGCGGACCTGGTCGCGCTGTCGGAGGAACTGGCCCACGTCAATCGCCGGCTCGAAGCCGCTCACCACAAGAGCCTCCGGCAGCAGAACGTCGCCTCGCTCAGCGAAATGGCACTCGGCGCCGCCCACGAAATCAACAACCCGCTGGCCATTATCAGCGGACGCGCGCAGCAACTTGCGGCACGCGAGGATGACCCCTCGACCCGCGGCATCCTTCAGACAATCATCGAGCAGGCCGACCGGATCAGCGAGGTGATTAGCGAACTCCGGGCCTTTGCCAAACCCCCGGCCCCAAGACCCGCGTCGGTCGATCCCGCCGCCCTCGCCCATCGGGTGCTGGACGCACTCGAGGAGCAGCGCGCATCGGCGGCCGTGCCGGTCGAGCTCGATGTCGAGGAGGCCGTGCCGCTGATCGACGCGGACCCCGACCAGGTGGCGGCGGCGCTCGGCGAGATCGTCATGAACGCGGTCGAGGCCTGCTCGCGAGCCGACGGCGGCAGCGTACGGCTGCGCGTTCAGTCTCTGACGGCAGAGGAGAGCGTTCGGTTCGAGGTGACCGACAACGGCCCGGGCATGGACCCTCAGGTCCGGGCACGAGCCTTCGACCCGTTCTACAGCGGCTATGAAGCCGGGCGGCGGCGGGGGCTGGGGCTTCCCAAGGCCTACCGCGCGGTTCAGGCTAACGGCGGAGACATCACACTTGAATCGACACCGGGCAAGGGCACGACCGTCCGGGTGACGTTCCCGGCTGCCGAGCCGGCACCGTTGGAACCGGCAAACGGAACGGCCCGGGCCGGAGGCGTTTCGCGTACGTGACGGCACGAGCGTACTTGGAGGAGGAACGGAGCGGACAGCCATCGGACGCGGCGGCCATCGCCGACTCAAGGGCCACGGGTCCGATGATTACGATATGCCACGGCGAGGTGCGACGCCTTCTCCCTCCCCCCTCGCTCTCGCGGCTAGCCCTCGCCGTGGCTTAACCATCACGGAGGCCGAGCGACCCACAGGCCGTCGCTCGGCCTCCTTTGTCGGGCCAACCATGCCCGGCAGGCGATACGGCGAAAGGAAGATCGCAATGACCGCGTCGAGTGCACACGTGCTCCGAAGCGAGCAAGAGGCCCGCATCCTGATCGTCGATGACGAGCCGGAGGTCGTCACGCTCCTGGCCGACTCGCTTCAGGGCGCCGACCCGTCGTGGCGGGTCGAGGCCGAGACCGACCCCCAGCGGGCCCTGGAGCGTCTTGCCGAAGAGGACTTCGACTGCCTGGTCACCGACCTGGTCATGCCTGCGGTCGGGGGACTCCATCTTGCCGAGAAGGCCCGATCGTACGACGAGAACCTGGCGCTGATCGCGATAACGGGCTGCGGCACGCTCGAGCGCAGCATCGAGGCCATGCGGATCGGCTTCGCCGATTTCCTCGAGAAGCCCTTCGACCTGGAGGAGGTGCGTCAGGCCATTTCCCGCACCCTCCGCCGGCGACGCCAGAAAGAAGCCCGCGATCTGCGGTTCGCCGAACTCGCCCAGGCCAACAGGCAGTTGGAGACCCAACAGGCTGAACTCAACCAGAAACTCGATGTCGCCAGCCACGACCTCGTCCTGTCGAGCAAGCACACGGCCCGCCGCATGGACGAGGTGGCTTTGACCGCCAACGTGGCGCAGACACTCATGGGCGTGATCGAATTGGAGGATTTGCTGGGACTCTGTGCCGAACTCGTCGGCGACCGCATCCCGTGCCGAACGAGTACCCTCGCCCTGTACGAGACCCGCGAACACGCCATCGGGCTCATGGTCCGCGCCCATCCCGACACCGACGACCCGCCGGCGCTCTCGTGGCTACGCACGCCCATCAGCACCGGCCTCATGTGCAGGGCCGCCCAGACCGGCAAGAGCATCCACGTCGAGGACATCGAGACCAGCGGCCTCCTCGACAGCCAGGAGCGGGAATTGTGGCAGAATGGCCGCCTGCTGGTCGTGCCCGTCAGCCGCCAGGGGCTGACGGCAGGTGTGGCCGTTCTTCACCGCCTGGTCCACGAACAGGACTTCGCGGCCGACGACGTCAAGCACCTGGCGGAACTCGCCAAGGTCATGGCCCCCGCCATCCAGACCGCCAAACTGTACCACCGGCAACGGTGCCGAATCTACGCCTCGCTCGAACGTATCGCCGAGGCGGTCGAAGACCGCGACCTTTACCTGAAGGGTCACTCGGTCCGCGTCCAGGCTTACGCCCTGCCGACCGCCACGGCACTCGACCTTCACCAATCCGAGATCGGCGCCCTTCAGATCGCCTCGCGGCTTCACGACATAGGACGGATCATCATTCCCGAGTCGGCCGTCAACCATCCCGGCCCCCTGACCGACGAGCAATGGGAGATCGTTCGCAGGCACCCCGACGCCGGGGCCGAGTTCCTGGCACCCCTCGATTTCCTCGGCGAGGTGGGCGAGATCGTCCGCGCCCACCACGAGTCGTATGACGGCACCGGCTATCCCAACCGCAAGGCCGGCGAGGAGATCCCCGTGGTCGCGCGGGTCATCGCGGTGGCCGATGCGTTCGACGCCATGACCAGCCCCCGCCCCTACCGAAGCGCCCTTGCCATTGACGAGGCTCGCGAGCAGATCGGGCGTCTCTCCGGCCAGCAGTTCGATCCCCAGACCGCCCAGGCCTTGCTGGCGATCCCAAGCGAGGCGCTGGCCGAGGTTCAAGCCAGCAATCGGTAATCTATCCCGTCGGGATCCCCGGCGTCGGACACACCCCGTGCGGCCGACGTCACTCATGCTTGACACGCCCTACGGCCGGCCGTTAAGGTATCGGCGGGGTGGGTTGGGCCCGTCGGGCATCCTCGCATTGCAATAGGCAAAGTGCATGGAAACACGGACCGTCACCATCGGCGATGCGTCCCCGGACGACGAGCAAATCCGCGAGGCGGGCGCCGCGCTGGCCCGAGGCGAACTCATCGTGTTTCCAACCGAGACCGTTTACGGTCTCGGCGCCAGCGCCCTCGGACGCGAAGCCATCGACGCGATGAACCGTCTGAAGAACCGTCAGCCCGGCAAGCCGTTCACGCTTCACCTGCCCGACCCCGAGCAGGCCCGGACGTATGCCGGCACGCTCTCGCCGGTGGCGCTGCGATTGATCCGAAGAGCCTGGCCGGGACCGCTCACGCTGGTCCTTCCCGACCGGCGAGAAAACCCGGGCCGGCCGGAAGGCCTCTTCGAAGCGGCCATCTACCACCGTGGCACGGTCGGCCTTCGGTGCCCCGACCACGCCGTCGGCCGTGCGATCCTGCGTGCAGCGGGTGTCCCGGTGGTCGGCACCAGCGCGAACCTCGCCGGGCAGCCCCCGCCTCGCACGGCCCCCGACGCGCTCGCCCAACTCGACGGGCGGGTTCCCCTGGTGGTCGATGCCGGCCCCGCACGGCATGCCGGGCCGTCAACCGTCGTCCGCGTCCAGGCAGACGATTCGTACCAGGTGCTTCGCGAAGGCGCCGTCAGCGACCGCAGACTGGCGCGGCTGGCGCGGACGTGCCTCCTCTTCGTGTGCACGGGCAACATGTGCCGCAGCCCCATGGCCGTCGGCCTGGCACGCAAGATCCTCGCGGACCGTCTTGACTGCACGTCCGACGACCTCGACGCCCACGGCTTCGAGATAACCAGCGCCGGCACCGCATGTGCCTGGGGGGGTCCCGCCAGCGACAACGCCATCAGGGTCATGGCCGAGAGGGGTATCGACCTCGCGCGGCACCGGTCGCGGCCGATGACGGTTGACGCGCTCGCCCAGGCCGACTATATTTGGGTGATGACAGGCGGGCACCGCGAGGCGGCCATCCGCCATGCGCCGGCGGTCGCGGCGAAGGTGTCGCTGGTGGACCCCGCCGGCCGTGAGGTGTCCGACCCGATCGGAGGCAACCTGGAGGTCTATCGAACATGTGCCCGGCATCTGGAACAGGCCCTCGCTCACCGTCTGGCGGAGGTGGTTTGATGAAGATCGTCCTCGGCGCCGACCACCGCGGCTTCCAGGGCAAAGAGCGTCTGAAGGGTTTCCTGCTCGACCAGGGCCATGAGATCCTGGACTGCGGCTCAGACTCCGACAAGTCGTGCGACTACCCCGACTTTGCCGTCCCGGCCTGCCTGAGGGTCACCAGAAAGCAGGCCGAACGCGCCATCCTGTTGTGCGGGACGGGCATCGGCATGAGCATCACGGCCAACAAAGTCGCGGGCATCCGGGCCGCCCTCTGCCACGACGAGTTGTCGGCCGAGATCAGCCGCCGGCACAACAACGCCAACGTCCTGTGCCTGCCGGCCGACCTGCTTGGCGATGAACTCGTTCGCCGCATGGTCGAGGTGTGGCTGGCCACGCCGTTCGACGGCGGCCGACACGCCCGCCGGATCAACAAAGTGATGGCTGCCGAGCGGCATCTCGACCCCGCCTCCGCCCAAGGGGCCAAGACGTCCGCCCTGCAGAAGCGCAAGGCGAAGAGCAAGTAGCCGCAACCCTTCGGCGGAGTGCGGCGGCCGTCATCGGCTGCACCGGCGCCGCTTTCCGCTTTAGGCCCGACCGACGCCTCACGACGGCAACTGCGCGAGGCTCTCGGTCGCACCCACGAGGACAAGCACGTCGCCCTCCCGGACGGTCGTGTGGGCCATGGGC
This sequence comes from Phycisphaerae bacterium, assembly GCA_035529015.1. GTDB lineage: Bacteria > Planctomycetota > Phycisphaerae > FEN-1346 > FEN-1346 > JAUVZF01. Next base: position 6,906 of record DATKXP010000659.1, on the reverse strand, counting down.
AGATCGAGAAGTTCCTCGGCGGCCCCTTCTTCCCCCTGTTCGGCCCCGCTCCGAGCCGGTCGCTTGATGGCCACCAGATTCACCTCGTACTTGCGCCTCAGGTCGATGTCACCCAACGTCTTGTCATGCCACGCTGACGGGGCACGTATCTGAACCAGACTGTGTCCTTCCGAGAGGGCCAAATGTTCGAGGATGTTCGGGTTGGTCAGTTGATTCGCCAGCCGGACGGCCCGTTCCTCCTCGGGGAAAATCACCTCGTCGGCGCCGACCCGACTGAGGATGCGCCGCTGGATCTCGCTCGAGGCCCGGCTGATGACGCGGGGCACGCCCATCAACTTCAGCGTGGTCGTCGCCAGGACGTTGGCCTCGAAATCCTCGCCGATGGCAACGATGGCGGCATCGACACCGGTCACGTCCTGATTCTTGAGCGGTTCCGGGTCGGTGGCGTCCAAGCGGACGGCCAGGGCCACCTCGTCGCGGACGCGTTCGACCACGTCCTCGCGGATGTCGGCCGCGATGACCTCTTCACCGGCCTCCGTCAGCGCCTGTGCGAGCCGCCGACCAAACCGCCCAAGCCCGATAATCAAGAACCGTTTCATCCGTCCGTCCTCCTCTGCCGCGGCCCCTCGCCGCTGCAAGGCCCGCCATCCGCCGACCCGGCGTCCGACGCCACCCCCCTTGCCCTACGAAATGGCCACGTCCTCGCTCGCATACGCAAACCGCTGCGATCGCGCCCGGATCTGCATCGCCACAAATAACGTCAACGGTCCCACGCGGCCGACGAACATCGTCACGATGACCGCCATGCGACCGAAGGTGTTGAGCAGCGGCGTTACACCCGTCGAAAGGCCCACCGTCGCAAACGCCGACTGGGTCTCAAACAGCACGTCGAGGTACGTATACTGGGCGCCGTCGCGAATCCCCCACGCCGCAATCACGATGCTCGCCGCCGCCACCCACGTGACGCCGACCGCCAGAATCGCCATGGCGCGGCGGACGGTTTCGGGCGGCAGGGTGCGACGGTACGCCTGCACCGTCTGGCGCCCCCGCAAGGCCGACCAAACACCGCACACGATCACCGCCACGGTAACCGTCTTGATACCGCCGCCGGTGGACCCCGGCGAGGCGCCGATGAACATCAGGACCACCGTCAGGAACCTGGTCGGGGCCGCCAGCCGCGTCGTGTCCGTCGTGTTGAACCCCGCGGTCCGGGCCGTCGTCGAGAGGAACCATGCCCCGCTGAGCCGTTCGGCCCACGCTCGGCCCATCGGCGGCCCGTGGTCCGCGCCCTGCGCTTGTGGCGCGGCGGATAACTGCTGCGGCATCCAGGCGGTGGGTTTCCAAGGATCGGCGCCGCCCGGACCCGTTTCGACGGCCAGCGTCAGGACCAGGCCGCCGACCAGCAGCACAGCCGTCATCGTCAGCACCAGTTTGGCCTGGAGCGTCAGCCGCCGCTCCACGAGCGGCGCGGGGCGCCTGCCGAACAGGCGATGCCGGCCCGCGCGCGCCAGGTTATACAGGACGGCGAAGCCGAGGCCGCCCGAGATGATCAGCAACGGAAACACCAGATTGGCCTGCCACGTTGACCCGTAGTCCATCAGGCTTCGGCTGTACAGGCAGAAGCCGGCGTTGCAGAAGGCCGAAATGCTGTGAAACACGCTGTAGTAGATGCGATCGGCCGACGAGACCACCTCGGACGCAGCCGTGTGGTTCCAGAGCCCCATCAGCAGCAAGGCGCCCACCGCCTCAACCGCCAGCGTGGTCAGGAGGATGAACTTCGTCAGGCGGCCGATCTCCGCCCGCAGGTCGTGCGTGAACACTTCGCGCAGGACCAGCGTCTCCCGCACCCGCATGCCGCGCCACATGAACAGGGCAAAGACCGAGGCGTACGTCATCAGCCCCAGCCCGCCCAGTTGAATGAGGGTCAGGATCACGTACTGGCCGAACCGCGACCAGTGCGTTCCCGTATCGACCACGACCAGGCCGGTGACGCACACGGCGCTGGTGGCCGTGAAGAGGGCGTCAAGGAAGCCCGTTGCCGGCTTGCCGGGGGCTGTCGCGGCCGGAAGCAGCAGCAGGCCCGCCCCGATGCTGATCAGCGTCAGGAAACTGCCGACCATCAGCAGGGCCGGACGCACCTTCAGCGTCGCGAGGAACTGGTGGAACTCCACCAGGCGGGCCACCAGGCTCAGCACGATCGCGACGTGGATGCCTCGCTGCAGCCACCACCCCGCCTCCGCAACCTCCGCGACGTAGACGACGGCGGCGAAGGCCAGGAAGGCGGCCGCCAGCGTGAACTCAAACCAGCGGAACCGAAGCAATCCCCGCCGATCGCGCGCCAGGATCAGCCGCGCCAGCGGGTCCAGCAACAGCCACGCCAAGGCTACCCGCTCGATGGTGTGGAGGACGCCTTTCGCCTCCGGCGTCACCCGGAACCCGTACTCCAGGACCAGGCTGCCCGCCGCCAGGATGATGACGGGCAACAGCAACGTGAACAGGTACGGTCGCGCGCGCTGGAGCGCGGTTCGCGGACCTTGCAGTAACGTGGTTTGCCGGAGCATCGGCTGGAGGACCTCTCCGGACCAGAGGTGAGCGGCATCGCGCCTGTCGCGGTGTGCGCCGGCCCTCGTCGGGCGTCATTAGAAAACAGCCGCTCTCGCCTGTCAAGCGGTCCGCGGCGCGTGGCGCACGGCTCGAGGATTCGCGTCGTCAGGTGCCGGCCGGGGGGGCGGCTTGCGCGTGGCGCTCCGCCGCCTTGGCGAACACGGGCCCGTCTGCGTCCACGAGTCCCATGTTCTCGAGCGCCAGGGCGAGACTCGCCTCGACGGCCCCGTCGCCGGGATACTGATCGAGCGCCTCGCGGTATTGCTCGACAGCCAGGGGCCAGAGGCCCCGGTCGGCATAGACGAGGCCGAGCCGGTAGTGCAGGTCCGCATACCCCGGTTCAAGGTTAACGGCCTGCGAGAGGGCCAATGCGGCCTCGTCGAGTCGTCCCAACTCCCACGCCGCCAGACCGAGTTTGACCAGGGCCTTGATGTACGTCGGGTTGATCGCCACGGCCGCCCGAAACTGCTCCAGGGCTTCCTCGATCCGGCCCGCGCTCTTCAGGAGCAGCCCATACCGGTAGCGGTAGTCCGGGTAATCGGGGTGTTCCGCGACGGCGTCCGCATGGTCACGCAATTCCGCGCCGAGGACCTCGGCCGGGTCCAGTTCCGCCAGAAAGCCGTCCAGCGCTGCCGCCGGGGCGCCCAATTCCTCGCCCAAGGCCGATGCGAGCGCCGCCCGCATCGCCACGTGCGACATCTGCTGGTACAACTGCACGGAGCCCGGGGCCACCTCGCAGGCCATGTCAACGGCCTCGTCGGCCTCCTTCTGGAGGCCCATCTGGCGGTACGCCACGGCCAGTCCCACGTACGCCTCGACGTACTGATCGTTGACGCGTGCGGCCCGCTCGTAATAGTGGATGGATTCCTCGGCCCGCCCCAGTTCCATGAGGACCTGTCCCCGCAGCGCCAAGGCCTGAAGGTACCGGGGGTTGAGCGTCAGGGCCTGGGCCAGATGGTAGTCGGCCGACTCCAGGTCGCCGGCATCGACCAAGAGGCGCGCGGCCCGAAAGTGCATGTCCGGATAGTCCGGGTGGGCGTCGAGGATGCGTCGGATCTCATCGAGGGCCTGCTCCGGCATGCCTTCGCGCTCCAGGCAGTCGGCCAACTGGCAGCGGGCCTCCCAGTTGTCGGGCTCGATGATGATCGCATCCTGGTACTCGCGAACCGCTGCCGCCATGTCCCCGCGTTTGATGTGCAGCGACGCCAGCGTCACCCGTGTCTCGAAGTCGTCCGGCTGATGCCGCTTCAGCGCCGCATAATGGTGGGTCGCAATGTCGAAGTTGCCGCCCAGCAACTCCAGCGCCGCCAGCCGTTGGCGGGAGGCAACGTGCCCCGGCTCGGCCGCCAGCGCCGACCGGTACGCGGCGGCGGCTTCCTCCTGGTCGCCCTGACGCTCATGCAGTTGCCCGATGACATACCGCAGGGCGGCCGGCTGGTCGCTCCGGTCGGCAACCGGCTCAAGGACGCTGACGGCGTCGGCCGGACTCCCCAGGTCGCTGAGGACGGCGGCCAGCGCCACCCGCGCGTCCTCCAGATTCGGGTTCAGCCGCACGGCGGCATCGAGGGCCTGTTTGGCCGGGGCGAACCGCCCCAGTTCCATCTGCTTCAGACCCAGCATCAACTGAGCCTCTGCTCTCGCCGGATGCGCCGTCGCCTCGCGCTGAACCGATTCGAGCGTCACGTCGTCGAGAGGTCTCAAGAACTTGCTGAGGTATCCCGTGAAGTCGCCCGCCAGTCCTCTGCCGAGAAGCCGCAGGAGGTAACTCACGCCTCGCCCCCTTTCTCGGCCCACGCCGCTTCAAGGGCCGCAACCCCCTGGCGAGCCTCGTCGCAATCGGCATCGATCTGAAGCGCCTGCTGGTAGGCCTCGGCGGCCTCTGGCCCTCGGCCCTGTTCATGGAGGATGCGGCCAAGGCAGACATGGACGTCGGCCCAACGGGGCCTGAGCCGGCTGGCGTGGCGGCACCGCTGTTCAGCCCGCCCGGGCTTGCCGTTCTTCTCGTAAAGTCGCACGGCCAACAGGCACGCCTCCACGTAATGGGGATTGAGCGTCAGCGCCTTCTCGGCCGCCTCAATGGCCCGGTCGATTTCGCCCAGTTGCTCTTCCACCAGGCTCAAGCCGAAGTGCAGGTCGGCGTGTGACGGGTTCTGTGCCGCCAACCGCACGAGCGCCCGCCTGGCGGCCCGCAACGTCTCCCGCTGGGCCGAACCCGGCGCCCCTTTGCGCAGGATGAGCGCCTCGGCAATCTCCGGGTTCCGCGACACGATCCGTTCAACGACGGCGGCCCGACGCGACAGCCTGGGCGGCCGGCGCTCGGCACGGGCGCCCGTCTCGGCCATCACCCTCTCGCCGACACGAAGAAGCCACGTCAGGCGCGACGCCTCCTCACCGCCGAGGCTCACCGCCAGCCGCAACGATTCGACCGACGACGCCGTCCGCCCGGCAGCGCCTTGAGCCAACGCCAGGTCGCGCAGCAACAGAAGCCGCGTGGGCTCCTTCTCGACCGCCCGTTCCAGGTGCCGCAGGCCCGACTCGTAGTCGCCCGCCCCACAAAGGATAAGCCCGAGCAGATGATGCAGCCGCGCCGTCCGTTCGGCCACGGCAAGGCCCGTCTGCAGCACCTCTCGGGCCTGGGCCGCGCGCCCTGCGCGGCTGAGCCATGCCGCCAACTCCGTGTGGACCCGCGGCCGCGACGGTTGGGCCGCAGCACGGGCGCGGAGTTCGGCTTCCTTGTCGTAGTCGTGGCGTCGCATGACGCTCCTGTTTCCCCCGGTCGGATGGCGAGTCCGCCCCGGTCAAGGCACAATCAACGTCTCGAATCCCGCCTGGCGGACGCGCTGTGCCAGAACCGCCGCCTCGGCGTAGGTTCCGGCGCGGCCGACCTGCACCGTGCTGAGAGCCTGTCCGCCTTTCGAGGTCCGCCCCAAGCGTGTTTCGAAGCCGGCGGCGCGTACCTGCTGGGCCTGCCGTGCGGCCGTCGTCATCGACGCAAACGCCCCCGTCTGAACGCGAAACGCGTCGGCGTGAAGCCGGCGCAACGCCTGCCCGGCCGACGGCGTGCCGGGGTACTTCTCGACGAGGTGGCCCAGGTAACTGTCGGCGAGCGACCATTTGCCAAGCCGCTGCAGGCTGACGCCGATCCGCAGCAGAACAGACGGCACCGGGACGTCTTTGTCAGGGTCCGAGATGACCTTGGTGTAGTGCTCGATGGCCTTCACGTCACTGCCTTCCTCGTAGTACAGGTTGCCGATGGCGACCCGAACAAACTGGTCGATCGGCGGCCGGGGCTCGGCGCCGATGGCCCGCACGAAATCCGTCTTGGCCTCCGTCCGTCGGTTCAGATGAACGAGCGCCTGGCCGCGATAGTAGTAGACCTCACCGCGGTGGGCCGACGTCGGATCCGACCGCAGGTACCGCGTGAAACCGTCAACGGCCTCCTGCCACCGGCCGGCCTCCAGTGCCGCGTAACCGGAGTCGAATGCGGCGCGATCCGCCTGGCTCCCCGAGGCGCACCCGGCCCCCAGGAAGCACACCGACGCCAAGACAGCCGTCACGAAGCGACGCACAGAAACCTCCGCCAGCGCGCGGCCAGACAGACCACCTCGCCCTTGCGGCGCGGGGACACACCCCTGGCGTCCCTGTTGTAGAATCGGCCCCCGGCAGGCGGGGTCTTCAGACAAAAAGGTGCCCGGTACACCGTTATCGGACGCAGCCTGACGCTGCAGCGCCATTTGGGGATAGCGCGGTGGGCAATCCTGCCCACCGCGCGGCAGCCAGGATTGGCCGCCGCGCTTCGTCGCGCCGTGTTTAGCCGCGCCGCGTTTAGGCTCTGTGCACCTGGTTTAACCCCACCGTCTTTCAGACGGTCAACTTCGAGTGTATGATGGGCCTCTGGAGGAGGCCCATAGGATGGCGCGTGAGTATAAGTCGGGCAGTCACACGGTGTATGACATCCAGTACCACCTGTGCTGGTGTACGAAGTACCGGTACCCCGTGCTTCGTGGGGAGATTGCGGAGCGTTGCCGGGACCTGGTTCGGCAGATAGCGATGGCCCGGGAGATCACGGTGATCCGTGGGGCGTTGGCGCCGGACCACATACACATGCTGGTAGCGGCCCCGCCGAAGTTGGCCCCGGCGAAGATGCTGCAGTATCTGAAGGGTCGGAGTTCTCGGAAGTTGCAGGAGGAGTTCTCGTCGCTTCGGAAGCGTTACTGGGGGCAACACCTGTGGGCGCGGGGGTATTTCTGTGCGACGGTGGGGACGGTGACGGACGAGGTGATCAAGCGGTACATCGAGGGG
>DATKXP010000658.1:0-2855 GCA_035529015.1 Phycisphaerae bacterium | reverse complement strand
CGGCTGATCGTGCCGCCCTCCTTGATGACCTTCGGCCACGAGACGATGAAGGGGGTGCAGATGCCGCCCTCGTGGTCCCACGACTTGTACTTGCGGAAAGGCGTGTTCGAGGCGTTGGCCCAGGGCTTATCGACGGTGCGGTACGAGGCGAGCGGCCCGGGCGGGACGTCGGGCGTCTTGTTCACGTTCTCGGCGCAGCCGCCGTTGTCGGCGAGGAAGATGACGAGCGTGTTTTCCTCGCGGCCGAGGTCGCGGACCTTGGCGAGGATCCTGCCTATCCCAGAGTCCATGCGGTCGATCATGGCGGCGTAGACGGCCATCTTCAGGGCCCACTCGTCGCGCTTCTCGTCCGGCACGTCGTCCCAGGCAGGGACGGTGGGGTCGCGCGGCGAGAGGGGATAGCGCTTGGCGAAGAGGCCCATCTTGACCATCCGCTCGTAGCGCTGCTTTCGCAGGGCATCCCATCCGATCGTGTACGTGCCGCGGTACCGGGCGATGTCCTCGGGCCAGGCGTGCAGCGGGTAGTGCGGTGCCGTGTACGCCACGTACAGGAAGAACGGCTTGTCCTCTTTGCCGTACTCGTCGAGGCGTTCGACGGCGTAGTCGGTGAAGGCGTCGGTGGTGTAGAAGTCCTTGTCGTCGGGCGTGTAAGGTGTGAACTCCTTGTCCTCGATGGCCCAGCGTCGCCATCGATCCCACTTGCGTCCGGGTGGCGGCTCGCCGGGTCGCTGTTTGCCGGGGTTCCAGAAGTTACAGCACCCGTCTGCCAGGCCGTAGTACCGGTCGAAGCCGCGGTGGACCGGCAGGCTGGGGGCATGCCACTTGCCCGCCATGAGGGTACGATAGCCGGCGCCTTTCAGGACTTCGGCGATGGTGACGGCCTTGCTCATGCGGCCCTCGCCGACCTGCTGCGAGTACAGTCCCGTCAGGAGCGAGGCCCGCGTCGGCCCGCACTTGGCGTTGTTGTAGCACTGGGTGAAGCGGATGCCGCGCCGGGCGAGGCCGTCGATATGGGGCGTGCGGACCTCGCCGCCGTAACAGCCGATGTCGGAGAATCCCATGTCGTCGGCCATGATGAGGAGGATGTTCGGCCGGCCGATGTCGTCGGCGGCGCGGGCGCGACGGGCAAGCGGGTCGACCAGCGCTGCGCCGAGGGCGGCGCCGGCGGCGGTTTTGAGGAATTGGCGGCGGGTTTGTGGTTTGGACATTTATACCCTCATTCGAACGTGCCCGCGACCAGAGGTCGCGGCTCGGGAAACACGTTACGCCTCGCCCGGGGGCCGGGAGGTCTTTTCGAGGTCCTTGTCGAACTGGGTCATCAGGGCGGCGAGACGCTGGGCGATGTCGGGGTGCTTTTCGATGAGGTTCGTCTTTTCGCCGATGTCCTCTTTGAGGTTATACAGTTCGGCCTTGGGTTTGGGCGGCGGGGTTTTGTCGCCCTTCTTGGCCCGGGGCCTGCCCGTACCCATTCGGTACTTCCAGTCGCCCTGGCGGACGGCCTCGATGTTGCCCTGGGCGCTGTAGTAGAAGAAGGCGTCGTAGGGCGACTTGGCGCCGGCCCGGCCGGACATGAGCGGCCAGATGTCGTGCCCGTCGATGACGCGATCGTCGGGCACCTTGGCCCCCGCGAGGCCCGCAAAGGTGGGCAGGAGGTCCATGATGGTGGCGAGTTCGTGGCAGACCGTCCCGGCGGGGATGCGGCCGGGCGCCCACATGATGCACGGCTCGCGCATGCCGCCTTCCCAGGTCGAGCCCTTCTTGCCGCGCAAGGGGCCGGCGGACCCCGCGGCCGGGCCGTTGTCGGACGTGTAAACGACGATGGTCTTCTTCTCGATGCCAAGGCGGCGAAGCGTCTCGACGATCTGCCCGCACGACCAGTCGATGCACTCGATCACGTCGCCGAACAGGCCGCCCTCGCTCTTGCCCTTGAACCGTGCCGAAATGTGCAGCGGGTAGTGCGGCATGGTGTGGGGCAGGTACAGGAAGAAGGGGCGGTCCTTGTTGGCGGTGAGAAACGCGACGGCCTCTTCGGTGTACCGCTCGGTCAGCGTCGATTGATCGACCGGGTAGTCGATGACCTCCTCGTTGCGCATCAGGGGGACCGTGCTCCGCCTCTTCTCCCCGGCCTTGAGTTTCTCCAGATCCAGCCCCTCATCCAGCCGCACGTCTTTGGCGAAGGTCATGTTGACCGGCAGCGACATGTCGTTGCTGAAGGGGATGCCGAAGTAGGAGTCGAACCCCTGGCTCGTGGGCAGGAACTGCTTCTGGAAGCCCAGGTGCCATTTGCCGACGCACGCCGTGGCGTAGCCCCGGCCCTTGAGCAGTTCGGCAATGGTGACCTCGGAGGGGTTCATGCCCCTCGTGGAGTTCGGAAACAGCACGTGCCGGTGCATGCCCACGCGCTTCGGGTAGCAGGCGGTCATGAGCGACGTCCGGGTCGGCGAGCAGACGGGCGCCGTGACGTAGAAGTTGGTGAACTTCATGCCCTCGGCGGCTAGCGCATCGATGTGCGGCGTCTTGAGTTTCTGCGCGCCGTAGCAACTCAGGTCGCCGTACCCCTGGTCGTCGGCATAGATGATGATGACGTTGGGCTTGTCGGCCCCTGCGGCGCCGGCACGTCGGCCGAGCACCTGGAGCGCGGCGGCGCCGGCGGCTGCCGCGCCGACGGTCTTGAGGAACGTGCGGCGAGTCAGTGTTGTCCTGCGCATGGTTATTCCTTTCCCTGGTTCAGTCTCACGGAAACCGCCACCGTCCCGGCGGCCGAGACGGCCACTGTACCGCGCGCGGGGCCCGATCCGACGGCGTAATCGCCAAGATAGCCGCGGAACGTGACGTTGCCGGCCGCGTCGGTCTTC
>DATKXP010000657.1:0-4358 GCA_035529015.1 Phycisphaerae bacterium | reverse complement strand
GCCGCGCACCCAGCACGTGTCAAGCAATGCTCGAAAGCGCCTTGCACGCGCACGGCACGCATGGCATCATTCGCGATGGAGAATCACTCGCGCGATGAACGATGACTCGCGCGATGGACGATGACTCGCGCGATGGACGATGACTCGCGCGATGGACGATGACTCGCGCGATGGACGATAACTAGCCGCGACCGTAAGGGAGCGGAGCCCCCCATGAAACAGGTCCGCATCACCGGCGCCAGGCACGTCGAACTCGTTGACGTGCCCGACCCCAAGGCCGCCGGCGACTTCGTCGTCGTCAAGAACACGGCCGTCCCCATGTGCACCGAGTACAAGGCGTATCGCGGCGACTGGACGGCCGAGAACCTGGGACACGAGGCCGCCGGCGAGGTTGTCGAGACCGCCCAGCCCGGCAAAGTCAACGTCGGCGACCGCGTTGTCGTCATGCCACAGTACCCGTGCGGGATGTGCCCCCTGTGCCTCGCCGGCGACTACATCCACTGCGAGCACAACGTGGACCCGCTCGCCCTCACGGGTAACGCGTCCGGCACCGCCACCTACGCCCAGTACATGATCAAGCAGGACTGGCTCTGCGTGCCGATTCCTGAGGGCGTTTCGACCGAGCACGCCTCGATGGCCTGCTGCGGCCTGGGGCCCACTTTCAACGCGCTGGAGCGGATGGACGTGAGCGGCCTCGACACGGTCCTGGTGTGCGGCCTCGGCCCCGTCGGCCTGGGCGCACTTCTCAACGCCCGGGCACGCGGCGCGAGGGTCATCGGCGTCGAGCCCCACCCGTACCGCGCCGCCCTCGCGAAGGAACTCGGCGCCGAGGCGGTCGTCGATCCGAACAACGAGACGGCGCTCGAAACCATCATGGACCTGACGGGCGGCGTGGGTGTCGATGCGGCCGTCGATTGCTCCGGCGCCGCCCAGGCCCAGCGGCTGATGATCGATGCCGCGCGCCGCCGGGGCCAGGTCGCTTTCGTCGGCGAATCGGGGGAACTGACGATCCGTGTCTCGAACGACACCATCCGCAAAGGCCTCACCCTCCACGGGGCCTGGCACTATCCGTTGGGCGACGCGCCGAAGATCATGCAGACCATCGCGCGCCACGGCGACCTGCTCGACAAACTCATCACCCACACCTTCCCCATGAGCCGGGTCCGCGACGCTTTCGAACTGCAACTGACCGGCGAGTGCGGCAAGGTTATGCTGCATCCGTGGGAGTAGGCCGGCAGGCATGAGCCTGTTCAGCCTCATGCCTTCTCCGGAGACTTTCTGTAATATCCACGAGGCCCCGAGCGACTGTTGAGGTGGAAGGCAGCCGCATCGGGCATCCGGGTACCCGCGAATGATCGACTGGCAGCGCATCGTGACCGAGCATGGACCGGCCGTCTGGCAGACCGCCTATCGGCTGCTGCGCAACGAGGCCGACGCCAACGACTGCATGCAGGAGGCGTTCCTCGCTGCGGTCGAGGTCTCCCGCCGGGAACCGGTCCGCAACTGGCGGGCGCTGCTCGGGCGGATCGCGACCGCCCGGGCGATCGACCGACTTCGCCAACGGCTGCGTGAGACGGCCCGACGCGACGACCCGGCCGACGTGGCGGCCGTCCCGGCCGGCGGCCCGGGACCGGAGACCTGCGCCGGCAACGCCGAACTCGCCGCACGCCTGCTGCTGTCGGTTTCACAGTTGCCTTCCCGTCAGGCCGAGGCGTTTTGCCTGCGGTTCCTGAGTGACATGACGTACGACGAGATCGCCGACGAGTTGGGCATCGAGACAAACCATGTGGGCGTGCTCCTGCACCGGGCCCGGTCGAAACTTCGGGCCCTGCTGGACGGAGTGGTTGAGGTCAAAGAAACCTGAGGCCGTGCCATGAATGGCAATACGCACCAGCAGGAACCCGACATTGTGAGCCACGCCGTGCGGGCGTTGCGAGACGCGCCGATGCCCGACGGGCCGACGCCCGAGCAACTCGCCAGGACGACGGCGGCCGTCCGTTCCGCCGCCCTCGCCTCGCCCCCGCTGACGCTCAAGGAAAGGATACGAACCATGCCTCGTTTAACGAAATACGCCGCGGCCATCCTGCTCGTACTCCTGCCGCTCGCCGTCGTCATCGCCGTCCTGGTCGTCGGCACCGAGTCGAGCGTTACCTTCGCCGCCGTCAAGAAACAGTTGCTCGAAGCCCGGAGCCTCAGTTTCAGCATGACCACGCAGATCGAAGGCATGCCGGAGCAGACCGGCAAGGCCTACTACAAGATGCCCGGCCGCATGCGCGTTGAGATGGGCCCCACGGTCAACATCGTCAACTACCCCGCGCGCCGGTGGCTCATGCTGTTGCCTGAGGGGAAGAAGTTCATGCAGATGGACATCAGCGACATGCCCGGGATCGACGAGATCGGCCTGGAGGACTTCATGGCCGAACTCCGAAAGGCCCTCGAAGGCGCCGTCGAGGAACTCGGCGAACGCCAGGTCGACGGCGTCCGCGCCAAAGGCTACCGGGTCTGCGAGAGCGGGATGTGGCAGGACATCTGGGTCGACGCCGAGACCGGCCAGCCTTTGCGGTTCGAGACCGAGTTGCCCTGGAGTAACGGACACGTCACGGTCCTCGAGGTGATCCTCAATCCTCCGCTCGACGACGCCCTCTTCAACATGACCCCACCCACCGGGTACGAGGAGCATCCGGCCCCGCCGGTGTCCCGCCTGATGGACGCCACCGAAGACGACCTGGTCGGCGGCCTCCGGGCCATCACAACGCTGAACGACGGCGTATTTCCGAAGTACCCAATGATGGACCCGCAATTGACCGACAAGCTCCGGCAGGCAAACTTGCCGGAGGAGCAACTCCACGAGACCGTCCAGAAAGTCGTGCGAATGGGCGCCTACGCCTCGGTCCTGCCGACCAGGTGCACCGACTGGAACTACGCCGGGCACGGCGTGACACTCGGCGACGCCCGGACACCCATCATGTGGTGGCGCCTCAAGGACTCCCCCACTTACCGCATGCTCTACGGCGACCTGCACTTCGAGGACGTCGATGCGGCCGAGGTTGAGCCGACCCGCCCGACCGGCGGGTAATACCACGACGTAACAAGAGGTCGGCGGGTGGCACGGCAGCGGCACGGCCGCCGTCGTGCCACCTCCGCAGGTCCTCCACCCCCCATCAAAGTTCGTGCGACCACACCCGTCAAGCCGTATAATCCCCCGACCAGATGACCTTTGCACACCCTCCGGGTGACACGACCGGAGCACACGAGAATGGGAGGAACGACCGATGACCCGACGGACCTTCGCTTTGATGATCGCCCTCTGCCTGGCGGCGGCGCTGGGCCTGGCCGCCGAGAAGGACGCCGCCAAGGTCGGTGAGGAGGGCTTCGTCTCCCTCTTCAACGGCCAGGACCTGGCGGGCTGGATCGGCTCGACCAAGGGCTACGCCGCCGAGAACGGCGTTCTGGTATGCCTGAAGAAGGGCGGCGGCAACCTCTACACCGAGAAGCAGTACGGCGACTTTCACATCAAGTTCGAGTTCACGTTGGAGCCCGGCGCGAACAACGGCCTCGGCATCCGCACGCCCACCGGCGTCAACGCCGCCTACCAAGGCATGGAACTCCAGATCCTCGACGACACCGCGCCGAAGTACGCCAACCTCAAGCCGTACCAGTACCACGGCTCGATCTACGGCGTCGTGCCGTGCGAGCGCGGCCATCAGAAGAAGGTGGGCGAGTGGAACCGGCAGGAGGTCATCGCCGACGGGCCCAAGATCAAGGTCATCCTGAACGGGACCACCATCGTCGATGCCGATCTCTCGACGATCGAGAAAACCGCGGACGGCCGCCCGCACCCCGGTTTGCACAACAAGAAGGGCCATATCGGCTTCCTCGGCCACGGGTCCCGCATCGAGTTCCGTAACATCCGCATCAAGGAGTTGAAAGAGTGAGACGGTACCGTTCGCTTCTGCTGTCGGGCGTGGCGCTGGCCGCGAGCATCGTCTGCGCCGCGCCGGCACCCGCGGGCCCGACGCTTCCCGCCAAGGGAGCCTACGCCGTCGTCGTCAGCCGCAAGACGCTCGCCGACCACGGCTGGGAGAAGGTCTGCGACACGCTCGTCCGCCGGTACGAGGCCGAACTCGTCACGTGGGACGACGACGTCACGGCGGTGCGGCCGCACCTCGCGAAGATCATGCCGAACTACACCTGCTTCGTCGCCCGGCCCGACGAGTGCAACCGCGACTTCGTCGTGGCGGTCCATCGCCTGACGCGCCGACTCGACGCCGACCCGTACACCGACACCCTCTGGGGCATCGTCACCGGCTACGACGCCGCCGACGCCGAGCGCCTTGCCGCCTTCGAAGGGCCGCTCG
>DATKXP010000656.1:0-12532 GCA_035529015.1 Phycisphaerae bacterium | reverse complement strand
TGTATACTTTAGCACCTATTGACCCCGCTCCACGTAGGTTAAAAAAGGGGTAAAAAGGACGAAGAACGGACCAAGTTTGAGCAAAAAGCGATCAGAAACCGATCAAAACGGAGCGCTTTTTGCCTTGCCTATCTTAACATTTGAGGGCTGAATCGCCGTTTCCAGGCCAGAAACGGGGTTCGACACCCCGAAAAGCGCCATTTTGGGGGGTCTCGAGAAAGGCCGTTTTCGTAAAGTATATACGGCGGCAGGCCTACTCCTTCGGCTTGAACAGCGTGCACGTCTCCTGCTTCGCTTCGGGTCCCCAGATGCGGACACGGCCGATCATGCCGGTGTCGTCGAAGGAGCCGAAACCGACCCAGCCCCAGTTGAAATGGGTATCGTTGGCTTCCATGATCGGTTTGGCCATGTCGTCCCAGAAGACCTGGATGGTGCCGTCGCTCCCCCTTCGGACCAGCCGCACCTTGTGCCAGGTGGTTCCCCATTGGATGCCTTTGGTGGTCTTCTTGGCGATGTTGGTCCGCGGCTTGTCGTTGACGATGAAGCAGTTGTGGGCGTTGGCGTCGGCCTTGGTGGCGAGGTGGGTGTAATAGAACTTCGACGGGTCGGTGAACCCGTAGAAGAGGCACATATCGCGGTGCCCGTACTCGCGTCCGGTCTGGCGCAGGTCGGCGTCGAGGACGAAGTCGCCGAACTTGAGGGTCGCGACGAGAGCGAAGATGCCGGGGGAGCGGACCTTGGGTTTGTAGTTGACCTTGTTCGTGAACTCCAGGGCCTTTCGGCCCTCGTGCTCGCCCATTTTCCACGCCGACGGGTCGCTGAACACGAAGTCCTTGACGGCCGAATCGTCCGTGAAATCCTGGGCGTAAAGCAGTTTGTACCCCTCAGGCACGCCGGCCGGCGGTTTCTCGGCGACGGCGGCCCAGGTAATGGCGGCACATGCGACGACGGCGGCAAGGGCGATCAGTCCTTTCATCGGTTGCCTCTCCTCATTTTTCCGGCTTGGATGGCAGCGGGGCGCGCCTATTCACTCGGCGCCTCAGGGTAAAGCGTAGTCAAGCGGGGAGCGGGTTGCAAGGTTCTTGTGAGCAAAGGAAGGCCGGCGCCGTCACGGCTTCGGCGCGACCGACGCCTTGCTGCGGGTCTTCTGGAGTTCGACCTGGCTCATGCGGCGCTCCAGCAGCGAGAGGCTGATTTCGATGACCTCGCGTGCCTCGTCGGGCGTACTCGTGCCGACACACACCATGTCGCGGTCGCGGATCGTGGACCAGTTGAACGCCAGGCCCACGAGCGGCAGCACCTTGTTCACCGCGAGCGGCTTGATCGTGATGACGGGCTTCTTCCGCTGCCAGATCATCCGGTGGACCCAATCCACCTCGATCTGCATGAGGAATCCGGCGGCGTTGTAAATCTGGATGTAGGTCTGGCAGTCGAGGCCGGTCTCGTCGGCGTAGACGGGCGCTTCCGGCATGTGGGTCGAAAGGCCGGGGATCATGCCGGCCTCACGGATCATGGCGGCGTAGCGCTCCATGTCGCGGATGACGCGGGCCCGGCGGTCGAGCAGGGCGTCGGTCGTCTGCTGATGGGGCATGCAGACGCGGCAGCCCATCTCGGCGCACGCGTCGATGGCGCGGCGGCTGTTGCCGTCGGCGTCGGGCGCGCGCGAGAGGTCGAAGTGCGGCGTGCCGAGCGCGATGATCCGCCGCCCGGTGCGATCCTGGGCGATGTCGATGGCGGCGAGCAGTTTCTCGTCCGGGTGGCCGATAAGGCCGTCCACGCCGGCGTTCAGGAAGACTTCCATGATATCGGCGATCCGCTCGGGCGTCATCGTGCGCTTGATCTGGTCGTCCTTGGCGGCGCTGGTGTGCGAGAACCCCAGCCACCAGTTCGTGCCCATCAGCAGGCGCGAGACCGAGAGGTCTTCGATCCTGGTTCGCGGGAAATCGGCCATCGGTCGGTCCTTTCCGACATAATCATACGCGCGGCCGGCGGCCGTGCCAAGAGGCGCGCGGGACAAGTCCCGCGGCTAACTGGTCGCTTCGGGCCGCAGGCGAATGTGCAGGTCGCGCAACTGCCGCTCGTCCACGGGGCTGGGCGCGCCGGTCATCAGGCACTGGGCCCGTTGGGTCTTGGGAAAAGCGATGGTCTCGCGGATGCTCGATTCGCCGAGCATCAGCCGCACGAAACGGTCCAGGCCCAGCGCGATGCCGCCGTGAGGCGGGGCGCCGTAGCGCAGGGCCTCCAAGAGGAAGCCGAACTTCAGTTGCGCCTCCTCCTCGCCGATGCCCAGCATCCGGAACACCCGCTGCTGCACGTCCGGGCGATGGATACGGATGCTGCCCCCGCCCAGTTCGATGCCGTTCAGGACGAGGTCGTAGGCGCGGGCGCGGACCGAGAGCGGCTCGGACTCGATGCGGTCCAGGTCCTCGGGCAGCGGGCTGGTGAACGGGTGGTGAATGGCCACGTGCCGCTTTTCATCGACGTCGTACTCGAAGAGCGGGAACTCGGTGACCCAGCAGAAGTTGAGTTCGTTTTCGGGCACGATGCCCAGGCGATGGCCCAGGTGAACGCGCAGCGCCCCCAGGCTGGCGGCGACGACGGCCGGTTCGTCGGCCACAAACAGGAGCAGGTCGCCCGCCTCGGTGGCGAACGTCTTCTGCATCTCGGCCAGTTGACCGGGCGAGAAGAACTTGGCGATCGGACCGGCCAGGCCCTCGGCCTCGGCGCGAAGCCACGCGAGGCCCTTGGCGCCGAAGTCGGCGGCAAAGGCGGCGAGGTTGTCGATGTCCTTGCGGCTGAACTGCTTGCCGCCCGGCACCTTCAGGCCGCGCACGTGCCCCCCGGCCTCGACGGCCTCGCGAAAGATGCGGAACTCGCTCTCGGCTGCCACGTCGCCGGCGTCGGCCAGTTTCATCTCGAAACGCCGGTCGGGCTTGTCGGAGCCGTAATCGCGCATGGCCTGGGCAAACGACAGCCGCGGGAACGGGATCTCGACGTCGGTGCCAAGGACCGCCTTGACGACGGCCGCCACGACGCGCTCGGTCACGGCCAGGATGTCCTCTTCCGAGATGAAGGCCATCTCGACGTCGAGTTGCGTAAACTCCGGCTGGCGGTCGGCCCGCAGGTCCTCGTCGCGCAGGCACCTGGCGATCTGGTAGTAGCGGTCGTAGCCGGCGATCATGAGGATCTGCTTGAAGAGTTGCGGCGACTGGGGCAGGGCGTAGAACCGGCCGGGGTTCACGCGGCTGGGAACGAGGAAGTCGCGCGCCCCCTCGGGGGTCGATTTGGTCAGCAGCGGCGTCTCGATGTCGAGGAAGCCTTCCTCTTCAAGGGTCCGGCGCATCGTGCGGACCAGGAGCGCCCGCGTCATCAGGTTCCGCTGCATCACGGGGCGACGCAGGTCCAGGTACCGGTGGCGCAGACGGGTGTCTTCGCCGATCTCGGCGTCTTCGGTCACCTCGAAGGGTGGCGTATCGCTCTCGGCGAGGACCTCGATCGAGGCGGCGTGGACCTCGATCTCGCCGGTCGGCATTTTCGGATTGACCGCGTCGTCGGGCCGCGGACGCACGGCGCCCTCGACCTGAACCACGTACTGGTTGTGGAGCCGTTCGGCCACGGCGTGGGCTTCGGGGCTGTTCTCGGGATTGAAGACGCACTGGGTGCGTCCGTAGCGATCGCGGAGGTCGATGAAGATGACCCCGCCGTGGTCGCGATGCGAATCGACCCATCCGGCCAGGCGGACGGTCTGATCGGTGTCGGCCCTGGTCAGTTCGCCGCACGTGTGGGTTCGGTAGGTCGTTTTCATGGTGTCCTCTCCTGCGTCCGCGTGTGCTGCAACAGAATCGGCCCCGGGAGGCGTGTGTCCCGAGGCCGTTGGCAATGAGTCGGCGCGCGGCGGCCCCGGGCGTTAGGAATCGTTGCCCGTAAGCCGATTGTCGCGTCGCCGTCTCATGATGGTATACTATCGACGCTGGGGCGGGGGCGGTCAAGCAAAAACCGCCGGGCGGGGCAGGGCGGGAACGCCCCGACGTGCCGCATAGTCTTGACGGCCGGCGGCCAGGCAGTAGAATCGCGGGGGCTGCACGTCCGGCGAAGTGGCTCGGTTCGAATCCAACGGACGCCCGGTTCGCTCGTACTAACCGACGGAGAAGGGAGCGTCGAGTATGGCGGACACCGTTCACGCCCAATGCGGCTTCTGCAAAAAGCGGTTCAGGCTCCGGGCCGACCAACTCAACCGCGACGTCCGGTGCCCCCACTGCAAGACGGTCGTCAAGATCACGCAGAAGACGGAGACCGCCGAGGCGGCCGTCGAGGCGCTTCGCGACGTCGTGGCGGGCGATCATCCGCTGACCACGACTCGCCCCGGCGCGAAGGTTCGGGTCGGCATCCGCAGCAAAAACGTCGCCATCGTGTGGCTGGCGCTCATCGGGGTGGGCTTCATTGGCGTGCTCATCGGCCTGTTCGTCGTGTTCGGCCCCGGGGGCAGGGACCTTATGCCGAGCGTCGGCGGCGACCTGACCGGGCAGCATTTCGAGAGGGACACCGTCGTGCGAGACACGGCGCCCGAAGGGACCTCGCCGAGCGGCGGCGCCGCAACGTCGGGCGCCGGCGGCCGGCCCGTGGCGCCCGTGGCTCAGCAGGACCTGGTTCAGGTCAATGTCGAGCGGCTGCTGCGGGGGTACAAGGACGAAACCGTCACGTACGCCGTCGGTCACGTCCGGAACAACACGGACAACCACATCGCGTCGATGAAGGTCACCGTGGGGTTGTATGACGAGGACGAGAAACCGCTCGGCGAGGCCGTCGCCATTCTGATCAACATTCCGGCCAAGTACGCGGCGCCGCTGGTGGCCGAATGGACCCACGAGGAGGGTGTGCGGGCCACGCGATGGGCGCTGGGAGGGTGGGAAACCAGCCCCAGCGGCGTGCCGGACGAGTTGCCCTGGCTCGAGGTCAGCGACCCCTGGCCCAAACGCGACCCCAACTCCGTGGCGCCGGAGGGAGAGGTCTCGGTGAAGGTGACGAACCACGGCTCCGTGGCCGTCAGGGACATGGACGTCGTCGCCGTTCTGCTCGACACGAAAGGCCGGATCGTCGGCGCCGCCAAGCAGGCCGTGACCAAGGAGATCAAGCCGGACACCTCCGAGGAGGTCTCCATCCGGTGGACCCGGTGCGCCGGCACGCTGGTCAGTTCGGCCGACGTCTGGGTGCAGCCGCAGTATTGACCTCTCGCATGGGCTGCAAAACGTATCGGCACGTCGCAGGAGAAACGGGCATGACCCCATCGCGTAAGGCGGATCGAGAGCGGTCTGTCGGCGGGAACGGCCGGATCAGTCGGCGTGGCTTCCTGGCGGGCGCGGCGGCGACGGCCGCGGCGACGGTCGTGCCGCGCCACGTTCTGGGCGGCGTCTACACGCCCCCCAGCGAGACTCTCGCCGTCGGGATCGTCGGCTGCGGAGGGCAGAGCGGCGAGGACGTCCGCAACTACATCGGCGGCGCGGGAGGCAAGTACAAGGTCCTCGCCGCCTGCGACGTGGACGAGCATCGCCTGGCCCGCGCCGTCAAGAGCCACGGCGAGGGCTGCCAGGGCTACACCGACTTCCGCCGCCTGGTCGAACGCGACGACCTCGACGTGGTCAGCGTCGCCACGCCGCCGCATTGGCACGCCCTCGTCACGATTGCGGCCATGCAGGCGGGCAAGGACGTGCTGTGCGAGAAACCGATGACGAAGTTCATCGCCGAAGGGCGGGCGGTTGTCCATGCCGCCCGGCGCTACGGCCGCGTGTTCCAAATCGGCACGAGCGGACGCTTCGGCGCGTACAAGAGCAGCGCGAGCCGCCTCATCCACAAGATCATGCGGAGCGGCCTGCTGAAGGACTGCAAGGGGGTCTGGATCAACCGCGGCGGGTTCCACATCAAACCGTACTGCGGCATGGTGGGGCCGACGCCGCAGCCGGTGCCGCCACGCCTGGATTGGGACATGTACTGCGGCCCGGCACGCGTGGCGCCGTTTCACCCGCACCGCTTCGGCGCGAGCCACCGTTTCTATTGGGACTACGAGGGCCAGGGCCTGGCCGACTTCGCCCAGCACTACCTCGACCCTGTCCAGTGGGTGTATGGCAAGGACGACACGAGCCCGGTCGAGATCGAAGCCTACGCCCCGCCGGCGCATCCGGACGCGGCCGGCATGTGGGGGTGGGTCGAGATGACATACGCCGACGGCATGACCTTCGTCTTCGACGGCCGCGAGTGGGGGAAGCCGTACGACCGCAAGCAGGAACGCCGTGTGGAGTTGGCGGACCTCGACGAACAGGGCCGCAAGACGGTCGAGGCCATGCCCGACCCCGAACCGCCGCGCACCTTCGTCGAAGCGGTCCGCACCCGCAAGCGATCGGCCGGACACGAGGAAGCGGCTCACCGTGCGGCGACGGTGATCCATCTGGCGAACATCGCCATCCGCTGCGGCCGCAAGATCCGCTACGACCCGGTCAAGGAGCAGATCATCGGCGACGAGTTTGCCAACCGCCTCGTGAACCAGCCCATGCGTGCCCCGTGGCACCTGTAGGCAAGACCCGACGGAGAAAGGACCCTGGCGATGGCCGCGTCAGCAGAACTCAAGGCCCTGGTCGAACGGATGCCCGACCCCGACGGTCGGGGCGCCTACACGAACATCGACAAGGAGACGGTCGAGAAGGCCGTCGCCGACATCCATAAAGGGGGGCGCGAGAACGTCCTGGGGCTGATCGACATGCTCGTCGAACCGGGCGCCGGCAACGACATCAAGCCGCGCTATGCGCTGCACGCCCTGGCCGTCCACGTCTGCACGCTGAAGGACGAGAAGGTTCGGACGGAGTTCGCCCGGACGGTGGCGTCGCAACTGGCGGGCCGGCCGACAGGCGTGCAGCGGTTCCTCATCCGCCAGTTACAGGTGGCCGGCGGTGCGGAGGTGGTGGAGACGCTCGGCAAAGCGCTTCTCGACGCCGCGCTGTGCGACTGGGCCGCGCGGGCACTGGTCACCATCGGCAAGGGGGCCGCCGACCGGTTCCTCGCCGCGCTGCCCAAGGTGAACGGCCGAAGCAGGCTGGTGATCATGCAGGGCCTGGCGGCCGTTGGCGACCCGAAAGCCGCGACCGTGTTTCAGCAGGCCGTCAGCGACGGCGACAGCGATATCCGGATCGTTGCCACGTGGGGGCTGGCCGGCATTGGCGATGCCGGTTCGGCCGATGCCCTGCTGAAGGCGGCCGATGGGCACAAAGGCTGGGAGCGGATCCAGCATACCAACGCCTGCCTGCTGCTGGCCGAGACCCTTGCGGCCGCGGGGAAGAAGAGCGCCGCAGCCCGTATCTACACCCACCTGCGCGACACCCGCACGAAGCCGGCTGAAGGCTATATCCGAAAGGCCGCCGAGCGGGGTCTCGCTGTCGCAACGTGACGGCGTTCCGCGACTTGAGGCGGCGGTGTACCCGGCGCGGGCGTTCGCGCCGCCGGGTCACATGGCAAACCCCGACCGCCAGGCCGGTGGCGGGGGGACGGGCCGGCCGACCATATCAAGGACCAGCGCGGCGGTGTTGTCGGTGGTGCCGGGAACGTCGATCCGGCGGCGGACGTCGGCCAGGTCGGCCCGCATCTCGGTGCGGCGGCGCGGATCGACCAGCAGACGGGTGACCTCGTCGATCTCCTGGCGCGTCGGCGGCTTGTTCCACATGTACTCGGGCACAATGCGCCGGCCCGCCAGCGCGTTGGGCAGCGCCAGGTACGGCGTCTTGACGAGCCACCGACCGGCCAGGTTCCACTCCGCCCACGACACGTTGTAGAAGACGGCCATGGGCGTCTCGTAGTACGCCAGTTCCAGGGCGGTCGTGCCCGACTTGGCCAGGGCGAGGTCGGCGGCGCTCTGGACCTCGTGCGTTTTTCCAACGACGGTCCGGATCGGCAGGCCGCTGGCGGCGGTTTCGCGCGCGACCCATTCGCGGTGCTCCTCGGCAGCCAGGGCCATGACGAACGAGCAGTCGGGGTCCCGCGCGGCCAGGGCTCGGGCGACGACGAGTTGCCGCCGCAGAATCGGGGCCACCTCCTGCCGCCGGCTGCCGGGCATCAACGCGACAACGCGGTCGCCGCGACGACGCCGCAGGCTCTCGATGAAGTCCTGGTCGAGGTCGAGGTTGCGAAGGTGATCCACGACGGGGTGTCCCACGAAGGTGGCCGGCACGCCGCGTTCCCGGAAGAAGCGCTCTTCGACGGGCAGGACGCACGCCACGTGGGTGAAGCGGCGCCGCAGTTTTCTGACCCGCCAGGGCGCCCAGGCCCACAGTTGCGGTGGAATGTACCACAGCGCGGGGATGCCGCGGGCGCGGAACCGGTTGGCCAGCAGGAAATGGAAGCCGGGGTTGTCGATGGTGACGATGGCGTCGGGCCGCCAGGCCGCGATGAAACGGTCCGCCAGGCTCAAGAGGCCCAGGTACCGCGACGTGAGGCTGAAGATGGGCAGGAACCCGATGATGCCGAGTTCGACGGTGTCGGCGAGAAGGCGTGCGCCTGCGGCCAGCATCCGGGGACCGCCGAGGGCCGTAATCTCCGCCCCGGGCGCGCGGGCCAGGATGGCCCGGACCAGGTTCGAGCCGTGCAGGTCGCCGGAGGCTTCGCCGGCGCTGATGAAGATGCGCGGGTGTCCCACGGGCCTCGCCTTCTGCGGTGCTCACCGGTACCGGCCGGATTCTATCAGCGAGGGCGCGGGGCCTACAGCACTTTCGACCCCGGTGCCAGCGGCGAGGCGACCGTCAGGCAGACGACGTTGTCGCCCTCCTGTGCCGCCAGGACCATGCCCTCGGACCGCTCGCCGCGCACCGTGGCGGGTTCGAGGTTCGCCACGACGATGACGAGTTGGTCCTTGAGGGCGTCGGGCGGCATGTAAGGTTTCAGCCCGGCGACGGTCTGGCGCGGGCCGAGTTCGGGGCCCAGGTCGATGTCGAGCAGATAGAGTTTCGACGCATTCGGATGGTCGCGAACGTCGAGGACCTTGCCAACGCGCAGATCGAGTTTCGAGAACTCCTGGATGCTGACGGTTTCGGCCATGACTTACCCTTCCAGTTCGGAGTGCGGAATTCGGAGTGCGGAGTTTATAGACACCAAGGACAATCGTCGGCTCACTTGCTTTGCTTCCTGGCCGTCTTGATGGATGCCACGACCATGGCCGCTATTTCACCGGCTTCCTTCATGAGCGGCGCGAGTTGCTCCTGCTTGAGCAGCCCAGCCTCGGTCAGGATCTCCATCCAGTACCGAGCTTCGTCAGATTCTTCCTCCACGATGCCCATCTTTGCCACAAACTCGGCTCGGGACCTTGCGCGACAAGCGGCTCGATAGTTGGCGCCGACTGAGAGAGCCGAGCGCAGCAACTGCTTGCCGATGACCTGTGCCGGCGACGTCTTGGGCAGCGCGTCAATGACACGAATGGTCCGTAAAGCGAATTGCTTCGTGCGGGGTCTGAGTTGCTCGCGCGCGTCCGTTGGTTCCACTTCGCACTCCCCACTCCGCACTCCGCACTGTCACAGTCGCTGTGCCGCGAGGCTGGCCAGTTCGCTCCGCTCGCTGGTCTGAAGCATGACGTGGCCGGCCAGGTCGAGGCCTTTCATCCGCTCGGCGGCGTAGACCAGGCCGTTCGAGGAGGAGTCGAGGTACGGGTTGTCGATCTGGGACGGGTCGCCGGTGAGGACGAGTTTGGAGTCTTCGCCGATGCGGCTGACGACGGTCTTGATTTCGCGGGGCGTCAGGTTCTGGGCCTCGTCCACGATGATGAACTGGTCGGGGATGCTGCGGCCGCGGATGTAGGTCAGGGCTTCGAGTTCGACGGTACCGGCGTCGATGAGGCTCATGATGCGTTCGTCCATGCCGCCGTCGCCGCCGGTCTTCTTGGTCCGCAGGATGTACGCCAGGTTGTCGAAGATGGGCTGCATCCACTGGTAGAGTTTCTCGTCCTTGTCGCCGGGCAGGTACCCGATGTCCTGTCCGAAGGGGATGACCGGCCGCGAAACGAGCATCTTCTCATACGTCTTCTCCGTGATGACCTTCTGCATGCCGCACGCGACCGCCAGGAGCGTCTTGCCGGTGCCGGCCGGCCCGAGCAGCGTGACCAGCCGCACCTCGTCGAGCATCAGCAGTTCGACGGCCATCTGCTGCTGAGGGTTCCGGGCCGACACGTTCTGGTACGTCCTCGTGCCGAACCGCAGGGCGACCAGTTTGCTCTGGTGCGAGTCGAAACGGGCCACGACCTGTCGGTCGGCGTCGGCCGGGTCGGTCAGGATGGCGAACTGGTTGGGCTGGAAATCGTCGTCGGGCGGATCGGCCGCGTTGTCCTTCTCGATGCGGTCAAGCGTCGGGCGGTCCACCTCCAACTCGCGGTACCCCAGGTAGATATGGCTGAAATCGACCTTGTGCTTCTCGTAGTCCTCGGTCTTGATGCCGAGGGCGTCGCTCTTGATGCGGGCGTTGATGTCTTTCGTGATGAACGTTGTGGGCTTGCCTTCCTGCGTCAGGCGATGGGCCACCCCGATGATCCTGTCGTCGGGCTGCCCGGTGCGAAGCAGCGGATGGTCGGGCACTTCGTCATCGAGAACGACGCGGAGCGA
This sequence comes from Phycisphaerae bacterium, assembly GCA_035529015.1. Taxonomy (GTDB): domain Bacteria; phylum Planctomycetota; class Phycisphaerae; order FEN-1346; family FEN-1346; genus JAUVZF01. Next base: position 1,910 of record DATKXP010000656.1, on the reverse strand, counting down.
CCCGCCGGTCTCCTCAATCGGCACGCCTTCCATGAGGCGGCCCTTCTTGCGCAACTGGTCGAGCGTCCGGATGACCTGGCGGGCGTGCTGGCTCGTGTCGTCGGACCCCTTCTTGAACTTGTCGAGTTCCTCGATGACCTGGAACGGCAGCACCACCTCGTTGTCGCCGAAGGCCATCATCGCGCTCGGGTCGTGCAGCAGAACGTTCGTGTCGAGGACGAAGTATTTCTTGGCCATGGCGGCTCCTTCTTCGTCGGTGGTGAACCTGAGTGGGTATCGTACCGGCGGCGGCCGGGTCTTGCAAGGTTGCGGTGGGCGGAGAGCCGTCGGTAGAGGCGGGGTATGCCTCGCCCCAGCGTCCCGAGTCGGTTATGCAGTGCCGCGCGGTGGGCACGATTGCCCGCCGCGCGACCCGTTCGCAGGGCTACGATGTGAGATTCATCTGCCACAATGGCATTCTCGGTTGGCGATTCCCCTGCCTAAACGGCCGCTTCGGGGGCCTGGCAAGGCCCTTGAAGTGGCGGTCGGCTTGTGGTAAAAGCCCGCTTTGGCCCGCCAGGGGCAGTCATGGCCCTCTGCGGTGTTGGGGAGGGCCCTTTGGCACCCGCTTTGCTCTCGTATAGGGTTCAGGAGAGCGAGAACGGTCCAGACCCGCCAGGCGGGGGTCGGCCGTGGACCCTTCTTTCGGCATTCAACCGAGGGAACCCGTAGCGAAGGAGACCCCAGAGCATGGCAGCCAAAATGTTGGCTTTCGATGAGGAGGCGCGGGCGGGCCTGATGGCCGGCGTCGAGAAACTCGCCAGGGCCGTCAAATCGACACTCGGCCCGCGAGGCCGCAACGCCGTCCTCGACAAGGGGTGGGGCGCCCCCACGATCACCAAAGACGGTGTGACCGTGGCCGAGGAGATCGACCTCAAGGACAAGTACGAGAACATGGGGGCCCAACTCGTCAAGGAGGCCGCCTCCAAGACCAGCGACGTGGCCGGCGACGGAACGACCACCGCCACCGTCATCGCCGAGGCGCTCTTCAAGGAGGCGCTCCGGAACATCACCGCCGGCGCCGACGCCATGGCCCTCAACCGTGGCATCCAGAAGGCCGTCGCTGCCGTCGACCGGCAACTCGAAGCCATCTCGAAGCCCATCCGGCTCAACAAGCCGGAGGACGTCGCCCAGGTGGCAACGATCAGCGCCAACGGCGACGCGCGAATCGGCCAGGACATGGCCGACGCATTTGCCAAGGTGGGCAAGGACGGCGTCATTACGGTCGAGGAGGGCAAGGGCCTCGAAACGGTCGTTGACGTGGTCGAGGGCATGCAGTTCGACCGCGGGTACCTCAGCCCCCACTTCGTGACGGATCCCGACCGGATGGAGACCGTCCTGGAGCGCCCGCTTATTCTCATCCACGAAGAGAAGATCTCGAGCGCGAAGAACCTGATTCCGCTCCTCGAGAAGATCTCCAAGGGCAACCGGCCGCTGCTGATCGTTGCCGAGGACGTGGACGGCGAGGCGCTGGCGACGCTGGTCGTCAACAAACTCCGCGGCATCCTGCAGTGCTGTGCCGTCAAGGCCCCCGGCTACGGCGACCGCCGCAAGGCCATGCTTGAAGACATCGCCATCCTGACGGGCGGCGAGGCCGTCATGAAAGACCTCGGCGTCGAACTCGAGAACATCGGTATCGACGTCCTCGGCACGGCCAAGAAGGTGACCATCGACGACGACGACACCACCATCGTCGAGGGCGCCGGTTCGACCGACGCCATCCGCGGCCGCATCGAGCAGATCAAACGCGAGATCGAGATTACCACCAGCGATTACGACCGCGAGAAACTCCAGGAACGCCTGGCGAAACTCTCGGGGGGCGTCGCGCAGATCAACGTCGGCGCCGCCACCGAGGTCGAAATGAAGGAACG
>DATKXP010000655.1:0-3264 GCA_035529015.1 Phycisphaerae bacterium | reverse complement strand
CGCGGCAACCGGATGCGCGCGGGGCTGCTGCTCGTGCCGGAGGCCGGCGTGGGCGACTGGGTCCTCGTGCACGCGGGCTTTGCCATCACGACGGTCACCGCCGAGGACGCTGCCGAGACCAACGCCTTGTGGGACCAGATCGAGGATCTCAAACGCGCCGAACCATAGAGTTGTTCGAGCCCGCCGCCGTCCGAGCCCGCGGCGGAAGCCGCGGGGCACGTTCAGCGGCACTGGCGTCACCTATGCCCAGCACACCTATCGACCGATACAAGCGCGACATCGCTGAAGCCGCCGCCGCCATCCCCGGCGACGGCCCCGTCGCGCTGATGGAGATCTGCGGCACGCACACGGTGGCGATCCGCCGCACGGGCCTCCGCAGTTTGCTCCCCAAGCGCGTGCGCCTCATCAGCGGGCCGGGGTGCCCGGTGTGCGTGACGAGCCAGGGCACCATCGACGTGCTCGTCGACCTGGCCGCACGCGACGGCGTGACGGTCGCGACCTTCGGCGACATGGTCCGCGTCCCGGGCAGCGCCGCCAGCCTGGAACGCCGCAAGGCCGAAGGCGGCAGCGTCGCGGTCTGCTACTCGGTTCTGGAGGCGTTGGACCTGGCCCGTCAGCAGCCCGACGAGACGGTGGTCTTTGCGGCGGTCGGGTTCGAGACGACGGCGCCCGGCACGGCCGTGGCCGTCGAGACGGCGAAGGCCGAGGGCCTGGCGAACTTCTGCATCCTTCCCGGGCACAAGTGGGTGCTGCCCGCGATGGACGCCCTGCTGGCGGGCGGCGAGGTCCGAATCGACGGCTTTCTCTGCCCCGGCCACGTCAGCGTCGTCATCGGCAGCCGCGCGTACGAGCCCATCGCCGCCGCGTACCGCCGGCCGTGCGTCGTGGCGGGGTTCACGGCCGAGCAGGTTCTCGCCGGGGTGGCGGCCATCCTCAAGCAACTGGCCGCCGGCGAGGCACGCGTCGAGAACGTTTATGAAGAGGCCGTGCGTCCGGAGGGCAATCCGGAGGCGCTCGCGCGAATCGGCCGCGTCTTCGAACCCGCCGACGTCACGTGGCGCGGACTGGGGACGATCCCCGCCAGCGGCATGGGGCTGCGCGAAGGGTACGCCGAGTTCGACGCGCCGCGGACGCTCGGCATCCCCTGGCCGCCCGACGAAACGGCGGCCGACGAGCACGGGTGCCGGTGCGGCGACGTCATCCGCGGCCTGATCGAACCGCACGACTGTCCGCTGTTCGGGGAGGGGTGCACGCCCGCCCGTCCGGTCGGGCCGTGCATGGTCAGCCGCGAGGGGTCTTGCCAGGCGGAGTACAAGTATGGGAGCGTCTAACGTTCGAGCCCGCTGCGGAAGCAGCGGGTCATCCTCATCCGCCCTGGCCCGCCCGCGTCGCCACTCGAACGTGGCCCGCTGCTCCCGCACCGGGCTCGGGGCGGCGCCGGCGCTCGGTCTCGCCTTACTGACGATCGCCGGCTGCGGCGGCGAACCGGTCGAGGTGGTCGATTCCCGCCCGGCAATGGACACCGAGGTGATGGTCCGCGTGGTCGCGCCGAGCGAGGAGGTCGGCCGCCGGTGGCTCGCCCTGGCCTGGGCCGAGATGGACGAGTGCATCCAGTACCTCGACGCCCACCGCGACGACTCCCACATCTCGCGCATCAACAGGGAGGCCGGCCTCTGGCACGTCGAGGTGCATCCGCTCGTCACGAGTTGCCTGGCGGCCGCCAAGGAGGTCCACGACGCCACCGACGGCGCCTTCGACCCCACGGTCGGTCCGCTTCTTGAACTGTGGCGCAAGGCAGCCGAGACGGACACGCTGCCGACCGACGACGAAATCGCCGCCGCCCGCGCGCTGGTGGGTATGGACAAACTCGAGATGCTCGTGGCCGCGGTCCGGCGTCCGCTGGAGGAACTGGAACGTGCGCCGCCCCGCTCGCCGCCGCCTACCCCCGAGGAACTCACCAAGATGGTCCACTCGGTCGGCGTCCGCAAAGGCATGCGCCTGGACCTGGGCGGCATCGCGAAAGGGTACATCGCGGGACGCATGGCCCGGCGCCTCAAGCAGGCCGGCGCGACGGCGGGACTCGTGGCGGTTGCCGGCGACGTTTACGCCTTCGGGGTGCGGCCGCGGTCGCTGGTCCCCGAGGGCGAGGACCGGCGATGGGGCGTGGGCGTTCAGGACCCGCGTTTCCCCGATGACCGGTCGCGCCTTTACACGGCCGTCCGACTCGAGGATCGGTCGGTCGATACGAGCGGCCACGCCTACCGCGGTTTCACGGTGGCCGGCCGACGGTTCAGCCACATCATCGACCCGCGGACCGGGCGGCCGGTGGACACGCGGCTGGCCAGTGTGACGGTCGTGGCGGAGGATCCGGCCCTTTCGGACGGTCTGGCGACGGCGGTGGCCGTCCTCGGCGTCAAGGAGGGGCTCGCCCTGGTCGAAGACCTCGAAGAGGTGGAGTGTCTTCTCCTGGAGATGGCCCCTGTCCCCGCCTCCGTCGAGGGCGAGGACGAGACGAAGGGCCCGCCTCCCCTCATCGCCCACCGCTCCGGCGGGTTTGCCGCCCTGGAGTACGACCCGAACGAGTGACGTCCGCCCCAGGGGTGCCGACATGCCTCATTCCGTCTTTCGACGTTCGGCAGCGGTGCTGCTCGTACTGTTTCTCGCGGCAGCCGGTCGGGGAGAGAACTGGCCCATGTTCCGCGGGCCGGGCGGGCAGGGGCACACCCGCGAGACGAACCTGCCCGTCACGTGGGGCGGCGACGACAAGGCCAACGTTCGCTGGACGGCTCCGCTGGTCGGAGAGGGACACGCCAGCCCCATCGTCTGGGACGACCGCGTCTTCGTCAGCACGGTCGCGTGGGACAGTACGGTCCCCGACCGCAAGAAGGTGATTCCCGACCACCACCTGTTGTGCTGGCGGGTGAGCGACGGCCGGCGCCTGTGGGATACGCAGATTCCGCCCGGCCAATGGCTGAGAGACGACTTCCGCAGCGGGCCCGGCGGAGGATATGCCGCTCCCACGCCCGCGACCGACGGCAAACTCGTCTTCTGCGCGTTCGGCTCGTCGGTCATCGCGGCCGTGGACTTCGAGGGGAAGATCGTCTGGCGGCACGAGATCGAGCCGCACACCTTCGACGTGACCCTCGGCAACAGTCCGATCCTTTACCGCGACACGGTCATTCTGCTCTGCGCGATGGCCAAGCCGGAGGACTCGCGCCTCGTCGCGTTCGAGAAGGCCACGGGCAAGATCGCGTGGCAGACGCC
>DATKXP010000654.1:0-7999 GCA_035529015.1 Phycisphaerae bacterium | reverse complement strand
GCCGCCCCTGCGTTTGAGTCGTTGTACGGCTCGGACTTCAAGCGCGTCCGGCTGACGCGCGAGGCGGCGGACGACCTTGAACTGGCCGCGCGCCTCCTTGCCGCCGCCAAGGAGGCCGCAGGGCAGCCGGCGTTCCTGGCGGTGCTGTGCGAGAAGGCCGCCGACCTGGCGGGTCCCCATCCGGATGGCGTCGCCACGGCCGTCGAGGCACTTGGCTTGCTGGCCGCGCAGGTGCCCGAGCAGGCGGGCGCGTGCGCCGAACGCCTGGTTGACGTGCGGCAAAAGCAGTTCGAGGCGAGCCGCGGGGCCGACCGGCCGCCGGCAGGCGAGGCCCTCATCGACGCGCTCCTCGACGCCGCCGAGCACAAACAGGAGGACGGCGCCTTGATGGACGCCGTCACCTTTTACCGCCGTGCCCAGGCCATCGGCCGGGCCGTGAGCAGCCCGCGGTCCGGCGAGATCGACGCGCGGCAGAAGGTGCTCGCCCGGGCCATGCAGACCGAGCGCGAGATCGCCGACATTCAGACGCTGCTGGAGAAGAGCCCCGGCAACACGGCGCTGCGCGAAAAACTGGTCCGCATCTACCTGGTCGAGAAAGACGACCCGGCCGAGGCGTCGAAGCACTTGGAGGGTATCGAAGACGAGGCGCTGCGGAAGTACGTCCCGGCTGCCGCCAAGGGCGTCGAGGCGGCGCCGGAACTGGCGTGCCAGGAACTGGGCGAGTGGTATCGCGGCCTGGGCGAAGCCGCGCCCGACGCCGCCAAGCCGGCGATGTATGCCCGCGCCAAGGCCTACTACGAACGGTTCCTTGGCCTCCACCCGACCGAAGACCTCGCCCGTACGACGGCGTCGCTGGCGCTCGGGAAGGTGGAGGCGGAACTTGCGAAACTCGGCGGCGCGCCGGCGCCGACGGCCACCGCGAAGGCGCCCTCTCCCTCCAATCCGACGCCGGTGCTTTCCGGCAAGACCATCCGAACGGGTCAGTGGGTGGATCTCGTGCCGCACGTGGACCTGGCGCAGTACGTCGTCAAGGGCACCTGGGAGGAAAGGGACGGCGTCCTGGTCCTGACCAACGCGCCCGGCGGCGGGCGGGCGATGATCCCCGCCGTCCCACTCGGCAACTACGAACTCGAGGTCACGTGCCGGCGGACCTGGGGCGACAGCACCGTCGCCATCATCCTGCCGGCGGCCTCGACCGGCGTGGTCGTGGCGCTGGACTACGACCACGGCTCCGCGAGCGGCCTGGATCGGGTGAACGGCAAGGGCCCCACCAAGAATGAGACGCGGGTCAAGGCGGTCCACATGAAGGGCAACCGCGAGTACGTGGTGCACGCCAAGGTTCAGGTGGCGGGCCCGGCGGCCCAGATTGACGTGACCCTCGACGGGCAACCGTACATCGCGTGGCAGGGACCGCTTGCCGCGCTTTCGATGCCAGGCGAGTGGAAACTGCCGACGCCGCAGGCCATCGGCCTGGGCGCGTTTTACTCGCGGGCCGAGTTCCGCAACGTGCGGCTGAAGATGCTCACCGGCCGGGCGGTTCTGCCGCCGGCGAAGAGGTGACCGGGCGGCACGCCGGGGCCTACCCGTGGGCGTCCGACAGCCGCGCGATCTCGTCCTTCGAGAAGCGAATCGGGCGCCCCGATGCGTCCACGAGGGCGCCGGTGATCGTCGCTTCGGCGACGACCGATTCGTCGTCGGCTCTCAAGCACCGGTTGCCGAAGACGACCCGCGCCCCGCGCACCCGTTCGACCCACGTCTCGACAACGAGTTCGTCGTCGTAACCTGCGGCCCCGCAGTATCGGACGTCGGCCTGGCTGATGGCGAGGAAGCGGCCATCGGCCTCCATGTGGGCGTACGCGATGCCCCGCTCGCGCAGCAGTTCCGTCCTCCCCATCTCGAAGTACACCAGGTACACGCTGTGGTGAACGCGGCCGCCGCCGTCCACCTCGGGGTACCGGACGCGAACGGTCATGCGATGGGCGTGGGGCACGCTCACGCCCCTTCGGCGAGAAACGCGTTGATGATCTTGGTGAACTCCGGCTCTTTTTCGGTCTGCCACATGCCGATGATGCGGCGTTCGCGCTCGGTGCTGGCGGGCGAGTCGGAGGCGTGGGCGGCGTTGCGCATAAGGTCGCGGCCGAAGTCGCTACGGACGGTCCCCTCCTCGGCATGCTCGGGGTTGGTGGCCCCCTGCATTCGGCGGATCTTCGCGACGGCGTCCGGGCCGCGGTACAGCAGCGCCAGGCACCGCACGGGGCCCGGCTCGTCGCGTTCGGCCTTGCCGGCGACGGTCCTCGGGTCCACGCCCGTCATGTACTGGACGATCTTGGCGAACTCGGTCCGGGCGTTCAGGTCGGCGAGCATCTCCTTGGCCGTCTCGAAAAACTCATCGGGCAGAGGGAAGTCGAACGCGCCGTCGAGGCGCTCGCGCATCGTGTTCTCGACGAGGAACTGGAGTTTGTCGCGGAACACGTCGAGCAGCGGCCCGTAGAACGCTTCGCCCTGGGCGGCGGACATGGAGAGCAACTTCGCCCCGACGATGTAGAGCCCGGTGCGCGAGAACACGTCGATGATGTAGCCGGGCCGGCGGCTGCGACGCTCGAAGTTCTCCGGCTTCAGGATCACCAGTTCCGTCTCGAACCCGTCGGCCCCGGGAAGGAAATCGACGGCATCCTCGATGACGCCGCCGTCGGTGGCGGCCGTGGAGGCGAAGAACGCCAGTTCCTCGTCGCGCGTGGCCGGTTCGGGACCGCAGATGACGGCCGGTTCGAAGTACCGGATCGTGCCGTCGGGCATCTTCTGAAAATCGCCGTAGGTCCCCCGGACCGTGTGCCCCGTGACGCGGGGGCTCGCGCGGCCGACCACGTCGTCCATCAGGTGTCGGAAGGCGCTTTCGCCGCGAAACAGCAGGACCATGCACCGGTTTGAGAGGCCCAGCGGGTTGTCGCGCCGCAGGTTCTCGTCCACGTAGCCGATGAACGCCTCGCGGACCGGATTGTCGAGGTCGCTCCGGCGGAGGATGTCGAGATAGGCGTCCACCCACGCGTCGCTCGGGGCGAACATGTGGATGGCGACCAGATCGAGATGCGAGAGGCTGACCAGCCGCCCGATGATGCCTCCCGTGCGGCTCTTGTGGAGGCTGTACGGCGTGATCATGGCATAGGCCAGTTCGACGGCCATTCGACAGACCCTCCCGCTCATCTCGCGGGTCGTCACTGTAGCCGGGGCGAGCGCGGCGGTCAACGTCTTTCGGGCGAGACGCGACCGAGCCCGAACTGAGCCCGGACCGGAAGGTCCGGGCCATGCTCCGGGGGCACCGATCTTCGCCGCCGCGCCCGACACCGTGCCACAGGTTTCGCTTGACGCTCGGCGTGAGGGCCGATTAAGGTTTCGGGTCGCCGCGTCTTGTGGCCCGGCTGAAGGGGAAAGGGGAATGCCATGATCACGATCGGAATCGCCAGCGACAACTTCCGTCACGAGGATCGGTCACTCGCGTACGTCTTGGCCTGGTGCCGCGACCAAAGGTGCGACACCGTCGAGATCAACACCGTCAACGGCGAGGACTTTTTCGAAGGGCTCGGGTTCTCGCCGGCCATCTCGCTACGGACCGACGGCATGGCCCTGCGGCAGGAACTGGAAGGCTGCGGCCTGAAGGTCAGCCAACTCGACTGCCACTACGCCCTGCACCGGTGGCAGTGCATCCCCTACATGATAGCCGGCGTGAAGATGGCGAAGGTGCTCGATTGCCCGTACATCGCCACCACCGACGGGGCCGAGGTGCCCGAGGGAATGACCCTGGAGCAGGTTTTCGACCGGGCGGTCTACCATCTGGGCGAGGTCCTGCCCGTCGCACACACCCACGAGGTCGGCGTCAACATCGAACCGCACGGGCCCCTGACCACCAACCTCGACATGATGGTCCGGCTGATGAAAGAAGTCAACGACCCGCTTCTGGGGATCAACTTCGACACCGGCAACGCCTTCATCGCCGGCAACGACCCGGTGGCCATGGTCAAGGAACTGCTGCCCTGGATCCGGCACTTCCACGTCAAGGACGTGGCGCCGGAACTGGGGGACCACGTGGGCAAAGACACCGGCATCGCGGCCAGCGAAGTGTACGTCGGCCAGGGCATCAACGCCGACAACATCCGAGGGATCGTTGAACTCCTGAAGGAGAACGACTGGTCCGGCGTCATGAGCCTCGAAAGCAAGGGCGAAGCCAACACCCTCAAGAGCCTCGAATGGCTCCGCGGCATCCTGTGAGGTTTCGCCAGTCGCCCCGGGCCTTTCACTGCCCCTTCAGGCCGTTCAGGCTGTTCTTCCACCGGTCGATCTGCACGACGACGTGGGCGTGAACTTTCTTGGGACTGCGGATATGTTCCCAGGCGAGCGATGCGCGGCCGGCACCGTCGGACCGGAAGAAGATCGTCCCGATGCCCACGACCCGTTGCCCGACGGCCTGCGCGACAAAGGTGTTCTCGATCTCCTCCAGGCCCATCGCCTCGACGACGACGTTGAAGACGCCCGACTGAACCAGGATCCGCCGGTCCGTGAGGACGTAAGTCCGGCCGAGGCACTGAAGCAGCGCCAGCGCCAGCCGCAGACCGATGATCCACACGCCGATGATGAACCCCACTTCTCGAACGCGCTGCGGCAGGTCGATCGCGCACACCAGGACAATCAGCGTCAGCCCGATGGCCGCTACCGGCAGGCTTGCAAAGACGGCCAGCCACCGCGACGGCTTGAGTTCGAGGATGACGATCTCGGCCGGCAACAGGAGCGACGGCGAGATGATCCGCGTCCGCGCTGCCTCGTCCTGGAGTTCGTCGGGCGCCGACCCCGACATGCGGGGCGGGTCGGCTGCTGCCAGACCGGCCGGATCGCCTGTTCCGCTCGGCCCGCGTTCCTGCTCGGCCAACGGTTGCTCGACCATTGCCGCAGGCTCCTCGTCACAACCACCGCCTATTGTAAGTGCCTGTCGTGGGGGCCGCAAGGCCCAGGCCGTCCAACCAAGAGGACGGGCCCCCGTCTCGGGGACCCGTCCGATGTGCCAAACGTACCTCGGCCGGTGTGTCCCGGCCGTCAGCCCTCGCTTGTGTGCCCGGCCTCACCGCGCTTCGGTTTGGCTGACGTCTGCTCGCCGGCGGTCGATCCCAGGTAGTCGGGCAGTTCGAGGCCCACCATCTTGGCGAGTTGGTGCATGGGCGGCAGGACGCCGACCAGTCGCCGGCCCAGGTCCGAGAGGCCGCCGCCCTCGCCGCCGCCGTCCCAGACGATGACCTTTTCGAGCGGCAGGTTGCGGATGGCCTCGGCCTGGATGCCGGCCACCTCGACCAGTTTCTCGATGACGAGCAGGCTGGTGGCGGCCTTGGGGTCCTGGGCCGACGCCTTGATGAGTTCGCCGTACCCCTTGGCCTTGGCGTCGAGGATGGCCAGGGTGCCCTCGGCCTCGGCCTTCATCTTGGCGAGAATGGCGTTGGCTTCGCCCCGGGCAACGAGTTCGCGTTTCTGTTTTTCGGCGTCGGACTGGATGACGACCTGCTCGCGGGCGGCCTCGGCCGGGACGACGACCTCGGCCCGCAGCCGTGCCTGTTCGCGTGCGGCGCGGGCCTGTTCGGCCTCGCGCTGGGCGTTCTGTTCGGCTACGCGGATGGCGCCGGTGGCCTGCATGGCGACCGAGTCGCCCTTCTGGCGGGCCTGTTCCTCGGCCACCTTCTGGCCGGCGCGGTAGGCGGCTTTCTTGCCCTCGGCCTGCGTCTCGGTATCGACGGCCTCGGCCTCCAGGACGGAGACCTGCTGGCGTCGGTCGCGGCTGGCGGTGGCCTCGCCGATCTCGGCGTTGGCGTTGGCGGCGGCGACGGCTTTGCGCTGGTCACGCTCGCGCTCGGCCACGCCCGTCTTGCCGAGGCGTTCCTGCTCGGCCACGTCGATGTTGGCCTGGTTGATGACCTCGGCGGCGGCCTTGCGGCCGATGGCCTCGATGTAGCCGGACTCGTCGGTGATGTCCTTGATGTTGACGTTGATGACCGCCAGACCGATCTTTTCGAGTTCGCCCGAGACCGCCTCGTTGACCTTGAACATGAAGGCCTGGCGGTCACGGTTGATCTCCTCGATCTTCATGGTGGCGATGACGGCACGCATCTGCCCCAGGATGATGTCTTCGGCCTGCCGCTCGATCTCCTGTCGCGTCATCGCCAGGAGCCGCACCGCCGCGTTCATCATCAGCCCCACCTCGTTGCTGATGGCGGCCGTGACGGTGGTGGGCACCGAGACACGGATGTTCTCCTGCGACAGGGCGCTCTTCAGGTCGATGGGCACGACGAACGGTTCCAGGTCCAGGTACTGGCAGGCCTGGATGATGGGCCAGACGAAGGACGCCCCGCCGTGGACGCACTTGGCGGCGCCCTTGCCCGTCTTGCCGTAGATCACCAGGATCTTATTCGACGGGCACCGGCGGTAGATTCGGACGAAGAACAACACCAGCGCCATGACGACAACGAGCAGCACGATCACCAGGAACACTTCAATGGGGAAACCGTCGCCCGTGGGCAACTGCATCAGCAGCGGCGCATACGCATTCATCGGAGGGCCTCCTTTAGTCGCTCGTCTCTTCGACCTCGACGGTCGATGGGTTCAGAAGCCGTGCCACGCGGACCGGCGTGCCGGACTTCAGTGCCTTGCCGCCCGCGCCTCGGGCCGCCACGTAACTGACGGCCCCGCTGACCACGGTCCGGACCTTGCCGGCGCCGGCTTCCGGAATATCCATGTACACCGTCGCCGGTTGACCGACGCAAGATGCGAGCCTGGGCGTGCCCGTTTCCTGCATTCGGCGCATCAGGTACATCAGGATCGCCACGATCAAGGCCCCGCCCAGGGCCCACGCCAGCGCGTACAGCAGCGCCGTGCTCAACGCGGCGCCGTCGTACAGATACAGAGCGCCCGCCCATCCGAAGAGCGTTCCGCCCGCCACCACCGAGCGGACCGAGAGGATCTTGAAACTGAGGGCCGTTTCGTGGGCGCCGATCTCGTCGGCGTGTCCGACGTCGTGGTCCATGTGGCCCCCGTCGGCGTCGAAGTCGGTCTTGGCGTCCACGTCCACGTCGCCGCCCACGTCGGCGTCGGCGTCCACTTCCACGTCGGCGCCGCCGCCGGCCAGGCCGATGAGCGTCATGACGAACTGCCACAGGAACAGGGCGCTGAAGAAGAAGGCGATGCAGAAGAAGACCTTGTTGGCCGGCGTCAGGCCCGACCACCAGCCCTGCTCGGCCGCCTCGGGTCCGCCATCCGGGGCCGTCTCACCGGCCACGGCCGGCGATGCAAGGAGAACCAGCCCCGCCAACGCAACGCCGACCAGCAGCGCCGCGCACACGAAGGCACGGTCCGACGTCGTCAGGCTCGACCACCGTCGCGTCATGGCAAGCCTCCTTTGATCCAAACGGGATCCACGAGTCACTACGCCGGTTGCGCCCCCGTTATTCGTAGAAATGCCGGCCCTGCAACCTGGCGCCGAGGGTACCCCGCGCCCGGGCGCGGGGCAAGACATTTTCAACTGTCCGGGACGGCTGCCCGAGGGGGGGAAGGCCGCGGTGGGGCGGGTGACCGGGGGCTTCCGCTCCCGGCTCGCCGGCGCGAGGCTGCCCTGCCGCACCCGGCTCGATAGATGGGTGAGCGGCGCCGTTGGCCGAAAACGTTTGCGGCCAGGGGCGCCCGATCGTATGGTGAGTTGGAGCCGCGAACCAAAGGGCTCGGGCATGGCAAGACCGACGACGGCATGTGTTCTCATCGCTGGGGCGGCGCTCGTGGCCGGGTGCTTTGAGGGCAAGGCCGACATCACCCTCAACCCCGACGGCACGGGCAGGATCGTCGGCGAGATCACCTTCCAGGCCACCGGGCCCTGGGCCGTTCGCAGCACCTCGAAGCCGGACCTCCAACCCGACGACCCCGAGACGCAGATGAAGGAGATCGTCCGGACGATCCTGAAGTCGAGCCGCGGCATCGA
>DATKXP010000653.1:0-4205 GCA_035529015.1 Phycisphaerae bacterium | reverse complement strand
CACGCCGCCCTGGCCTCGTCACGCTCGCGGGTCATGTCGGCCAACTGCTCCTTCAGGCCCTCGCAGGCGTGGTATAGCTGGTTGTTCTCGGCCTCCTTGGTGGCAATCTGTCGCGCCATGCACCGGGCCTCCGTATGAGGAAACTCCAGCCCGCCATCCTTGGCGTATTCGCTTCGCCGGTGACGATTGCCCATCCGAGTTCCGCAGTCCGGGCATGTCTTGTCGCTCATGTCTTCTCCTTCGCATCACACGCTTTAATCTTGTGCTGAATCTCACACCGCGAACAGTAGTGGTATTCGCTGTGAGGGATTGGTGGTGACGTGTCCTCAATGTCTCGGAATACCGCAGTCGCTATGAACGCTGTTGAGTCGGGTAGATACGGCATGACCAGATTGAGTTCAGACATCGCCTTGGCAGCAGCGTGCTCGTATGCGTCCGCTCGCTCGTTGGCGAGGGCAAGCTCGGCGTCCTTGGCGGCGAGAAGTTTATCCACAAGCCTGTCAACCTCGTTCGCGCATGCCAAGAGGGTCTGGTTGCACGGGCATTTCTCGTCGCTCGTCCACCCACAGTTGCAGCAGCGGGGCTGCTGGCCGGGGCGCGCGTCGAACTCGTCGCCGCCGCATTCAGGGCATGTCGTCTCCTTCTTCATCTCAGCGTCTCCAGCAAGGGCGGCGTCAGCTGCGGTGTCGAATGGACCCGTCCAACCCATCCCGTCGCCAGGCAGCAAAAACTCCCACTTGCCGACGTTCGGGCCTGAGTCCGCCCTGTCGATGGTCAGGTCCAGGTTGCCTATTGCCTCAATCGCCTCCCGCAGCCGGGCGTTGTCGGCGAGAAGTTTATCCACAAGCCTGTCAACCTCGTTCGCGCATGCCAGCATGTCGTCAAATGGCACGCGCGTTGTGCAGACGCGACACTCAAAAAACCCAGGCCCACGTCGCATTTTGTCTGCCCCGCAGGCCGGGCATTTCTCGTCGCCGATGTCGGCTCCTTCTTCGCCGCCCCGTGCGGCGTGTGACGCCTCAATCAGCAGTCGCACGCTCTCGTCCGGGTGTGAAAGCCCATTCTCGACGTGAAATAGGGCCTGATGTAGTTCCGCGTTCTCGGCCTTCGCGGCGGTCTGGCCATAAGAAAAACCCGCGCACCATGCGAGCCACGCCCGCTCAGTAATTTCGTCATGCAGGCACCCGTTCTTGCCGGGAGGGATTATGCCGGTCGCGCTCTGGAATGCTACTGCCGCCCGCTCAAAGCTATCTGATGCGTTTTCGCTCATCGCTCGTTCTCCTTATGCTGCCGCCCGTGCGAGGTCGAGGGTCGAATCCCGGCCCCGCACACGTTGGGCAGCTGCGGTTGTCTATTCTGCCTTGGGACACTTCGCTTCGCGCAACTCGCAGGACGGGGCGCGGCTGCTCGGGGGCTTCTCGCCGTACTCCCAGCCGTTGCCCGCAATCATGCCATGCGCCCGGACATAGGCATTCAGGGCGGCTTTGTCCTTGTCGAGTTGAATCTGCCGAATGGCGTAGCACGTCAGGAAGCCTTCCGGGTTTTCGGCCAACTCCGGGGCCGGGTCCGCGGCGTTTGGGCAATACCTGGTCGCTGGGCACCAACTGCACCGTTCGGCGTCCGGCCACGCAGGAGCCTCGCCGGGGCCTGCCAGTGCCTGCCTACGCCACTCAAGGGCCTGGACGCACCGGTGCCCGCAATCGTCGGCGTCTCGTCGTGTGAAGCCAACCCATCCCGTAGAACCGCCCGTCCTGGGCGACCAGACGCGAACCCAGACCCGCTGACAGTCGGGATACACGTTGAACAGCAGTAGGGAATGGAACTGGAACTGGAACGCAGCCCGCACTTTCGCCGCCGTCCAGTCGGTCCTGCCCGTCTTCCAGTCGGTGACGCACAACTCGTCCTTAGCGTCCCCGGCCATCAGCAGGTCAAGCTCAGTCGTCAGGCGCTGCGCGGCCTTGCCCGGCCCGCCCGGCGTAATGTCGTAGGCTATCTGCCCGGTTCGCTCGTCGGTGCCGCCCTGGTATCGGAGGATGTCGGCAGGGTTTCGCCGTTGGCCGTCGGCTCGATACACCAAGTCCTTGGCAATCGGCCACACGCCCGCCCGCACGGCCTCAAGCACATCTGGCTGTAAGTCCGGGCGGGACACTTGGGCTTGCGCGACTGCCGATTCTACGAGTTCATGGACGGCGGCCTCGCCGTTGCTGGCGATGTAGTCCCATACCATAGCGGCAAAGGCATCGTGGGCTTCGTTCCCAGAGTCGGCGGCGAGGCTGCCGTTCTCGACAAGACAGGTTTCGATTGCCGCGCCCGCGAACGGGCATTCGATGTACCGCTCGATGGTGGACCTGTCGATAAGCTCGGCCGGCGGCTCGGCGGGGGTGTTTGTCAGCTCTTCCCATATGTCGATTTGGTCGCTCACGCTTCGCTCCTCTCATCCAGGTTTCGCGGGTCCGCGTTCGCGTCGAGGTCGGCTATGACCACGGCGACATCTTCCTTTGGCAGTTCTCGCGGGTTGGGCACATCTCGCCCGAGCACGCTGGCCATGTACGCCTTAAACCACGGGGCCTTCTTGGCGTCGAGGTCTGCCCACTGGACATCGCCAGCGTCCCGCCGAGCCGTCGCAAGGCCCAGCCACTTCGCCCAAGCCGTTTCGATTGTCGCCGGGGCTGGGTTCTGCCGCTGCTTCCGCGTCAGTGCTCGCGGCGCGTCAGGGGCGGCGTCAGGGGCGTCGGCTGGCGGGGCCACTTGCGATTGCTCCATCTCGGCATCGACGTACAGCCCACCAAGGTCGGCAGGGAACGCCATCCGCAGAGCAAGGGCCTCGGCGCACTTGGCAATCATGCAGTGTTCCATCCGGTCCCACATGAACCCGCCGCCACCGCCCGGCTTGTACTCTTTCCAGTAGGCCGTCGCCGTAAAGGGGCATCGCGTGTTCTTTACGATGCGCCAGACGGTCTTGGTGCATTTGACTATCTTGCCAGCGTCGTCGTACTCGTATATCGCCTCGTCACTGCCCGCGTATTCGCCGGTCCTCGCGGCAATCACCCGGTAGCCGTCAATCTGCGTCTGAACGGTCATCACTTCGTCGTTCGCGTTCTTGTCGAACCGCCAGACGGCGCAGATTTGTCGCTGCATCGGGTCGAGGTTGTACTTGCGGATGCAGTGCAGATAGTGCTCGATTTCCTCGACGTAGGGGCCGCGTTTCTTCGGGCCGCGTCCATACATCAGCGTCATCCGCGTGGCAAGGTCCAGGTCGGGGGCCGTCATCCGCTGGCGGTCCTGGCTGCGGTTCTTGGCGAGGAGCGCCGAGAACTCGCTCGCCGGAGCTTCGGCTTCCTGCGTTGGTTCCTGTTCTTCTACTGCCGGGGCTTCCGGCTCGGCTTCGGTCGTCTTGGCGGTCATCTTAGCTCCTCGATTTCGTTGTGCAGGTCTTCAATCACCTGCTCCTGCGTCTCCACAACTCTTTCGAGCCTGTCAATGTGGGCTTGCATCTTGTCCATGTACTCCCCGATGTCCTGCAATCCCCGTTGGCACTTTTCTAGGTCGGTCATATCTCCGTCTCCTTCTCAAAGGTTTTCACGAACCGCCCCACTCGGCCACGCTCGACGGCTTCGGCCATGCTGCTGGCGAGGACAACGCCCATCGGAATCCAGTAGGGGCCAAGGTCCACCCGCGACCGCGTGCCTTCTCGGAACGCCCACCGCCAGAAGCTACTCCCGTCGTAGCGGCAGCAAACCCATCGGGTTCTCTTGGTTGTGCCGGTGAGCTTCATGGTCACTCCTTGTCCGCGTCCGCTTCCGCCGCCACTTCCGCCAGGGCCAGCCTCTCAGCAACTTTGCGGGCCTTGGCGATGATTCCCCGGCTGGCCTTGAGTTCGTCGCTGTGCTTGGCGTTCAGGGCCTTTCTCGCGGCCTTCTGCTTGGCCTTGAGGTCTGCGTGTGCGGCCTGGGCCTTGCGCCACGCCGCGACTGCTTCCGCTCTTATCAATTCCTGCTCTGCCATTGTGTGTCTCCTGTGTAAGTGGTGTGCGTTCTACTTGCAGGGGCA
This sequence comes from Phycisphaerae bacterium, assembly GCA_035529015.1. Lineage (GTDB taxonomy): Bacteria > Planctomycetota > Phycisphaerae > FEN-1346 > FEN-1346 > JAUVZF01. Next base: position 155 of record DATKXP010000653.1, on the reverse strand, counting down.
GGAGTCGAACCTGCTGGTTTCGGCTTATGAGGCCGTCGAGCCGCCGTTGCTCTATCCCTGCTGTATCGCCCTCCAGTCACGCTGCCTTGCTGGAGGGCGGTTGTGGCTACGAGCCACGTTGTCTGGCACCAACAAGGTGCCAGCGCATCCGACTA
>DATKXP010000652.1:0-2140 GCA_035529015.1 Phycisphaerae bacterium | reverse complement strand
TCGAGCACTACGAGATCAGGTACGCCTATCGCTGGCGCGTGCCGAACGCGCCGGGGTGGGTGAACGACTGCGTCGCCAACGCCGTCAAGGCGTACGGCGTCGCCATCACCGCCATCTCACCGGGCCTCTTCAAACCGGCGATGGAGACCGATGGATCGGCCGTCCCCATATCAATGGACTCGCCGGAGGAAATCCGCAGGCATCTCGACGAGTTGCTGCCCCGGCAGTTCGAGTTCGCCGCGCGGCTGGGCACGAGCAACATCACTGTTTTCTCCCTCCCCAGGCCGAACGGGGCCGCGCGGGAGCCCATCCCCTCCATCGTGATCGACACCCTGTCGGAGGCCGCGCAGAGGGCATCCGAAAACGGCTTCACCCTCTTCCTGGAGAATGGGGGCGGCCTGTGGGCCGACACCGGCCGGGCCACCGCCGCCCTGGTCGAGGCCGTCGGCTCGGACGCGCTCAAGGTCACCTGGGACCCGGCCAACGTCGTGTACGGCGGCCTCCCCGAGGATCCCGTGGCGGAAGGCTACCCGGTCGTTCGGCCGCACGTGGGCAACGTCCACGTCAAGGACGCCCGGGTCGTCGCCGGCGCCGGGCAGTGGACTCAAATGGGAGAAGGTGTGGTCGCATGGCCCCGTCAGCTCGCCGCGCTCGCGCGGTCCGGCTACGACGGCTGCCTCACCCTCGAACCGCATCTCCAGTACGAGGCCGGCGTCACTCATCTGGTCGGCAAGGTGGAGACATTCGTCGCGCGCGTGCGGGAGATGCTGAACTAGCGGCATATCGCTCCGAGCAAGAGGGCCGGCGGGACCGACGTCGGCCGCAGGCTGAGCCCCCGGCAGGAATCGCGCCTGGTCTCCGACAAGAAGCCCCGGTCACACCGTGATTTCTCACTGTGGACGGCTAGACAGCCCCTACAAGGCATATTCGGGGGCGATCGGGGAAGCGAATGCACACATCTGAAGGACGTGGTTACCTGCGCCTGCCGCTGGCAGGCGCGGCCGCCGTCTTAGTCTGGTTGGTTTCCTGCGGGGCCGACGCGGCCGCGCAGACAGAGAGCATCCCGCCCAGTGTCTCGGCCGTGACGGTGGCCGCACCGCCGGTGGTTGACGGGGCGCTCGACGACCCTTGCTGGCAACAGGCGACGCACATCGACGGCTTCTGGCGGGAGCAGGTCGACGCGCCGGAATTGGAGCGAACGGAGGCGTGGCTCTGCCGTGACGAGACGGCCGTATACGTTGCCTTTCGGTGTCACGACTCTCGGCCGTCAGAGATACGGGCGGGCCAGAGGAAACGTCAGGGCGATATCCACCTGGATGACTCGGTTGGCATCTTGCTGGACGTCGAGGACAAGGGGACGAGCTTCTACGAGTTCTCCGTGACGCCCGCGGGCACCCAGAACGATGCGGTGCCCGGTGGGACCTCCGAGAAGATCGAATGGCGGGGGGATTGGCGGGCCGCGGCGAGGAGGGACGAACGGGGGTGGACGGCGGAGATGGCGATCCCGTTCTCCGTACTCCGGTATCCCGAGGGCCAGCAGCGCTTCCGGTTCCTCCTCACGCGAAGGCTCGCACGGGAGAGAGACCAGAGCGCGTGGCCGGCCTGCTGGGCGCGCCGCCACGACGGCTCGCAGTGTGCGCGCTGGACCGGGCTGATGCTGCCGAAGCGGCCGTTTTCGTACGTGCTGATGCCCTACCTGCTTTCGGTGGCCTCCAAAGATGAGGGGGAGGATGAGAAGTGGCTGACAGGCGGGTTGGATGTCAAGGGCACGTTCCCGAACGGGGCAGTGGCGCTGGCGACCTATCAGCCCGACTTCCGTAACATCGAAGACGTTGTGGAGAGCATCGACTTCACCTTCGTCGAGCGGCGCCTCAGCGAGTATCGTCCCTTCTTCCGAGAGGGCGAGAACTACGGCCCGCCAGGCACGCTGTTCTACAGCCGGCGGGTGAAGGAGTTCGACTGGGGGGCAAAGGCCTTCGGCACCGTGGGGAGTCACCGCTTCAGCCTGCTGGACGCCTGGCGGAGCGGCGGCGAAAACCACCTGGTGTGGAACTACCAGCGGCTTTTCGGAACAGAAGGGCATCTGGCGTTCTCGGGAGCCGACCGGGCAGTGCCCGGCGAGCCCGACAACGCCGCCCAT
>DATKXP010000651.1:0-8122 GCA_035529015.1 Phycisphaerae bacterium | reverse complement strand
CCGCACAGAAGGCACGAGAAGTAGAACTCGGCGCTGGGTTCGGTGAAGGGGAAGTAACTCGGCAGGAACCGCGTCCGGGCGTCGGGGCCGATGAACGCCCGCGCGAAGGTCGTCAGAACGCTCTTGAGGTCGGCGAACGTGACGCCCTGCTCCACCCACAGGCCTTCGAGTTGGTGGAACATGTTGGCGTGGCCGGCGTCCACCGTATCGGGCCGATACACGCGGCCCGGCGCCACCACGCGTATGGGCGGCGGGTGGTTCTCCATGATGCGGATCTGGACGGTGGAGGTCTGGGTGCGCAGCAGGGCGTTGTCGGTGAGGTAGTAGTTGTCGAGCGGGTCTCGGGCCGGATGGGCGGGCGGAATGTTGAGGCCGACGAAGTTGTGCCACTCGTCCTCGACCTCCGGCCCCTCGACGCAGGCAAAGCCGAGTCGGCCGAAGATTTCGACCATTTCGCGGGTGGCCCGTGTGATGGGGTGCATCCGCCCCAGCCGCAGGCGCCGGCCGGGCATCGTCACGTCCACGGCCGGTCGGGCGGCTGTGCCCGCCCCGAGTTCGGCCTCTCGCGACGCCAGATGCCGCGTCACGAGGGCTTTCAGGGCATTGACGGCCTGGCCGAACTCGGCCCGCTGGTCGGCGGGGACCGACTTGATGGACTTAAGCAGCGCGGTCAGCCGCCCGGCCTTTCGGCCGAGCCATTCGATGCGGACGGCCTCCAGCGTGTCGGCGTCGGCGGCGGCATCGATCCGGCCGCGGGCCTCGTCCTGAAGGGCTTTCAGTTCAGGCGGCGTCGCCATTAGCGTCCCCGAGCGCGGCACGTGCCTCGTCGACGACCGCGTCGAAGGCCTTGGGATCGTTCAGGGCCAACTCGGCCAGGGCCTTTCGGTCGAGTTCGACGGCGGCCTTTTTCAGACCGCCGACAAACTGGCTGTACGAGATGTCGCGCTGCCGGCAAGCCGCACTGATCCGGGTAATCCAGAGGCGTCGGAAATCGCGTTTTTTGGCCCGGCGGTCGCGGTAGGCGTACTGGTCGGCCTTCATTCGGGACTGCTTGGCGACGCGATAGAGTTTGCCGCGCGCGCCGAAGTATCCCTTGGTTCGCCGCCGCAGGCTCTTCTTGCGCTGGCGGCGTGCGGCCCCTTTTCGTGTTCGAGGCATGGTTCATCTCCTGCTTGCGTGCGGCGTCAGGTACCGAGCAGTCGCGAGTACGTTTTCACCTGACCCGGGCTGACGGTATCTTTGGCGCGGAGTCGGCGTCGGCGTTTTGCGCTCTTTCCGCTCATCAGGTGACTGGTGCCGGCGCGGCTGCGGACGATCTTGCCGGTGCGTGTTTTGCGCATGCGTTTAGCGGTTCCCTTGTGTGTTTTTCCTTTGGGCATGGCCTGCCCTTTCTCCTGTCGGTCTGTCCGAATCAAGCAAAGTGCCCCTCGCCCACCGTCGGCGGAAGACCGGTCCGGCATGACGTCGGGACGTCGGGGCTTGTCTGGTGTCAGGACGGCTTCTTGTTGGGAAGGAGGATAAGAATCATGCGCCTGCCTTCCCTCGACGGCCCCCGTTCGACGGTGGCCACGTCGGCCAACTGGTCCACGAAGGCCTTCATGTTCTGCTCGGCATAGTCGGGGTGCGACAGTTCACGGCCGCGGAACAGCATGTTGACCATGACCTTGTCGCCGTCCTCGAGGAAATCGCGAGCCCGTCGGATTTTGAAATCCCGGTCGTGGGCTTCGGTCTTGGGCCGGATGCGGATTTCCTTGAGGCGCACCTCGTGGCTCTTTGCCCGGCTCTTATGGCTCTTCTTGGACTGTTCGTACTTGAACTTTCCGAAGTCCATGATCTTGCAGACGGGCGGTCGCACGTTCGGCGCCACCTCGACCAGATCCAGGGCGGCGTCGGCAGCCCTCTGTAGGGCCTCATCGCGTTCGATAATGCCGAGTTGTTCGCCGTCCACCCCAATCACTCGCAGCGGCGAGATCTTGATCTGATCGTTGATCCGCTGCCTCGTCTCTTTCAAGCGTTCCTCCTCGTAATCGGCCCCTTTTCATGTTGCGAAGGGCTGCGGCTCAGGCGGGGCCTGACGCCGTCGGACGCAGCCGTTTTCCGCTGATTTCCTCACGAGAGCGGGCGACGAACGCCTCAACCGGTTCGGCGCCGCGGTCGCCCACCGCCTTGTCGCGGACACTCACGGTACCGGCATCCTGCTCTTTCTCGCCGACGATGAGCATGTAGGGGATGCGTCGGAGGGCGGCGCGGCGGATCTTGGCACCGACCTTGTCGCTGGCATGGTCGAGTTCAGCGCGAAGACCCGCGGCGTCGAGCATCTCTTCGACCTTCGCCCCGTAGGCATTGTATCGATCGCTGACCGGCAGCACCACCACCTGAACCGGCGCCAGCCACAGGGGGAAGTCTCCCCCGTAATGTTCGATGAGGATGCCGAGGAACCGCTCGATGCTTCCGAGGATGGCCCGGTGGATCATGGCGGGCCGATGCTCGGCGTTGTCGGCGCCGACGTACGCGAGGCCGAAACGCTCGGGCATGGCCAGGTCCACCTGGATGGTTCCGCACTGCCACGACCTGCCGAGGCAGTCGCGAATGTGGTAATCGATCTTCGGCGCGTAGAAGGCCCCCTCCCCTTCGTTGACCTTGTACGCCATGCCGCACGCTTCGAGTGCGCCGCGGAGCGCCCCGGTGGCGTGCTGCCACATCTCGTCGGTGCCGATGGAGTGTTCCGGGCGGGTCGAGAGTTCCACCCGCACGTCCTCGAACCCGAAGGTGCGGTAGATGGTGTCCACCAGATGGATGACGCCGATGACCTCGTCCTGCATCTGCTCGGGCAGGCAGAAGATGTGGGCGTCGTCCTGGGTGAACTGCCGCACGCGCATCAGGCCGTGCAGCACGCCGCTCTTCTCGTGCCGGTGCACGAGGCCCAGTTCGGCCACGCGCATCGGCAGTTCGCGGTAGGAGTGCGGTCGGTTCAGGTACACGAGCAGGCCGCCGGGGCAGTTCATCGGCTTGACGGCGTAGTCGGCCTCGTCGATGCGGGTGAAGTACATGGCCTCGCGATAGTTGTCCCAGTGTCCGCTGCGGTGCCAGAGCGCCTCGCTCAGGATGGTGGGGGTGCGGATCTCCTCGTAACCCGCCTCGTGGTGCAGGCGGCGCCAGTACTCGAGGATCTCGTTCATGACGACCATGCCGCCATGATGCATGAAGGCAAAGCCCGGCCCCTCCTCGTGGAAACTGAACAGATCGAGGTCTTTGCCGATGCGTCGGTGATCGCGTTTCTTGGCCTCCTCGACGCGCGCCAGGTGCTCCCCGATGGCCTTCTTCGAGAAGAACGCCGTCCCGTAGATGCGCTGGAGCATCGGCCGGGTCGAGTCGCCGCGCCAGTAACTCCCGGCGACGCTCAGCAGTTTGAACGCGGGGACCTTGCCGGTGTGTGGAATGTGCGGCCCGCGGCAGAGGTCCACGAAATCGGCCGACCGGTACAGCGAGACGGTGTCGCCCGCCTGGGGTTTGGCCTCGGCGTCGTGGAGTTGCTCGCCCTCTGCGGCGCCGGCGGCGGCGATGTCGTGGAGCAGTTCGACCTTGTAGTCCTGCCCGGCCGCCTGCATGACCGAGACGGCCTTGTCGTGCGAGACGTCGCGACGCTCGAACGGGGCGTTCTCGGCGATGATGGTGGCCATCTCGGCCTCGATCCGCTCCAGGCGGTCGTCGGCGATCCGCTCGGGCAGGTCGAAGTCGTAATAGAACCCGTTTTCGATGGCGGGCCCGATGCCGAACTTCACACCGTCTCCGTACAGCCGGCGCACGGCGGCGGCCATGACGTGAGCGGTGGAGTGGCGCAGGATCGAAAGGGCCTCGTCGCTTTTGTCGGTCAGGATCACGAGGTCGTACGGCCCGTCGGGGCCGAGAACGGTTGCGAGATCCACCAACTCGCCGTTCAGCCTGGCAGCGACGGCGGCTTTGGCCAGGCCTGAACCGATCTGGTTGGCAACGTCTGCGACGCTTGCCCCATCGGCCACTTCCAGAGCATGTCCATCAGGAAGGTTGACCGTAGGCATAGCGTTAGGTGCCCGTCCGCTGTCAACCGCGGCGGCGGGCGTTTGTCCTCCACAGGTCTCTGGAACGCATCATCCACGCGGATGACGGTAGAGAAGGATAATCGGCCTGGGGCGGCGTGTCAAGTCGATATCCGTAAACTCCCGCGCGAACCTCTCGAACCCCGACCGGGAGGTCGGGGGCCCGTTCCCTGGCATGGTACGTGCCAAGGTGGGGAAGATGACCGGGAGCTTCCGCTCCCGGCTCGGGTTCAGGCGTCAAGGTCAGCGCTCTTGCGCAGGGGGGGAAGATGACCGGGAGCTTCCGCTCCCGGCTCGGGGGTGGCCTGCTCCGCCTCGCCGCCGAGGATCTTCTGTGCCGCGAGTTTCGCAAACAACCCGGCCATGGCCAACAGGATCAGCGCGCAGCCGATGAGCAGCCCTTTGTAGAGCCGTCCCTGGAGGTAGCGCCGGCCCCGGCTGACGCCCAACGAGATCACGCTGTACCAGAGAAAATCGCCGCTGATGTGGCCCGCAAAGAAGACGACCAGCCCCAGCCAGCCGGCGGTCCGGGCGCTGGCTACCATGACCGCCCCGATCGTCACCCACCACAGGTACCAGTACGGGTTCAGCAGGCTCGTGACGGCTCCCGAAGGGACGGCCCCGAGGCGCATCACGCCGCCCTGCCCGGCGTCCGGGTCGTCCACGTGCCGGGTCTGGCGGAGCATGCCGACGGCCATCCAGGCCATCGCGAGTGCCCCGACGCAGCCGATCGTGATAATGATCCCGTCGCTCTTCAGCGCCTCGCCGAGTCCCCAGTAGAGCAGCACAACGAGGGGCAACTCGACCGCGGCGTGGCCGAGCACCACCAACGGTCCGAACCAGAACCCCCGCCGGCGGCTCCCCGCCAGGGTCACGGCAAGGACGGGCCCCGGCATCAGCGCGCCCGACAGGGCGACGACGAAACTGCCCAAGGCCAGGGCTGCCAGTTCCAGGACCACGTCCGTCTCCTTCGAGGCACCGGATTGTAGCGGTCGCCGCCCGGCGAAGGCAATGCCGGACCCGCCAAACCGGTAACGCCTCGGTTACGGGTGGAGTCAGCGTGCCGTTATCTTAGCCGCGCCCGTGAGGAAGCGGCCGCTCCCTGACGGTCGCGGCTCCGCTACGGCCTCTTGCGGGGCGAATATTCCTTTATCGTCCTGCCAACCCCCTTGGCAAGTTGCCTGACGCCTTGTATAATGCGTGACAGGTTTGCCGATAAACGGGATGGGACGGGAAACGGAGCGAGGGCTCCTCAGAACCGCAGGGGCGTGACGCTGTGAACCACGAGGTCAAGCGCAAAGCGCACGCTGAATTCTGCAGCTGGGCCTCCACCTACGATGCCCACTGGCTCAACCACTTCCTGTTTGAGCCGTCGCACAAACTGCTTGTCCGGGAACTTGGGTCCGTGCGGCCCGGGCGCATGCTCGACGTGGGCTGCGGCACGGGGGAACTGGCCAACCGCCTGGCCCGGCGCGGGTGGCAGGTCGTCGGACTGGACCTGTGTGAGCCCATGCTTCACCGTGCCCGGTTCAAGTTGAACGGCTACGCGGGCAGCGTTCGGCTGACGGTGGCCGACAGCGAACAGGTGCCTTTTGCCGACGGCACGTTCGACGCGGTCACGTGTGCCAACTCGTTCCACCATTACCCGCATCAGGAAGCGGTCGTCCGGGAGTTGCGCCGCGTGCTGAAGCCGGGGGGCGAATGCTTTCTGCTGGATGGGTGGCCCGACCAGTTCATCGGGCGCATCGTGTACGACCTCGTCATTACGCGCGTGGAGGGGGGCCACGTCTGGCACCGCGAATCGCGTGCACTCCAAACCATGTTTCAAGACGCGGGATTCGAACGCGTTCAGCAGAAGCGGACCTACTCGCTGTTCCCCATCCTCTTGACGCGGGGCTCCGTTCCGCAGTAGGGGCCCGCGCCGGTCGGGATCACACAGATGGTTGAACCCTCCAAGTGGCCGCGCGTGGCACAGCCGGGCAAGCGCCGCTTCCGTTGCGCGCCGCGTGCGGCAGGCGTGCTCGCGCTGATCAGCGTGTGCGTGGCCATCGGGGCGGCTTTTTGTGCCGAACCCTCGGGACCGAAACCGCTCCTGAGCACCCCTTCCCCCGTCTACCCGAAGGGCCCGGAAGAGATGGAGGCCCTGGCGCGGACCGACCCGCTTCGGCTCTTGCAGGTCGCCCGCGACTGGCACGGCGAGCGCATCGTCGGCTACACGTGCCGGTTCCAGAAGGTCGAGAACATCGACGGCGAACTCCGCAAACCCGAAACGATGCGCATGAAGTTTCGCAAGACGCCTTTCAGCGTCTACCTGAAATGGATCAGCGATCCGTCGAAAGACCAGGAAGTCATCTACGTCGAGGGCGCCAACAAGGGCAAGGCCGTCGTTCATCCGCCCGGCATCCTGGGCATCCTTTTCCGGAGAGTCTCGATCGACCCGTTCGGCAAAACGGCCACGAAACACAGCCGCAGGCCCATTACGATGGCCGGCATGGAAAACATGATCTCCCTCATCACGGGCCAGTCCGAGGAGGCCAAGGCCAAGGGCGACCTGACGCTGACCTACGAAGGCATCCGGCACGACGGCGGCCGGCCGTCTTACGTGCTGAAGCGCGTCCTGCCCGAGAAAAAGGGCTACCCGTGCGAGGTGCTCATCATCTACATCGACACCGAGTACCTGGTGTGCGTCCGCACCGACGCGTACGACTGGGGCGGTGAACTCCAGAGCCACTACTTCTATACCGACCTTGCCCTGAATCCGGGCGTGACGAACGAGGACTTCGACCCGGACAACCGCGCGTACGCCTATCGTCTGTTCTGAGAGGCCATGGGGGCGTTTGCCGACATCGAGGCCGTGTTGTTCGATCTCGGCGGCACGCTCGCGCACTACCCGGTGCCGAGCCTGCCGGTGGTGGTGGGTCGATGCGTGAAGGGAGCCGTCACGGGGATGCTGGTGGGCAGCGAGGGCGACTCGCCCCCGGCCGCCAACGTCCCCGGCCCCGAAGAGGCCCAGGCCCGCCGGCGGGCCCCGCGTCCCGACAGCCCCCTTCCCCACCGGATTGCCGCCGCCGTGCGGCGCATGGTCCGCAGCCTGAGCGGCCGCACCCTGCCGAACATGGGCGAGATGTGCGCCCGGCCGCTCATGGCCAAGGCGAGACTGTTCGCCGACTCGCTGCCGACGCTCGAGGCGCTGCGAGACCGCGGGTACCGGCTCGGCCTCGTCTCGAACACGCCGTGGGGCACGCCGGACTACCTGTGGGTGGGGCAACTGGAACGGTTCGCGCTGGCGCCGCTGTTCGATGCGGCGTGCTTTTCCAGCGACGTGGGGTTCCGCAAACCCGACGCCCGCATCTTCCAGGCGGCGCTGGACCGGATCCGCACACCGGCCCGGCGGGCCCTGTTTGTGGGCGACGACCCGGCGGCAGATATCGTCGGGGCCGCGAGCATGGGCATCCGCGCCGTATGGATCGACCGCGACAGACTTCAGACCGGCGACGAGGATCCGGTGCCGGACCTGCGGATCGAGACGCTCACCGAACTGCTCGACCATCTGCCGGGACGTGCAAAAAGCGTTGACACCTCTGCGACACCTGCGTAGCATGTCGCGTTCTTCGCACCCTTCAGGGGCGGATGCCGGGCGCTGACGGGTCCGCCGGTCCCGCAACAGGAAAGGCATCGATGCCACACGACGTAACGTTGGTCCTCGGCGACGGGACCGGCCCGTCGCTGGCCGAGGTGACGCGCGACGTCATCGACGCCACCGGCGCCGCGATCACGTGGGACGTCCAGGAGGCCGGCGTGGGCTGCCTCGAGCGGTACGGCACCCCCCTGCCCGATGCGCTCATGGACAGTATCAGGCGGACGGGCGTTGCCCTGAAGGCTCCCATCACCACGCCCGTCGGCAGGGGATTCCGGAGCGTCAACGTTCACCTGAGGCAGACGTTCAACCTGTACGCGTGCCTGAGGCCCTGCAAGTCGTACCCCGGCGTTCGCAGCCGCTACGAGGACATCGACCTGGTGGTGGTTCGCGAGAACACCGAGGACCT
>DATKXP010000650.1:0-7734 GCA_035529015.1 Phycisphaerae bacterium | reverse complement strand
AACCGCGGCGTCTGCCAGTTTCTGCGATGGGACGTGCCGTGGCCCCGGCGGCTGGCGAACACAATGGACTCCCGGACGTGGGTCGCCAGCGACGCCTGGTTCAGCGGCGAGCCGACGCCCCATCACGGATCCAAGAAAGGCGTCAACTACCTGACGCTCGGCGGCGACGTGCAGTTTGTGACCGAGGGGCCGAGGCAGGTGTTCAGGTAGTGCTTCTTAGGCCGCTTCGACCGGCCACCGCTCGCGGTCGCGCGGTGGGCAATCCTGCCCACCGCGGCCCTGGGCCGGCAGACACATGCCGTGGACGCGGCGGGCAAGATTGCCCGCCGCGCTGAGCGCGAGGGAGGGGCGCGGGTGACGACGATCCTCATCGGCCTCGACGACACCGACAACGCGACCAGCCGCGGCACGGGACACCTGGCGCGGCGGCTGTCGGCGGAACTCGCGGCGCGCCGGCTTAGGCCGCTCGGCGTCACGCGGCACCAGTTCCTGGTGGACCCGCGGATCCCGTACACGTCGCACAACAGCGGCGCGTGCGTGGCGGTGGAGGGCGACGGCGCCGCGGCGGCCGCCGTCGCGTTTGACTTTGTTGCGGCGAGCGCGGCCGACGGCTCGGACCCCGGCGTCTGCGTGGCCGAGGCCGCGGCGGTGGGGCCCGAGGCGGTCGCCTTCGGCCGCGATGCCGGGCGCCGCATCCTCAGGATGGACGAGGCGTTCGAGGCGGCCCGGGCCGCAGGCCTCGACCTGCGGGCCCTCGGCGGGAGCGGCCTCGGCGTCATCGGGGCGCTCGGGTCGGTGGCGCTTCGGGCCGAGGGCGACGAGGGCCGCTTCATCGACCTGCCGGGCTTGCGGGAGTTGCCGCCGCGCGTTACACTCCCGGCCCTCGCGCGGCTGGGCGTTCGCGTCGAGCAGCCCTCGGACGACCGTCCGGCCCGGTCGGACGATCCGCTCGCGACGTTGGGTTGGGTTCGGCCGCGACTCGCAGGCGGCGAGGCGGTGCTTCCCGTCGAGTGGAGTGACGAGCACGATGCGTGGGTCCCCGTCGATCGAAAACGGGCGGACGCAGGCCGCAAGCCTGCTGACGGCTGAGGCCGTCGCGGCGCTGCTGGCGACGTGTGCCGTCGGCCTCCTGGCGGGCCTGGCGGCGGGGGGCGTGCGCCTGGGTCTCGGGCTGCCGGGGCACAAGGCGCTGGTGTGGATGGCGCCGCTGGTGGCAGCGCGGCTCATTCTTCGTTCGCCCGTCGGCGGAAGCGCCGGGGTGCTGGCGGCAGGGCTCGGCACGATGGCCGCCGGAGGCCACCTGGCGGGGGCCGCCATGCACCTGCCCGTGGCCGTGCTGGCGGGCGGCGTGCTCGACGTGGCGGTTCACGTCATCGAGCGGCGTCGCCTGGCGGCCGTGTGGGCGATTCCGCTGATGGGTCTGGCGGGTCTGGCGGCGAACCTCGTGATGCTCGGCAAACGCCTGCTCGTGCCGTCCTTCCAGGTCCACCACTTCCTCTGGACGTCGGGCCTTGCGGCCCGATGCCTGTCGTATGCCGCGTTCGGCCTCGTGGCGGGGCTGGTGGGCGCGGGCATCGGCCTGCTTGTCGCCCGGCGCCGCCGAACGTGACCCCGAACGGAGTTCGGGGCTCGCATTATAGCGCCGCGGCGATCTTCCTGAGGGCTTCGAGGCCTTTTCGCTCGGCGGCCGGTCCGCTTTTCTTCGCAGGGCCCCCGGATGGATAGAGACTGTAGCCGACCTCGCGGCAGGCGGCGACCGTTTCGGGGTAGGGCGTGTCGCAGACGTCGAGGAAACCGATCTGGTAGTTCTCTCCGTCGAGCGGCCGGCCGGTGGTGCTCTCGTCCTGGTACTTGAACCAGTGGGTGCCGACGATCTGCGGATTCTCGACGGCCCCGCGGACGTACGCCTGGTACGCCTCGGCCCGCTCCTCCTGCGACGCCACCGGCACGAGACCCGTGTGGAACATGCCGCGGTCGAGCGCCCCGAAATGGAACTCGCCGATGATGACCGGCATGTCGATGCCGCCAGGCATCGCGAACTGGGCCACCGACCGCTTGTACTGGTTGTAACTGACGACGTCGCAGTACTTGGCGGCCACGCGGGCCGCCCGGTCGTTCACCCACGCGAACCGGCACCCCAGGTACAGGTGGTTCGGGGCGACCTCCTTGACGGCCTGGCGGCACGTCTTGAAGTACTGCTCGGCGATCCGATCGTAGAAGGCGTGGAGGTCGGCCGCGGCGCGCTTGCGGTCGGGCGCGGCGGTGCTTCGGGCCAGGGCGTCCCACGAGGCGTGGTTCGTGCCCCAGGCGGCGTTCAGTTTCTGCGTGGTTCCGTACTTGGCCTTGAGGTCCGCCAGGAACGCCCGCTTGGCCGGCTGGTCGGGCGGCGACTCCAGCGCCGCCACCGCCAGCGACGTGTCGTTGCCCCAGGCGATCTCGTTATCGACGAAGTACCCGATACACATGGGGTCGCCGGCCGTCGTGCCCACTTCCCGCGCCATGCCGGCCCTCACGTTCTTCGCGAAGTCGGGGTGGAACGGGTCCTTGAACTTGCCCCAGTACCCGCGGCTGCCCTCGATGGACGGGCTCCGGAAGGAGCCGGCCACGCAGTACGGCGTCTTCTTCAGCAGGTAAATCCGCGAGTCGGACCAGTTGCCGATCGTGTTGAGGCCCCACGACCTCAGGCGCCGGTGGGCGATCTGCGCGACCTCGTCGCGCCACGTCTCGCCGTACTTGCGCTTGAGGTTCGCCCCGCCGAAGTTGAAGGTTCTCGGCCGCCTGCCCTGGTAGTAGTCGCGGACGACGTGGCCGGTGCGGCCGAAGAACTCCTGGAACTCGGGGCGTTTGCCGGGGAAGTCCTGCCACCACGCGTCGCGGTCGTCCAGCGGCGTGTCGGTCCGCTCGTTTACGCAATCGATGCCGTGCGAGAAGAACAGGTACCCCTCCGGGTCCACGAGCCACCACCGGCCGCCGTGTTTGACGGGATAGAAGAACCCGGTAGCCTTGAAGCGCGGCCCGTCCTTCCAGCCGCCGTACTTCGACCAGTTCGCCGGGCCGGGTTGGGCGGCAAGGTCGGCCTCCTCGGCCTTGCGGGCCTTCGCCAGGTCGGCGAGCGAGTGCGTCTTGCCGGGCCAGTCGCGGTGGATGTACTGGCCGAACGTGTCGATCAGCGGAAAGAACGTCTCGGCGGTCAGTCGCGGCTCTTTCGGCGGCGCGTACGCGCCTTCGGCGCGGATGGTGTCGATCTCGAAGGCGTGGTCCGCACTCGGCCGCGCCACGAAGATCACCAGGCCGATGACCTCGGACGGGTCGATGCGGCCGGGCGCCTTGCCGTCGCCGCTCACCGGATAGCCTCGCATGCCGAACAGTTTCACGCCTTCCACGACGGCGGACTTGCGTTTGAAACCGACCTCGAGCGTGCCCGACCGGCCGGGCTCCAGGGTGATGCCGCCGGTGTTGCAGTGGTTCGTGCCGTCGGCCCCGGCGTTATCGACGCGGCAGTTGACGGTGACCGCCCCCGCGCCCGTGTTCCGGACGTCGAGGGCGATGCCCTCGAACGCCGACAGGTCCCACCTGCCGCGCGGGGCCTTCAGCGTGACCCCGGGCCAGGGCGCCTTGTGCCCCGTCGCGACGGCCAGGGCCGAGCCCCCGCCGCGCTTCACCACGGACACCTTGCAGTCGCTGGACTGGACGCCGGCGACGTCGAAGCCGGCGTCGAAGTCGAAGAGGACCTGCCTCTGTGCCGCCGCCGCCCCCTGCGGCAGCAGGCACGCCGTCATCGCGAGCGCGGCGACCGCGACCCCGTACCGACGGGCTCTGCGTGGGTTCATCTGTGGTCCTCCGAAGCCTTCTCGGCCACGGCGCGGGCCAGGGCGTCGAGAAGCGCCTCCTGCCCTTCGGCGTCGGGCCGGGCGGTGAGTCTGACGTAGTAGCGGCCGGCGCCGAACTCGCAGATCCCCTCGTCGCGATACGCCGTGACGCCGGGGGCGATCTCGGCGGTCTTGTCCGGCGGCGGCGCCGTCATCACGGCCGCAACGCCCTTCGCCGACCCCATGTCGTAGAGGTCGATCTCGACGTAGGCGTTGCCCGTGGCCCCCGCCGCCTTCCATTCGCTGTGGGCGAGGCCGACGAACCCCGCGTCCAGGTACTCCTCGGCCATGCCGTTGATGTAGTCGTACAGGGAGTCGCGCGTGTACCAGAGGACGTCGCCGTACGGCGCGGCGCCGGTGGCCTTGGCGGCGTCGAGGATCTTCGTCAAGGCGGCCTGGGGGCTGTCGGCGGGTGTGCCGTTGTCGGAACCGCTGCACCCGGCGCCGATGATCGCCGACAGAAAGACCAGGCCGATGGCATGTCGCATGGCATGTCGCCTCCGCACGTGGGCGCTTTCGCGCCGGAACCGGGGCATCAGTCTAAGGTCGGCGTCGCGCCGCTGTCAACGCCGCAGATGAGGTTGCACCTGGCCGGGGCGAACTGCCGATGGATGCTTTACCGGGTCGGCGGCGCCGCTATAATACCGCTCCGACCGGGGGGAATACCTTGGCTGCGAAGGGGACGTTGTATGGCATCACGGTCTGTGAGAGGTGTGGCGGTCGCGATCGCAGTTGCCGGCTGGATGGTCGGCGGCTGCGAATCACCGCCCAACTCGGCCAACCACGCCGTACTCGACAACGGTTACGAAATGCTCCGCCGCACCGCCGTCGTCGAGGTGTACCAGGCGTGCAAAGACTCGGTGGTCAACATCGGCTGTTCCCGCGAGGATGAGGCCGACCCGAACGTCCGCCACACCGAATACGGAAGCGGGGTGATTCTGCATCCGGCCGGATTCGTCCTGACCAACGCGCATCTGCTGCGCAAGGGCGGCGACCTGGCCGTAGGGTTCGCCGAGAGCAAGGACTACCAGGCCCACGTGATCGCGGTGGATGAGACGCGCGACCTGGCGGTCCTCATGCTCGACGCCGACCGCCGGTTCAAACCCATCCGCCTCGGCCGCAGCAACGGACTGCTGGTCGGCGAGCGGGTCGTCACGATGGGCAACCCCCTCGGCATGGGGCTGACCGTGGCCGAGGGCATCGTCAGCGCCATCGGCCGCTCGACGAAGTCGGAGTACACGTATTACCCCGACATGATCCAGACCGACGCCACGACGAATCCGGGCAGTTCCGGCGGACCGCTCCTGAACGTCTCGGGCGAGATGGTCGGCATCAACACGACCAAGAACCTGAAGGCCGACAACATCGCCTTCGCCATCCCGGCCGATCGGATTCGCGAGAACCTGCCCGAGGTCCTCGCCGTCGAGGGACGCTACGGCTTCGTCCTGGGAATCGACGTGGCGACCGACGGCCCGGCCCGCGTGACGGCCGTGACGCCGGGGTCGCCCGCGGCGGCGGGCGGCGTTCGCATCGGCGACGTGGTCCGCTCCGTGGGAACCGAGACCGTGACCAGCGGTCTGGACTTCCACTTCGCCCTCGTGGGCGTCGAGGGCGGGACGGCGCTGCCGATACAGGTGCTTCGTGACGGCAAATTCGTCTCCCTGGCGGTGACGCCCACGCGCGTCGCGCCGCGACCGGCTGCAAAGGTGACGGACCTGGTGAGCGGCCTCGCGCGTTCGCACTACCGCGGCAAGTGGCAGACGATACCGGACGTCAGCGGTCTGAAACCCGCCAAGACGGGCACGTCGGCGACGTTCGACCTGGGCGAGTTCGCCGGCAAGGACGGCTTTGCGCTGGAGTTCACCGGCTACATCGACGTGCCGGCCGGCGGCGTGTACGGGTTCTATACGGCGTCCGACGACGGCAGCCGCCTGCACGTGGCGGGGCAGTTGGTGGTGGAGAACGATGGTGCCCATCCGCGGCGTGAGGTCCGCGGGTTCATCTCGCTGGCGAAAGGCAAACACGCCATCGTCTGCACGTTCTTCGAGGGCGGCGGCGAGGAGGCCCTGACGGTGTCGTGGGAAGGCCCGGACTTCCACAAAGTGCCGATCCCGGCGTCGGCCCTCTTTCACGCCAAGGCCGGAGAGTAGGCGTTACGCCAGGGCCGCGTGGGCCTCGCGGACGAGACGCCGCACCGCCAGGCCCCGTACGCAGACACGTTCGCACCGTCCGCAGTCGGCGCACACCGGCGCCTGAGACGTTGCCGGAATGGCCGCGTACTGGTCCCGCGCCTCGTCGGTCCACCCGAGTTGTCGGCCGTAGTACTGCCACGTCCGAAGGATGTCCTGGATGGCGACGCCGTTCGGGCACGCGTCGCACGCCCCGCACAGGGTGCACTCGCCGGAGCAGTCGAAGCGGTCGGCGCGAGCGGCGGTCCGGTCGTCCTTGGCGGCGACCCGCAGATACAGGTCCAGTTCCGTCGTGCTGGTGATGCCTTTGAGGATCGAGGCGAAGCCGTCCGCCAGGAACGCCTTCCACGTGGGGAGGGGGTCCTTGCCCTTGGGCATTCCCTTGAGGGTTTTCATCGCCAGCAGGCCGATGTCCTTCTGCGTCGTCTGCGCGACGAGCGGCTTGAGGCTGTCGCGCGATGCCATGTTGTAGACGGGCAGGAAGGCGTCGAACCAGTCCACTTTCAGTCCGTTCCGCCACACGGCCGGCACGTTGGCGTGAAAGACAAGGCACAGGAACCGGGCCTTGCCGGCCTTCTTGAGCGCCGCGAACGCCTTGGGCAACTCCTCCTGGAGAACCGGCTCGGCACTGTGAATGGGGACCATCAGCAGGTCGATGCAATCGGTGCCGAGTTTCCGGAGTTGGGCATCGACGGTGCGGGTCTCGCCGGCGAGGCCGAGGAAGATGCGCTCGCGGTTGCCCGGCTTCTTGAGCCACGGGCCGAGCGCTTCGACGCACTTGCCGGCGTGTGCCATGATGAAGTTGACGCCGCGGTCCACGGCCGCCTCGAACAGGGGCATCCGCTCGGCCGTGAGAATGTAGCCGCCCACCCCGAGCGCGCTGACGGCGAAATTCGTGCGGCCCAGGCGGCGGTATACGATGCCGGGCTTCTCGTTGCGCCGCTCGAGGTCGCTCTCGGCCCCGTGCGCGCGGCCGGCCACGTGGGCGGCCAGTCCTGCTCCGGCGGCGACCGCGCCTCGCAGGAAATCCCGCCGGCCGATTCCGCTTTGCTTCGGATCCGGGTGCTGGGGCGATGCCATGGACGTCTCCTTCCTGACTGGGGCACTCCCTTTCCCGTTGCCTGCGTTCTGCTGAACCCGCCACGGCCGCCGAAGTGTCAGTGGAAGTTGGTCCCTGCGCCACGACGAGACGGCGCTTGAACTGCGCCCGGCGTGCCGCTATCGTGGCGGCGACGAACATACACCCAACCTTTGCACAGGAGACCAGCGATGCTGACGCGACGGACGTTTCTCTCAGGCGCTGCCGCCGGCGTGGCGGGCGCGACGGTCATGCCGGGACTCGTGACGGCGGCGCAGGCGGCCGGGCCGGGGCCGAAGATCCGGGTCAGTTCCTGCTCGGTCGGCGGTCTGACGGCCGCCAAGCAGGCCGGGCTCGACGGCGCAGAGATCGGCGTCGGCGGTCCCGCCGATACCCTTCAGATTGCCGACCCGGAGGTCCGCCGCAAGTACAAGGACGAGATGAAGGAGACCGGCCTGGAGGTCTCCTCGTTCATCATGGGCCTGTTCAACGGGTGCCCGCTGGCGAGCGACCCGCGCGGCCCGGCGTGGCTGGAGCAGGGCATCGAGGCCGGAGGGGACCTGGGGGCTGACGTCCTTCTGATCGCCTTCTTCGGCAA
>DATKXP010000649.1:0-2047 GCA_035529015.1 Phycisphaerae bacterium | reverse complement strand
CGCCGCGGGGCACGACACGCAGTTCGCCCTGATCGGCTCCGGCATCGCCCCGGGCGAGGCGGTGGTATCGAGCGGCACGTGGGAGATCCTGATCGCGCGCAGCCCGCGCTTCACCCCGAACGACGCCTCCTTCGAGGGCGGACTCCTCTACGAATGCGATGCCCAGCCCGGACGCTGGAACCCGCAACTCCTGATGATGGGGTCCGGCGTCCTCGAATGGGTCGCCGGCCGATGGTACGCCGACATCCGCCAGCGCAAGGCCCGCTACGGCGTGATGATCGGCGAAGCGTCGGAGGAATCGGCCGGCTCGGGCGGCGTCGTCCTCTTGCCCTCGTTCACCGGCACCGGACCGAACCAGCGCTACGGCACCAAAGGGACGCTCCTGGGCCTGACGCTTAATACGACCCGCGCGCAAGTGTACCGTGCTGCCCTCGAGGGCCTTGCCTTTCAACTGAAGGACGCCCTGGCCGTCTTCAAGGCCGCGGCCGGCATCGAGCCCGAGGCCCTCCGTGTGGTCGGCGGCGGTGCGAAGAATCGCCTCTGGAACCAGATCCGCGCCGACGTCACGGGCCTGCCGGTCGTCGTCCCCGCCGAGACGGAAGCCACCGCTCTGGGGGCCGCGATCGTTGCTCTCGTCGGCGCCGGCGTTTATGCTTCGATTGACGAGGCGCGCGACGAAATCGACTTCGGCGAGACGCGCGTCGAACCGTCCCGCGCTGCCGGCGCCTACGCAGGTCTCTACGAGGTCTACAAGGGCCTTGCGCCGGCCCTCGCGCCGTTCTACCTCGGAGGCCGGTAGCGGAGCACCCGACAAGCCCGCCGGCCAACCTCCCCGCGCCGCCTGCTGCTAGGCCGTCACCGCGCGGGCCGGTTCGCTCGCTTTTTGGGCGACGGCTTCGTATAATTGGCCGCAGAACCTGTCACAACCAGACCTGAGGAAAGGAACCCGATGCGGCGACTCTATTCCACTCGGACGATGCTTCTCGGCCTGTTCTTGGTCGTCGGCTTTGCCCTGCCGGTGCGCGCCGCGATCACCAAGGGCCCGTACCTTCAGAACCCGTCGCCGACGGCCGTCACCGTCCAGTGGGAAACCGACGAGCCCGGAGAACCCGTTGTCCGGTTCTGCCCAGCCGCCGAGGGATACCGCGGACCCATCCAGACCGCCGCGGGCAGAGTTCATGAGAAGGTCACGCTTGGCGTGACGCCGGGGGATCCCGGCTCGCCCGCCCCCGTCTTCTACCTCTACCGCGCGCGGCTCGAGAATCTGGCGCCGAACACCGAGTACCGTTATTGGGTGGAGAATAGCGTCGAGGGGAAAGGCGCCGTCGCCTCCGAGCAGAGGATATTCTGCACTTGGCCCGCGAAGGCCGAACGCGTCACCTTCATCGCCTACGGCGACACGCGGTCTAATCCCGAGGCCCATCGCGCCGTTGCCCGCCATTTCAACAGCCACAGCCCCGACTTCATCCTGCACACGGGCGACTGCGTTTCCAGCGGCAACGTGTATCAGGCCTGGGGTCCCGAGTTCTTCGCGCCCCTCGCGGATGTTCTCGACCATGTGCCGATGATGATCGCCCGAGGCAACCACGAGGGCAAGGCCGAGAACGTCCTTCGCCTCTTCGACATGCCCGAGGGCAGGACGTGGTACTCTTTCGACTATGGGCCCGTCCACGTCGTCGTCCTCGATTCCTACGAGGAAGGCAAGGCCGTTCTCGATTGGCTCGAAAAGGATCTGGCCGGCTCGACCGCGCCCTGGAAGATCGCCGCCTATCACGAGCCGACGTTTAACCTCGGAGGCCACCGGTCCGCCGCCAGCCGCACGACCTTTCTGCCCCTGTTCGAGAAATACGGCGTGGACGTGGTCCTGGCCGGCCACTCCCACATCTACGAGCGGTTCCGGCCACTCCGCCGGGCGGGCGTCCCCGGCGCCCGGCCCATCACCTTCATCACGACGGGCGGCGGCGGGGGGCCGCTCCACGACATCGGCGAAGACCCCATTCTCGCCAAGACCGCCGAGGTCCGCCACTACTGCCTCTTCACCGCCGAT
>DATKXP010000648.1:0-3993 GCA_035529015.1 Phycisphaerae bacterium | reverse complement strand
GCGGTTCCGCCCTGCCGCGGCCAAAGTTGCCGGGCATCGCCGACGAATGGAAGGGCCCGTCGCGGATGCACAACAAGAAGATCGCGCCTCTGGTCCCCTACGCGATCCGCGGCGCCATCTGGTGCCAGGGAACCAGCAACGGCAGCGACGGCAAGATCTACGCCGACAAACTCGAAGCGTTGATCCATGGTTGGCGCGACGTCTGGGACCGCCCGGATCTGCCCTTCTACTTCACCCAGATGCAGTGCTACGGCGAACCGGATCCCGACACGGTCGGTTTTGCCGACATTCGCGAGACCCAGACCCTCTTCTTCATGCGAGCCAAGAACGTCGGCATGGTCCCCCAACACGACCTGAACAGCGCCCGGCCCACGGGCATTCACTATTTCAACAAACTCGACCCGGGCAGGCGGCTGGCCCGCTGGGCGCTGGCCCATCAATACGGGAAGGACATTCCCTACACCGGCCCGATCTTCAAGTCGTCTACGGTGGACGGCGCCAAGGTTCGCGTGCAGTTCGAGCAGCGCGGCCCCGGCGGCGGCCTGATGGTCGCAAGCAAGGGTATGCAGGCCGACTACCAGAAGGACCCGTCGGCCTACGTCGAACCGGCCCGCGAGACCCCGGGCGAGAGGCTGAAGCACTTCCGGCTCGCCGGCAAGGACAAGGTCTGGCATCCGGCCGAAGCGGTCATCGATGGCAACGAGGTCGTGGTGACCAGCAAGGCCGTCCGGGAGCCGCGGGGCGTGCAGTACGCCTACTGCGCGACGCCGATGGGCGCCAACCTCTACAACCGGGCCGGGCTGCCGGCGATCCCGTTCGCGTATTTCGACGGCAAGCAGATGTTTAACGAAGACGATCCGGCGATCGTCGCGGCCGCCAAGGCCGAGGCCCAGAGAAAGTGGGGCAAGAAGACCTACCTGCTCCCCGCAACCCTTTTCCGCGACCACGCCGTCATCCAGCGCGACCTCCCGGTGCCCGTCTGGGGACACGGGGTTCCCGGCACCGAGATGACCGTCGCCTTCGGCAATCAAGAGAAGAAGACCAAGGTCGACGAGTTCGAGCGCTGGCGTGTCACCCTCGACCCCATGCCCTCCTCCGGCAAAGGGCGCGATCTCGAGATTCGGTGCAGCAACGGGGAGGCGCGCACGGTCCGGGACGTCCTCGTCGGTGATGTCTGGATCATGACCGGTTCTCGTCAGTTGTCGGGTGACCTGATCCGGCCCAAGGAAGGCGAAGGGGTCTCGCCCAAAGCCCTGCCGCTGGTCCGCGAGTTCCGCATCAAGACCAAGGCCCGGCGGTTCCGGACGCCGCGCAAATTGAGAATGGAGATCGGCGGCGGCAAGTATGTGGCGTCCTGGCAGGCTGCGGATTCCGACGACGTCGGGGATCCGCCATCCGTGGTCGCCTACCATTTCGCCTCCCGGGTCCAGCAGCCCGGCGTGCCCGTCGGCATCGTCACGCTGGGTTCGGAGAACCCGCCGCTCACCTGGGTTTCCTATGCGGGCATGCAGAAGGCCGCCGGCTTCGAAAAGGAACGCGATGAGCTCAACCTGGCCTACCCGAACACGGATGTCTGCAAGGCCGCCGTGGCCGGTTACATCGAGACCCTCAAGCAGTACAACCGCGACGTCGCCGCCCTGCTCGCGGCGGGCGACGAATTGCCGGACGAATTGGCGGACGGGCCGCCGCCCTTTCCCCAACCCTACTACAACGAATGGGCCGCGCGCACCGAAACAGCCACCCACACCTACAACTTCTGTATCAGTCCGCTGACCCCGTTTGGCGTCCGCGGCGTGGTGTGGATCCCGGGCAAGGACAACATCAGCGCGGACGTCTCGAAGTATTCACCGTCCCTCGAGGTCTACGCCGCCAGTCTCGCCGAGACCTACGGCCAGGAGAAGGTCCCGTTCGTCTACGCCCAACCGGCCGCCGCCCTGGTCGAGGGAATCGGCAAACCAAAGATCGAGAACGCCGCGAGCGTCGAGTTCAGCCAGTGGCCGAAAAGTCTGCAGGAGATCGCCGCCGAACTCGGCGCCGCAGCGGCAGGCGCGGGCAGGTAGAGCAAACCGCCGGATGCGCGCCGAGCCGCCATGGATGACGCGCAACGGGAAGGGAGCACATGACACGATACCTAGTACCGTTTTCAGAAAGGTACTATGACTTTTCCGACGCGGGTGCCACTGGCGGCTTGTCCGCCAGTGTCTCATCCGCACTGGCGGACAAGCCGCCAGTGGCACCCCCGAGAATACACAGGACCTTTCTGGAAACGGCACTGGCAGCAGCATGCATCATTGTGGGAATGAGTGGGACGGCTTCTGCGGCCGAGCCCCGAAAGGCAAATGTTCCAGTCGCGCCCGCACAGGCTAAAGACATCAAAGCCTACTGCATTGATTTCAACTGGGGGGCACGGAGGGCGTTTGCCAAGCCCGGATCGTGGGCCGGCGCCGATCCGGCGAAGCACGTGGCCTGGTACAAGGCGATGGGTGCCAATGTCATCCAGACGTTCTGCGTTTCCTGCAACGGCTACGCCTGGTACAAGAACGGCTTGGTCCCGGAGCAGCCGGGGCTGAAGCACGACTTTCTTCCCGAGATGGCGAGATTGGGGCACCGGGAAGGCATGCTCGTGATGGGCTATTTCTGCATTGGCGCCAACACCCGGTGGGGCGAGGAACACCCCGACCTGAGCTACGGGACCCCGAGCACCTATCATATTCCGTACACCGATGAGTATCTCGCTTACCTGTCGGCCGCCATCGGCGATGCGGTGAGCAAGACCGGGATCGACGGCTTCATGATCGACTGGGTGTGGCAACCGAAACGGCAGTCGACGAAGGGCAAATGGTTGGAGTGCGAGAAGAAGTTGTATGCGCAACTCATGGGCGAGGTGTTCCCGAGAGAAGACCAGTTGTCCAAAGCGCAGGAAGTCGCCTGCGGCCGCAAGGCCATTGACCGGTGCTGGAAAACCATCCACAAGGCCGCCAAAGACGCGAACCCGAAGTGCATTGTCTGGCTGACCAGCAATAACCCAACACATCCGCATGTTGTCAACTCGGCGATGTACAAGGAGGCGGATTGGCTGATGAACGAGGGTGGCGACCTGAAGCGCATCAACGCCGTAAAACCTATGATCGGCAAGCACACCCGCCTCATCACCTGCCTGGCCAACTGGAACAGGCAGGACGCAACCACCGTCGTCCCGGCGGCCTTGAAGGCAGGCATCGGACTGTACGGCTTCGCCAAGCCCGGTGGGAATTCGCTTCTGCCGCTGGAGGGGCTGTTGGCACGTCCCGTAGGCGAGTTGAAGGGCGATGACCGAAACATCGCTGTTCTTGCACGCGCTTACCACGGCGTCTCCATCGATGCCGTCAGGAATGACAAGGGTGAGTTCGTCGAGCCCGTGAAATGAATGTGACGCGGAGCGGCCTGCCGGTCCCGCCGGGTCGGGCCTTGCCTGGCCGGGGTGAGTGGGGGCATGGGGGGCTGGTGAGCAGACGCCGGACAATCACGGAGGCCATCACGTGAAACGGCGTGCGTTTCTCAAAACGGCCGGCGCAGTGTCGCTGGCGAGCGCGTTGGGCGAGGCCGCCTGCGCGTCTGAACCTGCGCCGCTCGACACCGGATCGCTTTTCGAGGCCAACAGCCCCGAGGTGCTCGCACTGGCAGAGCGCGTGATGGCCAAGTGCGTTCTCGAGAAGCTCATGCCGCCCACGCCGCCATTGAAGAACACCTGGATCGTCCCCGGCGGACCGTACTATAAGGGCCAGTGGATTTGGGACACGATGTTCGTGGTCGATCTGTTGAGCATCCTGCCCGGCAAGAAGAAGCTTATCCGCGACGTCTTCCAGAACTACTGGGACTTCCAGGACCGCTGGAACAGCGGCGCGCCCGAGTACGCCCGGGACATGATCACGGTGGCCATCAAGACCGAGCCGCAGGAGGTCCGGCAGTTCTCGCAGATTCCGATCCTCGCCTGGGGCGTCGAACGAGTCTATC
>DATKXP010000647.1:0-6030 GCA_035529015.1 Phycisphaerae bacterium | reverse complement strand
GCCCTGCTTGGCGAGACGGCCGTAGATCTCGTAGGCCTCGAGGAGTTTGGCGATGCGTGCCTCGCGTCGCTGGTTCGGCGTCAGCGTTTTCGGCGTGACGATGGCGGCGGTCACGCCCGTCGGTTGGGTCTCGGGCGGCGTGGTGGGGAGTTTGGACTTGGGTTTCTCGGAGGGGTCGGCATCCCGGGGCTTCGTCTCGGGCGGATTGGCGAGGGCGGCGGCTTCGGCCTCAAGCGTCTCGGCCCGGGCGAGTTCCTCGGCCAGTTCGACGGCCTTGAGTGTGGCCTGGAACTTGGGGTCGGCCTCCAGTTGTCGCATCAGTGTGCCCGCCTCCTTGGCCGGCCAGAGGCCGAAGTAGGTGCGGGTGATGCGCTTCAGTTCCATCATGCCTGCCCCCGGGTCTTCGCCCGAGAGGAAATCGCGCGCCACCACCAGTTCCTTCCGCGCCTCCTCCGTGATGACCTTCAGCGTGTTGAACGCCATCTCGGGGTGCTTCGAGTCGAGGCGCATCTTGCCCATGTTGGCGCAACGCAGCAGAAAGCGGACGGCGTTCGTCGTGTCGCCCGCGGCGCGGGCCTTCATGCCTTCCTGGTACGCCTCCTCGGCCTTCTCGCGCCAGCGTTCCCTGGCCGTCGCCGGGTGCTCCTCGATGGTCCCCATCCCGACGCCGGCGCGCAACGGAGGCGCAGCGGCCAGGAGGAGCATGGCGGTCAGAAGCGCTGCCGCAAGTGTCCGTTTCATGGCTACAGCCGTTCGATCAGCGTCTGGGTCTTCAGAATGGTATTCTCCGCCGGGAATCCGTGCCAGGTGTGAACCAGGAGGCCCGCGCCCCGCGGTTCGGGAACGGCGTACGAGAACGACCGCCCGGCGGCCTGCGGCGACCCCTCGGCGAACAGGTGCCCCTGCCGCGCCGACGCCAGCAGTTCTTCCGCCTCCCGCACGTACGTCTTGGGCGACTCGGTATTGACCTGGTACGCCATCTGGTAGACGACGGGTCCGCGCGTTTCGAGGCGGTGATCGCGTTCGCCCGCCAGGTCCACCGTCCGCGCGAGGCCGCGCTTCGGCAGTTCCAGGTCCCTGGGCGCGAGAACCTCGGTGATGGCGTTCGGGCCGTCCACGAACGTGATGACGTGTCCCCCGTCGAGCAGCCAGACCTCGCTGTCGAGGGCCGAGTGCTCGATGACCCGCCGCGCACGGATAGCGAAGAACTCCGGGTGCAGCGCCCGCAGGTACACGCTGATGCGCAGGTCGGTCACCGTGAGTTGCCGGTCTCTGGCTGCCATGGTCATCCCTTGTATTATACGACGCCACCCCGCCCGGCAAAAGCGCGGTTTGGGCTCTCATCCCTGTCATCGGCCGCATGCAGCGGTTCCCCTTGACTTTTTGTGCCCCATCGCCGGGACGGCAACGCCGACTTTCAGCATTCAAAAAAACGCGGTTTTCCTAAATTCTCCCCCTGTTTGTGGCGATAGTTAGTGCGCGAAGCCGGCTTGGCGCCGCCAGAAACGGCCTCTGCCGGCTCGCGCCGCTCACCCCAGCGCAGCGGCCGCACCCAATGCACAGGGACGAGGCTTGGCCCATTCCCCTACCGGGTGCCGCTTGGGCTTTGCTGCCAACTGAGGGTGAGACATGAACAAGACCACTTGCAGAACCGGCGGGGCGGCGTGTCTGGAGCCCCTGGAGGAACGGCTTCTGTTGGCCGTTTCGGCCGAAGCACAGATGTTCGTGTACCTGCTGAACCAGGCCCGTCACGACCCGGCTGCCTACGCCGCCGAGGCCGGTCTGGCCGTCACGCTCGCCGGCGTGGCCCCACAGCAGCCGCTCGCCGTCAACTCCGATCTGTTCGACTCCGCCGAGTTCCACGCCGGCGAGATGGCCGCCAACGACTACTTCGCCCACCAGAGCGCCGTCACGGCCGACTGGCCGAACAAGATGGCCCGCGACGCCGGCTACGCCCTGCCCGCGGCCTGGCTCGATGCCGCCAACAACATCGAGTCGATCGACGGCGGCCTCGCCGACGCCGACGACACCCTCAACCGACTCCTCGAAAACGGCGGCGCCGACCCGCTCGACACCGGGGCCCACCTGCTCGCAACCGACGTGCTCTTCGGACCGCACCGCGAGATCGGCGTCGGCCACGCCACCGACGGCGGCAGCGCCTTGGTCGAGTACTGGGCCGTTCACACGGCCTATACCGATGCGGCGGGGCCCATCTTCACCGGGATCGTCTACTCCGACACGAACGCCAACGACCTCTACGACCTCGGCGAGGGCCTGGCCAACGTCAGTATCACCAACGGCACCGACACGGCCCAGACGAACGCTCACGGCGGGTGGTCGATGCCGTCGGACGGGACGACCCAGATCCTGATCTGCTCGGGTGGCGCCTTCGCCGGCGCGGGGGTCGTTGTGGTCAACGCCGCCCAGATGAACACCGAGATCGATTTCGTCTCCGGCGATACCGGCGGCATCGTCAACTTCGGCGACACCGCGTCGCAGGCGCCCGGCGTGCCCTACGGCGTCTCCGCCACCGACGGTACGAACACCACCGAGGTGACCGTCAGTTGGTACGCGGTCGCGGGCGCCGGTTCCTACGAAGTCTGGCGGCACACGGTGGACAACTCGGCAGGTGCCACCCAACTCGACAGCGTCATCGGCACGACGTACCACGACACCGCCGCCGTCGCCGGCACCGCGTACTTCTACTGGGTCAAGGCCAGGAACGCCATCGGCACGAGCGGCTTCAGCTACTCCGACGCCGGACGCCGCAACAACGCCCCCACCGTCGGCACACACACCGCCCTTCCCGATCCGGTGGACCTCGGCGCCAACGTGACGCTGACCGCCACCGATCTGGCCGACGTCGACGGCATCATCGGCTGGGTCCTTTTTCACCGCGACGCCGATGGCAGCGGCACGTTCGACGCGGCCATCGATACGGCCATCGGGTGGGGCAATGTGGTGAACGGCACCGCCACCTACACGACGTCGACGGCGTCGCTCGGCTACGGCGTGAACCGGTTCTTCGCACGCGCCTGCGACAGCGACCAGGCCTTCGGCCCCGCCACGGCCGCCGTCGTGACGGTCAACAACCCCGACCCGGTAGCCCCGGCAGCCGCCCTCGCCGCAAACGACATCACGGTCGTCTCCGCCGCGCCCTACCAGTTCACCGTCACCTACACCGACAACGTGGCCATCAACCTCTGGACCGTCGGCTACCAGAACGTCCGGGTAACCGGCCCGAACGGCTACGACCAACCCGCCTGGTACTCCCAGATCGACACCTGGACCAACGGCTCGCCGCGCACCGTCACCTACGGCCTCTACGGGCCGAACTGGAACTGGCACTGGGACGACAACGGCACCTACACCGTGTCGATGGGGGCCAACGGGGTCGCCGACACGAACGGCAACTCCGTCCCTGCGGGGGCGTTGGGCACCTTCGACGTCGCCATCAACAACCCCGACCCGGTAGCCCCGGCGGCCGCCCTCGCGGCCAACGACATCACGACCGTCTCCACCGCGCCCTACGCGTTCACCGTCACCTACACCGACAACGTGGCCGTCAACCTCGGGACCGTCGGCTATCAGAACGTCCGGGTCACCGGCCCGAACGGCTACGACCAACTCGCCTGGTACTCGCAGATCGACAACTGGACCAACGGCTCGCCGCGCACCGTCACCTACTGCGTCTACGGGCCGAACTGGAACTGGCACTGGAACGACAACGGTACCTACACCGTGTCGATGGAGGCCAACCAGGTCGCCGACACGAACGGCAACCCCGTCCCTGCGGGGGCGTTGGGCACCTTCGACGTGAACATCCTCAACCCCGACCCGGTAGCCCCGACGGCCGCCCTCGCGGCAAACGACGTGACCATACCGACCGGTGCGCCACACGCGTTCACCGTTACCTATACCGACAACGTGGCCGTCAACCTCTGGACCGTCGGCTATCAGGACGTCCGGGTCACCGGCCCGAACGGCTACGACCAACCCGCCTGGTACTCCCAGATCGACAACTGGACCAACGGATCGCCGCGCACCGTCACCTACTGCGTCTACGGGCCGGGCTGGACCTGGGACTTCACCGACAACGGCACCTACACCGTGTCGATGGAGGCCAACGGGGTCACCGACACGAACGGCAACCCGGTGCCGGCCGGCGTGCTGGGCACCTTCGACGCCAACATCCCCGACAAGCCCGACCTGACGGTAGCCTTCAACACCATCTGGCTGCCCGACGTCAGTGTCCCTGGCGAGTCCGCCTGGGTCTCGGCCACCATGACCAACACGGGGGGCGTCACGGCCGTCGGCACGATCACCAACAACCTGTGGTTCTCCGCCGATCAGGCCCTGGGCGGTGATACCCTGTTCAAGAGCCAGCAGATATCCATCTGGCTGGCTCCCGGGGCGTCGCAGGCCTGGTGGCTCACGGTCCCCATACCGGGCGACGCCACACCCGGCACCGGCTACCTGCTGGCCGACATCGATGCCACCAACGTCATCACTGAGGTTCACGAAGACAACAACCTGGCCGCCAGCGCCGGCACCTACGACGTCGCGTGGCAGTTCGGAGCCGTCGGCACACGCTCGGGCGTGAACCTGACGGTGGATGATGCGGACAGCACGCCCGTGACCTTCAGCCTCTGGGGCCCCGGCACCGGCACCGTCAGCGTGGGTGCCGAAGGACTGGACGTCGAGTTGACGGGCACGACCACCGGGTCCTACGTCTCGATATCCACGCCCTGGTGGGGCGCCGTCGGCGACGGCGAAGCCACCCTCGGCGACGTGACCGTCGGAGACCCGGCCGACCCCGGAGACGACACCCCGCTCGGGTACTTCTACGCCACCACCTCGAACCTGGCGGGCGACTTCACCCTCACCGGCACCCTGGCCTCTCTTTACCTTGACGACGTGTCCGGTGAACGCACCCTGACGATCGGCGCTGCCGCCAATCCGTGGGCATCGGTGTACATGACGTTTGACCGCGTGCAGGACTTCAGCGTCAACTCCCAGACGCCGATCGGGTACCTGAACGTGGCCGACTGGCTCGATACCGGCGGCGCCGACGACACCGTCACCGCGCCGACGCTGGGGTACTACTCGGCGCGCGGCAACTGGTACGGCGGCATCCAGGGCAACTCGCAGGTCAACCTGACGTTGACCGACGGCGCGGCCGCCCAGACGCTCGGCACGGTCTACATCGCGGGCTGGCTCGACGGGGCCCAGATACGCTCCGCCCGCAACACCGGCGCCATGACCCTCGGCGGCATCCGAAACGGACTCGTCTTTGGCGGCATCAACGCCGGCGTCAACGACTTGCCCGACGCCCTCGGCGACTTCGACACCCTCCTGGCCACGATCGGCGGCGTCTACGTCACGGGGATAACCGGCGAGGCCAACTCCTGGATCAACAGCAGCGTCGCCGCCGGCACCGTCAACTACGTCTACGCCAAGGACATCCTGTACGCCAACGGCGCCACGCCCCACGGCATCGCGACTCAGTCCCTCGGCAGCCTGTACTACTACGACGACACCCTCTGGTACTGGTGGCCGAACGGCAATCCCCTGGAGGTAAACGGACCGCTGCCGCGACAGGACTTCACGGTTAACTTGCAGACCTTCGGGAACGGGGCGCCGAGCATCAACGCTGCCACCTTCGCCGTCGATGAGAACTCCGCCAACGGCACAAACGTCGGAACGCCGCTGCCCGTCACCGACCCCGACGCCGTGGACACCACCGCCTGGACCATCACGGGCGGCAACGGCGCCGGCGTCTTCGCCATCCACGCCGACACCGGACAGATTACCGTCACCGACAACTCGACCCTCGACTTCGAGACCACGCCGCAGTACGTCCTCACGGTCCGGGTCACCGACTCCGGAGGACTCTGGGACGAGGCCGCCGTCACGGTGAACGTGGGCGACGTCAACGAGACGCCCGACATCGGCGCCGCCACCTTCGCCGTCGATGAGGACGCCGCCAACGGGACCAACGTCGGGGCGCCGCTCGCCGTGACCGATCCC
>DATKXP010000646.1:0-7648 GCA_035529015.1 Phycisphaerae bacterium | reverse complement strand
CTGGTCGAGTACCTGGTCGAGGTGGCCCGGCGCCGCGGCCTCAGCCGCGAGCAAATCAAGGCCATGGTGCTCGCGGCCGTGCGGTTCGAGGCCGGCCGGGCCCCCGGCACCGGTGCCGACAACGCCCAGGCCCTCCGGTTTACCACCCTCAAGGCGTGGCAGATCGCGAACCTTCGGCGCGGCATCGCCGAACTCATCGTGAAAAAGTGAGGTTACACACGCCCGGAGGCCGATTCGGCCGTCCGGCATCCGTGCCACGACCAACCATCGGTTACCTCCGCACCCGCCAGATGCGCCTGTCAAAGGAGGGGGGGAGGGGAAAATCGGTTGCTTCGCAAAGGTGTTGCGCAAGTGCGATGCGCCTGCGAGTAACTGTGACCGACCCCCGTCAGTCGACAACCAGCTCGCCCTAACTCGTTAATCTACAATGACTTACACATCCCGCAGCGCCGCCAAGGGCCCACTCTGCCCGAACCGCCCATCCGACCTCATTTGACAAAGTCCCGGCTATGCGTAACCTCTTAATAGTTCAAGCACCATTCGCCTGAAGCACTCTTGGGGAGATGCTGAGGAGCAGGTGGGTGGAAACGAAGTAGAGTCAAGCCACTGTCTTCTTACGGAGGTGTAACATGTTGGCAAGCAAACGTCGCGGACAGAAGTGGATCGGGCTCGTTTCCCTGGCCCTCGCGCTGACCCTCATGGTTGGTTGCGGCGCACAAGGCACGCACACGCGGACGGCATCGACTGCCGGCCAACAGCCCATTCTCTCGCTGGCTGCCGGCGACGGTCTCGGCCAGGCCGTCTTTGGCGGCGGCGAGGCCGAGGTGATCCTGGCGGCCCGCGAGGCGGCCAAGACGGACACCCAGGTGGCCGTGGCTGAGTAAGCCCGCGTGCCCCCTATTACCAGAACGGGCTCGGCGTGTTGCGGAGTCGAGCCACTATCTTCCTACGGAGGTGTAACATGTTGGCAAGCAAACGTCGCGGACAGAAGTGGATCGGGCTTGTTTCCCTGGCCCTCGCGCTGACCCTCATGGCTGGTTGCGGCGCACAAGGCACGCACACGCGGACGGCATCGACCGGCCAGCAGCCCATTCTCTCGCTGGCTGCCGGCGACGGTCTCGGCCAGGCCGTCTTTGGCGGCGGCGAGGCCGAGGTGATCCTGGCGGCCCGCGAGGCGGCCAAGACGGACACCCAGGTCGCCGTGGCTGAGTAAGCGGCCAAGAACCCCGCGTGCCGCCTATTGCCGGAACGGGCTCGGCGTTTTGCGGAGCAGATCGCCCAGCCGTTCGCGGAAGGTGGCACGCGGTGCCGTGAAGGCCAGTCGGAACCCGACATCGGAGCAGCCTGACCCAACGAAGTTGAGCCGACACCGGCTCGGGGATATCAGGCTTGATCTCGGGCGGCGAGAGCGCCGAGGCCCCGACGACCTTCAGGTTCGCCTCGCCCGCCGCCAGGAAACGGGATATCTTGCCGGCGTCCGGCCCGCTCGGATCCAGGCCGGCGTCCTTCTGTTCCTGGGCCTTGGCGTCCTCGAAGACATACTCCGCCACGTTCCCCACCAGGTGATGGAACGCGTGTCCGGTGTCGGACGCGACCTCGGCAAACCCAAGGACGCCGTCCGCTTCCCCGGTGGCCTGTTTGGCATCCTTGCCGCGCGGCACATCAGCGTCCGGCAGGAAGGTTTTCACGGCCGCGCAGATCATCTGTGAGTTGCGTGAAGCGGAGGTGCTGACGGCCAAAGGTCTAATGGAGTACAGGGCCCCCCAGTACCTGGGGGGCCCTGAGCCAGCCGTTCCATTTCAACGACCCCCTTGTCACAATCCGGGGCGTCGGCGCATAGGTTTTCAGGCGTTACTTCGCGAAGCAGTTCCTCGACGTCAACTCTGATCCCTATATCCGAACGCCAGCGTGGCCCCGTGGCCACCGCGCGGCAGGGCTGCTACGGTCACGGTGTTGCCG
This sequence comes from Phycisphaerae bacterium, assembly GCA_035529015.1. GTDB lineage: Bacteria > Planctomycetota > Phycisphaerae > FEN-1346 > FEN-1346 > JAUVZF01. The sequence goes on along the minus strand of DATKXP010000646.1, from coordinate 5,689 downwards.
CACCGACCTGCTTTTCAGCCATGATGTGCCCGATGAGCGACTCCAACTGGCCCACCTCCATGCCTTCGGGCTTGACGGTCATCAGGAGACCGAGCCGGGCCTCGCCGAATTCCGCCTGACTCAAGCCGATGTCGCCCAGGAGGACAATGAGTTCGTTCAGCCGCCCGGCAATCACAAAGACCTCGGGGTACTTGTCGCGGTTCGTCACGAGCCAGGGGTAGAACCCCCTGGCCAGGGCCTGCGGGTCCTGGGCAGGCGGCGCGGCCTGCCGGTAGGCATCCCAGGCCTTCTGGAGGCCGGCCTTCACGGCGTTGACTCTCCCCTCGCCCAGGAAATCGGCGTAAGCCGTTGCCAGCGGGGCCACCACGGACCGCGGGAACCGGGCGGCGGCCACGTGGAGCTGCTCGCGGCCCCGGTTGAACTCGTAGTCGTTGATGTACCCGGCCAGGAGCATCGAGAGGGCCTCCTTGGCCGAGAGGTCGCGCGGCGGGATGTTCAGGCCGACGAGCACCTCTTTCTGGGCCGGCGTCAGGCTCAGGTCCTGGGGTGTGATCATCGCCAGCTTGGCGGCGGCACCGGCGATCACGTCGGCCGGGTTGGTGGCCGTCGGGCCCTGCGGAACCATGTCAAGAACCTGTCCGCCCAAGATCATGTGCATGGGTAGCAGCGCCAGCGGGAACTCGGTGTAGATCTGTGCCGCCAGGGTTCCTGCCGGCGTGCCGTGCGCATCGGGATCCGAGAACGTAAACTGGCCCACTGCCGGCGCCACGTTGAAGTGGATATCGCCGCCCGCCACGAAGTCCGCACACGGCATGGTCGGGATCTCGGTGTCGAGCGTTCCCCCGTAGTTCAGGACCTGCCCCTGGGGCCGGGCAAGCGGCTGGATGATCCCACCGGGTTGGGCGGCCGTGACGATGATGTTGTGCAAGGCGTTCAGGTCGCCCAGCAGGGCGTTGTTGCTCGTCATGATGGCGAGGTCGCCGGGGGAGCCGCCCGCCCCCGCGCCGACAACGGTCAACTTGTCGTTCACGTGCATCGTGAAATTGCCGCCGCCCGCGTTGATGATGACGTTGCCCGCCCGATTGAAGATCGTGGCCACGAGAGGCGGCGCCGCATCGAGTTCGCGGCCCGTGTTGAACTCGATGCCGCCGGCCGTGGCGTCGTACGTGGCCAGCCACGTAGCCGGGAACGGGTCCAGGACCAGAGGCACGGCCGGAGCCGCGGGCGACGCGGCCGTGGACACCAACTCGATCGTGCCGGTCACGCTGTACACCTGGTTCCCCACGGTCCGGACGTCGTGCATGAGCAGGTTGACGGCACCCGCAGGCATCACGGGGGCCGCGTCGTTGCTGGTCACAGCCACGCTGGCCAGCCGCGTCGTATTGCCCACGCCGGCAGCGAAGGTGACGTTACCGGCGACCGCGTTGGCCACGAGCGCCTGGCCGCCGTCGACCGTGTTGTTGAACGTGATGCCGCCCGCCGTCGACTGGAGGACGGTCTTGGCCTGGAGTTCGACCGCGTCGTGGTAGGTCTGGTCGCCGGTGGTCTCGACCGTGGGGTTATTCCACGCGCCGCCGGCCACGGTGAAGATGGTCTTCTCGGCCGCCCCGCCGCCGCCGTTGTCGGTGGTCACCGTGGCGAGCGGCACGAGCGCGCCTCCGCCGATCTGGGCGTTGACCTGCGTCTGCGCCCGGCTGTTCAGCACGAGATCGTTGTTGCCGCTGATGGTGCCGTTCAGGACGATGTTCCCGGCGCCCGTCGTGATCGTCAGGTCCTGGTTCATCGTCGTGGCCGAGTTCACCGTCACCAACTGGCTGGCCGCCGACGTGTCGACCGTCACCAGGGCGGTGGCGATCGTCAATGTATCGGCACCGGCGTCGCCGAACGTCACGGCGCCCGCCGACGTGAAGGTCAGACCGTCGAGCGTCACGTTGGCGTTGAACGTCGTGTCGGTGTCACCCGCCGCGACCGTCACGTCGTCCTGGAACGTCACCAGGCCCGCGGCGCCCGCCTGCGTCATGCCCGAGAACGTTTCGACGGTGCTCTGGAACGTGGTCGGCCCCACGGAGTTGATCGTGATGGCGGGCCCCACCCCGTCGCCAATCTCGGTCCCGGCGCCCGACCCGACGGCCGCCTCGAACACGGTCGTCGCCGCGGCGTTCTGAACGTCCAGCGTCAGGTCCTGCCGGCCGTCCACCTTCCCCTTGAACGTCAGGTTGTCGCCCGCGCCGGTCGTCCGGATCGTTACCGCGCCGCCCGACAGCGTCATCTGGTCCGCCGCCGCGTCGCCGAACGTCACCGCGCCCGCCGACGTAAAGGTCAGGCCGTCGAGCGTCACGTTCGCGTCAAACGCACTCGGCGTCACGCCGCCCAGGATGTTCACGTTATCGCGGAACGTTACCAGCCCCGCCGTCCCCGCCTGCGTCATGCCTTCGGCCGTCCGGACCGTCCCGCCGAACACCGTCGCCCCGGCCGTCGCGCCGATCTGGATCGACGCGCCCACCCCATCGCCTATCGCCGTGACACCGCCGACCGCCGCGTTGAAGTTCGCCCCACCCACCGTATTCAGAATCAGGTCCTGACCGCCGTCCACCAGCGCGTTGACCGTCGTCAGGCCCGTCACCGTCAGCGTCACGTCGCCGCCCGACAGCGTCACCTGGTCGGCCGCCGCGTCGCCGAACGTCACCGCGCCCACCGACGTGAAGACCAGACCGTCGAGCGTCACGTTCGCGTTAAACGTACTCGGCGTCCCGGCGCCCAAGACGTCCACATTCTGGCGGAACGTTACCAACCCCGCCGCGCCCACCTGCGTCACGCCCGACGCCACCGCCACCGTGCTCTGGAACTCCGTCGTGCCGGCCGAGTTGATCGTGATGGCCGCGCCCGTGCCGCTCCCGAGGTTCGCCTTGGTGACAGCACCCGCCCCGTCCGGGTCCGAGCCCACCGCGCCGACGAACACCGTCGGCCCCGTCGAGACGAGCACGAGGTCGCCTAGGCCTGCCCCCAGACCCGCCGCCGTGTCGACCGTCGAGTTGAAGGCGATCCCCGTGGCACCCGTGTCGGTCAGCGTCACGTCGGCCGTCAGCACCACCGGGTCGTTGAACGTCATGGTTCCGCCGGAGGTGGTGACGTCGGCGCCGAGGAACAGGTTGCCGCCCACAACGGCCGCGTCGGTGGTGACGTACTCCAGACCGTGATCGTCGGCACCGAACGTGTTGCCGCTACCGCCGCCCACCTCGCCGGTGAAGGTCGTGTTGCCGGCGTTGGTATTCACCGTGAGGCCATGGGCCGACGCCGGCCCGGCGTTGTCGAGGGCGTCAACGAACATGTCGAAAGTAACGTTGCCCGCCGTGGAGGCGAGCAGCACGTCGGCCGTCAGGAGGACGGCGCTCTTGAGGTCAATGTTGCCGCCGACGCTCGAGAGGTTGCTCCCGAGGCCGTTTGCCACACCGAGGAGGATCCGGTTGGCGGCCGTGATTTCGACCGTGCCGCCAGCCGCCCCGGTGGAGCCGACGCGGCCGTCGACCACGACGTCGGACACAAAGGCCCCCGCGCCGCTCTCGAGCGTCACGTTACCGACGGCGGTGATCTGGTAATTGGCGCCGTCGGCGTCAACCTGAACGCTCTCGGCCGTGACGGCGATATTGAAGACGTCGGAGCCGTCCGCCATAACGTGTTGGCCCGAGTTCAGGAAGGCGTCGGGCACACCGCCGGCCTCGTCGATCCACACGCCGCCGTCGCCGTCGAGGTCCGTGTCGGCCAACAGGTTGATGTCGGCCGTGGCGGTGGTGGTCGTGAGGCCCGCCCGGACGATGACGTCGCGGATGGCAGACCAGGTCTGGGTGCCGCCGGTGGTCTGGTCGCCGCCGATGATGGTGTCGGGGGCGCCGCCGGTCAGCGTGATGTTGCCCTCGCCGACGTCTATCGTGCCGTTGATCGTGGCGCCCGAGACGTTCAGGGCGCCGTAGCCCGGCAGGGTAACGTCCTGGCTGCTGACCGTCGCGCCGGCGTTAAGCGTCAGGTTCAGGCCGATCTGGAGGTCGGGCCGGGTCGTGATGAGGATATCGCCGCCGTCGGTGCCCGGATTCACGCCGCTACTGACGTTGCCGGCGATGACGAGGTCGGCGTTGGGACCCGCCCCACCGGTGTAGCCACCGGTGTGCTCGAAGGTGATGGTGCCGCCCGGCGTCGTCAGGCCGTAGATGGTCGTGTCGACGGTGTCGGGCCTGGTGTTGAAGATGTGGATGTTGGCAACGCCGGTGTTGGCGACGGAAACGCCCAAGGCCTGCGTGTCGATCGCGTCGGCCACACCGACGCCCGTGACGGAGTTGATGACCAGGCGGCCGTTGAGCACGACGATGTCGGCGGCGACGCCGGCGTCGGCATCGACGACGCCGGCCGAGGTGGTGTTGATCGCGACGGCCGGGTTGGCGGCGCTGGTCGTCTCGAGGTAACTGACGGTCACGTTGCCGTCGGCGTTGAGCGTAATCGTGCCCGAGCCGCCATGGACGACCGACGTATCGGCCAGGTTGACGACACTGCCGTTGTTGCCCGCCGCGTTGTCGGCCGTCAGCAACACATTGCCGTTGCCGAGCGAGGCGTCCAGACGCGCGCCGGCCGCCAACTGGACGTGACGATCCGCGATGCCCGTGATGGCCCCGTTGCCTGCCACCGACACGTCGTTCGCGGGGGCCGAGTTGTTGATGAGGAGGTCGGTCCCCGCGTTCAGGTTGATGCTGCCGTTGCCGCCGGAGGCCGCCACCTGGGCGTTGAGCGTCAGGTGATCGTTGTTGCCCCCGTCGTTCGTCGAGGTCAGCGTGATGTCGCCGCCGGCCGTGTTCGTCACCGGCGTACTCACCGTCAGCGGGCTGGCGTTCGTGATGACGATGGCCCCGGCCCCTGCCCCGGCGTTCGTCACGCCGGCGAGGCCGTCGACCGTGCCGATCGTCAACAGGCCGCCCACATTGTTATCGACCTGAATGGCGCCGGAGGTGGTGTTCGTGGCCGCCAACTGGCTCACCTGCGTCTCCAGGGCGTTGCCGCTGCCGATGCCCGTTGCCGCGCGAAGCGCCAGATTGACCGCAGCGACGTTGGCGAGCCCGGCGTTGCCGTCGGTGATGCCGCCGGCAACCGACCGCAGCCGCACCTCCGTCGTGGCCGTGATGAGGGCCAGGGACAGGTTGTTCGCGTCGACCAGCGTTACGTTGTTGGCGCTGGTGACCGTCACGGCACCGACGAAATCGTTCGTGACCAAGTCGAGCACGATGTCGTTCGCCGCCCCGGCCTCCAGACGCGTCGTACCCGCGACCGTTATCGGTACCACGCCGGTGTCGGTGATCGCGCCGTCGGCCGTCACGTCCAGGGCGCCGCTGACCGTTGCTCCGGCAAACGTCAGGGCGTTCACGTCGACCAGCATCACGTTGTTGCCGCTGGTGACCGTCACGGCGCCGACGAAGTCGTTCGTGATCGTGTCCAGCGTGATGTGGTTGGCCGCGCCCGCCTCCAGGCGCGTCGTGCCCACCACCGTCACCAGACCCGAGTCCGTGATCGCCCCGTCGGCCGTCACGTCCAGGTTACCGCTGACCGTTGCCGCAGCAAAGTCCAGGGCGTTGACGTCGACCAGCGTGACGTTGTTACCGCTGGTAACCGTCACAGCGCCGCCGAAGTCGTTCGTGATCGTGTCCAGCGT
>DATKXP010000645.1:0-7372 GCA_035529015.1 Phycisphaerae bacterium | reverse complement strand
ATCGTCGTTGTCGAGACCGGCTTCCCGTGGACGACCGAGCGCTTCGACCCGGGCGGCAACGTCTTCGGCGGCGAGCCCGAGCGCCTCAAGGCGGCCTATCCGCAGACCCCCGCCGGCCAGAAGGCGTTCCTCGAAGAACTCATCCGCATCGTCCGCCACACGCCCGACGGCCTCGGCAAGGGCGTCATCTACTGGGCGCCCGAATGGATCGCCGTCGAGGGCCTGAGGTCCTCGTGGGAGAACATCGCCCTGTTCGACCAGCGCGGCAACGTCCTGCCGGCGATGGCGGCGTTCAGAGAGTGACGCTTCGCCTGGCGTTGTGTGGGGCGCTGCGGGTTTCCCGGCCTGCCGCGATCGGGGCCTGAGTCGGGTGGCATGGTCATCCCGAAGGGTGACCATGTTCACCACCGTTCAGTCGTAGGGTGGGTGCTCCGCACCCACCGCGCAGAGTCGGGTGGCATGGTCATCCTGAAGGGTGACCATGTTCACCACCGTTCAGTCGTCCCGATGGGGCTCGCCATGGCAGCGGTCTTTCGCGGCGGCCTCGGAAGGCCGCCGCGCGGGAAGTGGCGCTGTTGCGCTAAGGTTTGCGGCGGGAGCCGCCGCGCTTCTTCTTTGCGGCGGGCGCGCGGCCGTCGGTCAGGACCAGCGGCAGGACCTCTTCCACCTTCTCGACGTAGTGGAAACGCATGTCGCGGCGAATGTCCTTGGGGATCTCCTCGACGTCCTTGCGGTTGCGCTCCGGAAGGACCACCGTCTTGATGCCGGCACGCTTGGCCGCCAGCACTTTCTCCTTCACCCCGCCGACCGGCAGCACGAGGCCACGGAGCGTGATCTCGCCCGTCATCGCCACGTCGCTTCGGATGCTGTTGTCCGTCAGGAGCGACGTGAGGGCGGCAAACAGCGTGATGCCCGCGCTCGGGCCGTCCTTGGGCGTCGCGCCCGCCGGGACGTGGATGTGCAGATCGCTCTTGCGGAACGTCTTGGCGTCGATGCCCCATCGGTCGGCACGCGACCGGATGTACGACAGCGCCGCCTGGGCCGATTCCTTCATCACGCCGCCCAGTTGGCCGGTCAGCGCCAGTCTGCCGGATCCCGGCATCGAGGTGGCCTCGACAAACAGGATATCTCCGCCCGCCGGCGTCCAGGCCAGGCCCGTCGCGACGCCGGGCGTCGAGGTCCGCAGTTTCACGTCCGGCAGATACCGTTCGGCGCCGAGGAACTCCGCGACGTCGGCCACTTTGATCGCAGCGCCCTTGGCCGTGCCCTGTCCGAGTTGTCGCGCCACGCCCCGGCACACGCCCGCGATGGCACGCTCCAGGTTCCGCACCCCCGCCTCGTGCGTGTAGTACCGGATGATCTGCCGCAGGGCGCCCTGCGTGAACGCGATCTGTCGTGCACTCATGCCGTGTTCGCGCCGCTGGCGCGGCACGAGATACCGCTTCGCGATGGCCAGTTTCTCTTCCTCGACGTAACCCGCCAGGTTGATGACCTCGAGCCGGTCCTTCAGCGCCGGCGGAACGGGATCCAGCATGTTGGCCGTCGCGATGAACAGCACCTTCGACAGGTCGAACGGCACGTCGAGGTAATGGTCGGTGAACGAGAAATTCTGCTCCGGGTCCAGGACCTCGAGCAGCGCCGACGTGGGGTCGCCGCGCCAGTCGGACCCGAGTTTGTCCACCTCGTCGAGCATGAAGACGGGGTTGTTGACGCCGCACTTGCGCAGTTCCAGGATGATCCGCCCCGGCAGGGCGCCCACGTACGTCCGCCGGTGGCCGCGGATCTCCGCCTCGTCGCGCATGCCGCCGAGGCTGATGCGGATGAACTTGCGGGCCATGGCCCGGGCGATGCTCCGGCCGAGGCTGGTCTTGCCGACGCCGGGCGGACCCACGAAGCACAGAATCGGTCCGCGCAGGTTCGCCTTGAGTTTCCGGACGGCCAGGAACTCAAGGATCCGCTTCTTCGGTTCCGCCAGGCCGTAGTGATCGTGTTCGAGGATCTCCTCGGCCTTCACCAGGTCGAGCCGGTCAGGGGTGCTTTTCGTCCACGGCATCTCGGCCAGGTACTCCAGGTACGTCCGGACCACGTTGAAGTCCGGCGCGTGGATCGGCATGGCCTCCAGCCGCTTCAGTTCACGCTCGGATTCGGTGCGGACCTCGTCCGGCATGCCGGTGGCATCGAGGTCGCTCCGCAACTGCTCGATGAGGATGGTCTTCTCGTCCTTCTCGCCGAGTTCGTCCTGGATGCTCTTGAGTTGTTCCCGCAGGTAGTACTCGCGCTGCGTCTCCTCGATCCGGCCGCGCGCATCCGACTGGATCTTGCTGGCCAGTTCCAGCACTTCGATCTCACGCTGCATCAGGTCGGTGGCGGTTCGCAGACGCTCGACGACGCGCGGTTCCTCCAGCAGGGCCTGCTTCTGCGGCACGTCGAGGCTCAGGTTGGCCGCAATGAAGTCCGCCAGTTGCCCGGCCGACTCGATCGACGCCACCACCGCGATGGCTTCCTGGGGAATGCGGGGCGAGAGTTCAATGACCCGGCTGATCAGTTCACGGGCGCTGATGACCAGCGCGTCCAGTTCCGTGCCCCGCTCCGTCACGTCGGGCATGGGAACCACGTCGGCGCGGTAGTACGGGTCTTCCTGGGCGAGCTCCTCGGCCCGGATGCGGCCGATGGCCTGGACGATCACCGTCTGGTTCTCGTCCGGCAGCCGAACCAGTTTCAGAATCCGCACGGCGCAGCCCACGTGGTACATCCGGGCAAACGGCGGCTCCTCCTCCGCCGCGTCCTGTTGGGCCATGACGGCGAAGATCCGGTCGCCCATCACGGCGTCCTGCACCAGCGCCAGGCTGCGTTCGCGACCGACGGTCAGCGGCTGGATGATGCCCGGGAACAGGACCGTCTCGCGGATCGGCATGACCGGCAGGTTCTCAGGGACGACCGCGGACTCCTCGGGCCGGGCGATGGCCGTTTCGGAAGGCGGCTTCTTGATTTTGATGCTATTGGGCACGTCATCGCCCTCCTCGCGTTGGGCCTGCGACCCTCAACGCTTGGGGATCCGGATTTGCAGCAGGCCGTCGTGGTAGCGAGCGGTAATGGCATCCTCATCCACGCCCGTCGGCAAGAGAATCCGACGGCGGAACTGGCCCTGTTCGATCTCCATCTGGTGCAGACGAACCTTCTCCGGCGACGTCGGATCGTGACGCCAACCCGTTATCGTCAGGTGACGGTTCTCGGTGTACACTTCGATGTCGTCGCGCCGGACGCCTGCCAGTTCGACGATGACCTCCCAGTGGTCGCACATCTCGCTGATATCGACCGCCGGCACCCAGTCCGGAGGCTTCTGGCCCGTCGAGAAACCCGAGTGCAGGACCTTGTGCATGATGTCGCCCATGTGACGGGCCAGGTGGCCCAGGTCCCGGTGCCCCTGCGTCAGAATCGCGCGATCCATGCGAGCCTCCTTTCCCGATGGCGGTGGGAACGCCCTCTATCATAGCCGCCCACGGCGACGCCCGCAACCATCCACGTCAAATCAAAGAACCGGCGACCGGCCACGCGTGCAACGCCCGCGCCGCCTGAGTCCCCGGTTCCCGAGGGTGCTTGCCTCGGCCGGTCAGTCGGCCTTGATCTCGATCCGCCTGGCCTTGGCCTCTTCCTTCTTGGGCAGGCGGATCTCCAGAACGCCCGCGTGCGCCTTGGCCGTGACGCTCTCCGCCTCCACCACCGCAGGCAGCCGCACGCTGCGGGTGAACGACCCGTACCGCCGCTCCACGCGATGGTAGTTGCGCCCCTTCTGCTCGGCCTCGTCCGTCTTCTCGCCGCGGATCGTCAGCGTGTCGCCGACCACGGCGATGTCAAGTTTCTTGGGGTCGATCCCGGGGATCTCGGCGTGCACCAGCACGGCGTCGTCGGTCTCCGAGACGTCCAGGGCCGGCGACCACTCCGCCAGGCCGAACGGTTCGCTCGTGTGCGACCAGAACCGGCTCAGCAGGTCGTTCATCTCTTCCCGCAGCGACGTCAGCGTCGCCACCGGCAGCGTTCGTCCTCTCCACGGTACAATGGCCATGATCGCACCTCCTTCTGCGTTTCAGTGTGCGTGCGCGTGCGTTTCCGCGCGTCGGGGCCGGCGGCTAGTCCACCTTGACCTCGATGCGCCGGGGCTTGAGCCTCTCGGACTTCGGCAACGTCAGCGTCAGGACGCCCTGCCGGAGGTTTGCCTCGATTCGCTCGGTGTCGTAATCGGCCGGCAGTTGAAACGCCCGGTAAAACTCGCCCGCCGTGAATTCCTCCAGGAGCACCTCGCCGTCCGTCTCGGCCTCGGCGACCGGCCTGCCGCGGATCACCAGGACGTTGTCCTCGACCGTCACCGCGAGGCCGGCCGGCTGGATGCCCGGCATCTCGGCCACAAGGGTCAGTTCGTCCGCCGTCTCGTACACGTCGGTCGCCGGAACGAAGTAACTCTCCGGCGGCTCGAGCGGATCGTGGTTCATCTCAACCGGTACGTCAATCGGCTTGGCCATGGTTCGTGCCTCCTTGCTTGTCTCGCGCCGTCCCTAGTCGCCGACACGGACCTCGACGCGTTTCGGTTTCGCCTCTTCCGTCTTCGGAATCCGGATCGAGAGGATGCCGTCGGCCAGCGACGCTTCCGTCCCGCCGCTGTCCACCGGGCCGGGCAGCGTTACCGCACGGCTGAACTGGCCCGCGTCCCGCTCACGGCGGTGCAGCGTGACCCCTTCCTCGGGGATCGTGGTCCGACGCGACCCCGACACGGTCAACTGATCGCCGGTCACGTACACCTCCAGGTCCGTCATCTCCAGCCCGGGGACCTCGCACCGTACCATGTACGCCTCATCGGTTTCCCGGACGTTCGTGGGCGGATACACGTACCCCGACCGGATGCGGCCGACCGGCCGGAAGTGCCGGCCGAAAACGGAATCAAACACGCGGTTCATTTCGCGCTGAAGTTCCGCGAAAGGACCCGCCGCAGGTACCCATGCCTTCATCGCCATGTTCGTTCTCCTTGCCTCGGCGCGTTCGACCTTGTTTGCGATGAACGAAGTGCAAAGGTGATGCCAAACCCATGCCCCTTCCCGGGCCGTCACGGGGGGTTCCGCATGCCGTATGGGCCGCCATACCCGATCACCCCTGCCATTCTGGCATACGCCGGCACGGATTGGCGCCCTGCGCCCGATCTTCGCGCCGTGCGTCTCCCGGGCGTGTTGCCGGAACCGCGCGGCGGCCTTCCCAGGCCGCCGCGAGAGCCGTACACAGGGCGTGGTGGCCTGGGAAGGCCACCACGCACAAGCAAGGCTGAATGGGCAACAGGCCCTCCTGACCCGCCACGCAAACTAGCGTTGTGGTCCTGCCCCGGCCCGGGCGTGTATAATGTTGACCCATGGACGACGTGTTCGACATCGTGGTGGTCGGCGGCGGCCACGCCGGCTGCGAGGCGGCCCTGGCGGCGGCACGCCTCGGCGCCCGGACCGCCATGCTCACCATCCGCCGTGACCGCATCGCAGAAATGTCGTGCAACCCCGCTATCGGCGGGCTGGCGAAGGGCCAGATCGTCCGCGAAATCGACGCTCTCGGCGGCGAAATGGCACGTGTGGCCGACGCTGCCGCCATTCAGTACCGCCTCCTGAATCGCAGCAAGGGGCCCGCCGTCCAGAGTCCCCGGGCCCAGTGCGACCGCCGCGGCTACGCTCTGGCCATGCAGCGGGTCATCGCACGCCAGGAGAACCTGTCGGTCATCGAAGACTCCGCCGCCGAGGTCCTGACGCGCGGCGACCGGGCCCTCGGCCTGCGGTGCGAGAGCGGCCGCGAGTACCGCGCCGGCGCCGTCATCCTGACGACCGGCACCTTTCTGCGGGGCATCCTTCACCTTGGCAGCCGCACGTGGCCCGGCGGACGGTTCGGCGAACCGGCGGCCGAGCATCTTTCGGGGAATCTGCAGCGCCTCGGCATCCGCCTCGGCCGTCTCAAAACGGGCACACCCCCGCGCGTGGACGGCCGCACCCTCGACTATCGGCCCCTGAACGAGCAGCCGAGCGACCCCGAGCCCGTCCGCTTCGCCTTCGACGCGGCCGACGACCCCTTCGACGGCGTCCCGTGCTGGCTGACGCGCACCACGCCCGCCGTCCACGAGGCCATCCGGGCGAATCTCGACCGGGCGCCGCTGTACTCGGGCCAGATCACCTCCACCGGGCCGCGATACTGCCCCAGCATCGAGGTCAAAGTCGTCCGCTTCCCCGACCGCGACCATCACCTCGTGTTTTTGGAGCCGGAGGGCCGCGACACCCACGTCGTCTACTGCAACGGCATCGCCACCAGCGTGCCTGAAGACGTCCAGGACGCCGTCGTGCACGGTATCCCCGGCATGGAAGCGGCCGAGATCGTCCGATACGGGTACGCCATCGAGTACGATTTCGTGCCGCCCACCCAGACGCAGGCCACGCTGGAGTCGAAAGTCGTCTCCCGGCTCTACCTGGCGGGGCAGATCAACGGCACCAGCGGCTACGAGGAGGCGGCAGGGCAGGGCCTCCTGGCAGGCATCAACGCTGCACGGGCCCTGGCCGGAAAAACGCCCGTCGTCCTGCGACGCGACCAGGCCTACATCGGCGTCCTCGTCGATGACCTTGTAACGAAGGGCACCGAGGAGCCGTACCGGATGTTCACGAGTCTGGCCGAGTACCGGCTGCTCCTCAGGCACGACAACGCCGACCGGCGCCTCGCGCCCGTCGGCCGGGAGATCGGCCTCGTTTCGGACGCCGCGTTGCGGCGGGTCGAGGAGAAGGAACGCCAGATTGCGTCGGCCCAAGACGTGTTGCGGCGCGAGCGGCAGGCCGGACGGACGCTCGAAAGCCTCCTGCGGCGGCCGGAGGTCACGTGGGGGACGCTCGTGGACGAGGTGCCGGACCTCGCGGCGCTCGACATCTCGGACGAGGCGGCCCGGCAGGTCGAGATCGAGACGAAGTACGCGGGGTACCTCGCGCGGCAGCAGGCCCAGGTCGAACGGGCCCGCCGGATGGAGGATCGGCCGATTCCGGCCGCTTTGGACTACTCGCGTGTTCCCCATCTTCGGACGGAGGCCCGCGAGAAACTGGCCCGCATCCGCCCGCGTTCGCTCGGCCAGGCTGGCCGCATCGCCGGCATCGGCCCGGCCGACCAGGCCATTCTGATGATCCACCTCGACGCCCGTCGTTTGCAGGCCTGACCCCGCGCTAACGCTTGGGGCTAGGATTGAGTCCGTAAAGTTCTGTAAAAGCGGCTCGGCGCAAGGAGTGGCGAGCCGGTAGCATCTCCTGATTCGAGAACGGTTTTCACGAAAGGAGATGCACGATGGCTCGCCAGGATGAGACTACAGCAGTGCTGGACG
>DATKXP010000644.1:0-3460 GCA_035529015.1 Phycisphaerae bacterium | reverse complement strand
CCTGCCGCAGGACACCGGCACCACCACGGTGCTGGTCCATCCGGAGGGCGAGACCGCCCTGGTGCAGGTGAACGAGTCGGCCACCTGGCACCGCGGTGTTTCGACCGGCGGGCAGGATGCGTTCCTGGAGTCCGTGACCCTCAACGTGGACAACGTCGGCCTCACGGTGGACGACATCGAGATGTACTACGGCAGGGAGCACGACGCTCAGGGCAACTACCTCGGCCACAGCGTCGAGGTCGAAGTCTGGGGCCGTAACATCGTTGCTGCCGAGATGACCACGCCGACGGGCCGCACGTGGCACCTGGTCCACGAGGACGACCGTTGGGGGCCGGACGACGTGGTGTTTGAGGCCGAAGCGGAGTGCCTCTCTCCGGCCGACCTGGCCGCGATGGGGGTCGTGTCGGGAACCTATGCCTTCGCGTTCCACGGGCCGCTCGGCGAACTGTTGACCACCAGCGTGGACGTGACGCTTGGCACGCCGACGCAGGTTCCCAACCTCCTTGATCCGACCGATGGCGAGCAGAACGTCCCTCTGGACAAGGTGGTGTCGTGGGACGAGGTCACGGACGGAGACGTGGACGGTGTGTTCCTCGGCCTCGAAGAGGCCGAGGGGCCCTGGTGGATCTTGGCCGACGACCTGCCGCCTGGCACGGATTCCTGGCCGGTGGCAGGCATGCCCGCCGACACCGATATCGAGTGCTTTCTCGCGTTCGGGATCGTGGACGGCGGGACGACGCCCGAAGGCGTTGACTGGCGCGTGATCGGCTACAACGGCCAGGAGATCGACTTCAGGACAGCACCCGAACCGGCGACGGTGGCCCTGTTGGGCCTTGGCGCCGCAGGCTTCGCCCTGCGGCGGCGCCGGTCGAAGTAGCAGATTGGTCGGGACCGTCCCCGACGGGGTTCGGGGACGGGTCCCCTCATACGCATGAGCGACAGGTCGGGCGACAGGCACGAGCGAGAGTGCCAGGATCTGGGGAGGGAGAACGGTGAAGGCAGCATGGACGCTCGGATGGACGGTCATTGCGATGGCGGTGACGGTGCTGGGGACGCCTGCGGCTCATGCCACGGTCCTGACATTTGACGCAAACCTCGGCTACGGTGCTGCGATCCCGCAGGACTATGGCGACCGCGTCGTGGCCGCCACCATGGGCGATTACTCCTATGGCAACGAGGGGGGCTGGACGCCCAATGTCCAGACGACCTACGCCACGGAAAACGTGAACACGGCGGTGACGTACTATGGCGACTCCTTCAACGACCTCACGGGTGTTGCCAACAACGAGTCTGCGGACGACCAGAGCGACACGGGCTTCAGCGTCACGCTGACGGCCGATCCGGGCTACGAGGTGCTCCTGTACGGTTTTGACGTGGGCAACTGGGACTACATGGCACTGAGTGTCCCGATCAGCGTAACGGCCCTTGCAGGTCAAGTGCTGTACGACGCGAGGATCTACTTGCCGGACAGGACCGGGCCGCACGCGGCCGTCGATTTCTCCGGTCAGCCGCTTGTATCTGAACGATTGACCATTCACGTCGATATCGGCCAACTCGAGCCTGCCGGCTGGTACCCGGCTGCTGCGGACTCCTTCGGTTTGGACAACATCGCGTTTGGCCAGGTGCCGGAGCCGGCGACCGTGGCTCTGGTGGGCCTTGGTGCCGCAGGCTTCGCCCTGCGACGTCGCCGGTCGACGTAACGAGAGCCGTGCGGGAGCGCCCCCGACGGGGGTCGGGGACCTTCCGATTGACGTAAGGTGCAACTGGTTCGGCCCGCGCAAGGCGGGGATAGACGCGTAGCGGGCCGCCAGCAGTCGCAACGGGGGAAACCGTCTGCGGGGACGGTTTCCCCCGAGTCTTTGAGCGAGAGCGAACAAGCGAGAGCACTTCCGAGACGTGCAAGGGTACGAACGGCTGAGCCGGGCAGTGGGACCGTTCTGTTGACAGGTCCCGCGCGTGGCAGTCCGTGCGACTGCGGCGCCGGTCGAGGTAACGAGAGCCGTGCGGGAGCGCCCCCGACGGGGGTCGGGGACCTTCCGATTGACGTAAGGTGCACCTGGTTCGGCCCGCGCAAGGCGGGGATAGACGCTTAGCGGGCCGCCAGGTGTCGCAGCGGGTGAAGCCGCTCAGCCGGTGCGGTTTCCTCCATCGTGTTGCCCGGCCGACGCGCGGTCGGGGCGGATGGGCAGACAAGAGTCCGGCATAGCCGTCAGCCCGGGCTTTCGAGATAGAGCACGACGACGTGGGACACAGGAACACAGGGGAGAAACGCGGCCGCCGGTGGCCGCGACCCCAAGAACTCTATGGAGGACGAAACGATGAGAGCAATGCAATGGATGACGGTTGGTTTGGCTGTGTTGGTGCTGGCAGCGGGTGCCGTGGCCGACCCGCTGCCGGGACGAGACGTCCTGAAGTTCGGCCAGGTGCCGATGATCGCGACCGAGATCGGCAAGGACGCGAGCGGCGCGCCGACGGTCTACTACGGCCACGACGAGATCAGCACCGCGTGGTGGTGGATCGAGCCGGGGATCGAGCCCGTCTACAGCGGCACGTTCATGGCCGACGACTTTGCCGACAACTACGACCGCAACATCGTGCACGTGCGCTGGTGGGGATCGTATCCGAATCGGCCGGCCGGCGATGACCGCACCGCGGACAAGTTCCTTATCGCCTTCGAGCACGACGTGCCCAAAGGAGCCGACCCCATATACCCGTTCTTCAGCCATCCCGACTGCTGGAACCAGCCCATCAGCACGCAGATCGTGCAGCGCGATCCGGACGGCGCGTTGGCCCCTCTGGAGGGCACGTTCACCGAGCGGCTGATTCACAACGGCGGGCACCCCTTGAACGAGGCCCTCTATGAGTACAACGCGGAACTGCTCTGCGAGGTCCCGCAGCAGAAGGACACGGTGTACTGGCTCAAGATCGTCGCCCTGATCGATCAGGACCCGAACGGCCCGACCGAGCCGCTCATGTGGGGCTGGCACAACCGCGACTACACGCAGAAGAATGACCTGGCCTCCCCCGTGCCGGTGCCCGGCGAGCATATCCAGGGCTGGCTGCCACTGGACACGGCCGACCCGGCTGACGACGTCGCGATCTACCATTTCCAGGACGACGCCGTGGGCGGCGACATCGAGAACATCTTCATCCGCGACCTGTGCGACGTGCACATCGACCAGGACCACTGGGGCGAGAGCCTGTATCCGGCCACCTACTTGGACATGCTGGACGGGCCGGAGGGCATCAACCAGTACTCCAAGGACCTGGCCTTTGAACTGTTCACCGTTCCGGAGCCGGCCACGCTGGCCCTGTTGGGCCTGGGCGCCGTGGGCTTCCTGGCCCGGCGGCGAAGGCGACAGGCGTAAGACGGAGCAGGTGCTGTGAGCGTTCCCGCTTGGGAGGGCGGGGGCGCTTGGAGGTGTGTCTGGCCGTGCCCGTGATGCGGGGATAGGCGGGC
>DATKXP010000643.1:0-3061 GCA_035529015.1 Phycisphaerae bacterium | reverse complement strand
TCGATGCGCGTGCGGCGCGCGGCAAGGGCATGGCCGTCGAGACGACCGGCAAGGGCACGATCGGCCTGTCGATGAGCGACGGAAAGACCCGCGTGACGGCCGACTGCGACCTGGGCATCCTGACGCCCGGCGTCTGGCACCACGTGGTCATCATCGTGGACGGCGGGCCGAAGATCATCACGTGGGTCGTGGACGGCGTGCTGTGCGACGGCGGCGAGAAACGCGAATGCGGCTGGACGCGGTTCCCGCCCGAACTCGGCGACGTGAACGGACGCACGGACGTGTCGCTCGCGCCGATGCTGAGCGGTCGCCTTGGCGGCCTGCGTATCTACAATCGGTATCTGCGAACCTCGGAGGCGGTCGGCAACTTCAGCGCCGGCCGGCGTTAGCGCTGCTACGGTACGTTCCGCGCGGCGGCCTTCCCAGGCCGCCGCGAACGCAGTCTATGCCTGTTCCTCGTGGCCTGGGAAGGCCACCAGGCGGACAACAAGGCGAAGTGGCGTTGCAGGACTAGCCCCCGCGCGAAAGGCGCGGGGCGACAAGCACTCATCTGGCCGCCGCGATTGCGCGGCGCGCTGCAAGGAGGGATTCGCCATGCTCGCTCGACTCGCGCGTTTTACTGGTCCAATCCTGGTCCTGACCGCCGTTGTGATCCTGCTGGCCGGCTGCGGCGGAGCCACCGAGGTCTCACGGCCGGCTTCGCCCCAGCCGGGCGCCTCGAATGCGATAAAGGCAACGTCCGCCCTGCGCGACGCGCCTCTCGACGACGACCCGCTCGCCTCGCCGCGCACCGAGTGGTTCCGCAACGGCAAGTTCGGCATGTTCATCCATTGGGGCGTCTACGCCGTGCCGGCCGGCGTGTACAAGGGCAAGGAGGTCGGCGGCGGCGGCGAATGGATCATGGACAAGGCCAAGATCCCGGTATCCGAGTACGAGACGTTCGCCAAACAGTTCGACCCCACGAAGTTCGACGCCACCGAGTGGGTCCGCATTGCCAAGGACGCCGGCATGACCTACATGGTCATCACGTCGAAGCACCACGACGGATTCTGCATGTGGGATTCGAAGCACACGGAGTACGACATCATCGACGCCACGCCCTTCGCGCGCGACCCGCTGAAGGAACTTGCCGAAGCCTGCCGCAAGGCCGGCATCACGTTCTGCTTCTACCACTCCATCATGGACTGGCACCATCCCGACGCCAAGGCGCTTGGCTTCCCCACGTACCGCGAGCACCTGAAGGCGCAGGTCAAGGAACTCATCACGGGCTACGGGCCGC
Organism: Phycisphaerae bacterium; assembly: GCA_035529015.1. Lineage (GTDB taxonomy): Bacteria > Planctomycetota > Phycisphaerae > FEN-1346 > FEN-1346 > JAUVZF01. Next base: position 1,782 of record DATKXP010000643.1, on the reverse strand, counting down.
TCGGCATCCTGTGGTTCGATGGCGAGTGGATCAAGGAGTGGGATGAGGCCAAGGGCGCCGACCTCTACACGTTCTGCCGCACCCTCCAGCCGAGCCTCATCGTCAACAATCGCGTGGGCAAACGCAAGACCACCGACGGCGACTACGAGACGCCCGAGCAGAACATCCCCGCGGGAGCCATCAAGGGACGCCTCTGGGAAACCTGCATGACCATGAACAACACGTGGGGCTTCAAGGCGAACGACCAGAGTTGGAAATCCACGAGCGACCTCATCCGCAAACTCATCGACATCGCCTCGAAGGGCGGCAACTTCCTCCTGAACGTCGGCCCCACGGCCGAAGGCCTCATCCCCGAGCCCAGCATCACCCGCCTCAAGGCGGTGGGGCGGTGGCTCAAGCACAACGGCGGCGCCATCTACGGCACCACCGCCAGCCCCTGGACCAGGCACCCCTTCGACGGACGGTGCACCGTCAAGGGCAACACCCTCTACGTGCACGTCTTCGGTTGGGATGGGCCGGTGAAACTGGTCGGCGTCAAGGGCGAGGTGGTGAAGGTCGAGCCGGTGGATGCGCGCCTGGGCGCGGCCAGGCACGAGGTCACGAGCGACGAGGGCGTCCAGACGCTCACGCTGCACCCGCCCGAGATTCCCGACCTTGACGCCACGGTCATTGCCGTCCACTTCAAGGAGACGCCGCAGGTTGACGAGTCGCTGGCCTTCGGCGCCCCCGTCAAACAGGCGCCCGAGGGGAGCATCGTCCTCGTGGCCCGCGACGCCACCGTTCACGGCGAGAAGGCCAAGTACGAGTCGGCCGGCGGGAAGGACAACATCGGGTTCTGGACCAACGCCGGTGACTGGGTTTCCTGGTCGGCCGACGTTGCCAAGCCCGGCACCTTCGCCGTCGAGATCACGTACGCCGCGGCCACGGGGTCCGGCGGCAGCGAGTACGTCGTGGCCGTCGGCGACCAGCAGGTTGCCGGCAAGATCGCCGCCACCGGGTCCTGGACCGCCTTCAAGGCCGAGACGCTGGGCAAGGTCACGATTGAGAAGGCGGGCAAGATCGCGGTCTCGGTCACGCCCAAAACCAAGCCCGGCCTGGCCGTCATGAACCTGCAATCGATCATCCTGAAGCCGGCGAAGGAGTAGAAGGGCGAGCGTCATGCCAGCACGTTTAGCCGTCGCCGGAACGGCGACGGGAATAGGCGCCGACGTTCGAACGGCAACGACCGTCGGCGCGCCGCCGACGGCTAAACGAAACGGCCAGGCGCCGTGTTTAGCCGTCGCCGGAACGGCGACGACCGCGGCCGTTCCGGTGGCGGCTGAACGCCGCTCGGCCTGGGCGTTGGGTGTGTTCGTCCTGGTCGGTGCCTGGGTGGGCGTGCATGCGGCTGAGCCCGAGCAGTATGGCATCCTGACGCCGCCGCCTCCGCCGGAGCCGCGCATCGTCGGCGCCCGCGTCTTTGGCGTGCGGCCGGGCAACCCGTTCCTGTTCACCATCCCGGCGACCGGCGTGCGGCCGATGACGTTTGCCGCGAAGGGACTGCCCGAGGGCTTGGCGCTTGATCCCACGACCGGCCGCATCACGGGCCGTCTCACCGAGCGCGGCGGGCACGTCGTCACCCTCATCGCAAGGAACGCGAAGGGTGTGTGCGAGCGGCCCCTGCGGATCGTCGTCGGCGACCGCATCGCCCTGACACCGCCCATGGGATGGAACAGTTGGAACTGCTGGGCCGAGTCGATCAACGATGTGAAGGTCCGCGACGCCGCCGACGCCATGGTCCAT
>DATKXP010000642.1:0-7755 GCA_035529015.1 Phycisphaerae bacterium | reverse complement strand
AAGGGTTCAAGGAACTCGGTCGCATGAAGGTCCTGACGGGCACCTGCTGGACGCAGCCGGTCCTGGTCGGCGGACGCATCTACTGCCGCAACCATCCCGGCGACATGGTCTGCCTCGACGTGCGCGGGAAATAGCCCGCTCAGACGAGAAGAATACGGACACCCGAGCGACCCGCCCGATTCAGCCGCCCGGTAAGCACGAGCGCTTTTAGCCGCGACCCGCCTGCCCGCCGACCTGTCCGGCGTAGCCTCGGCGGAGACGGAAGCCTCTGGCGAAGGCGGGAAGGGGAGCGCGAAGGTCGTGAGCGGCCGACACCGCTTTCGCCCAAGGGATTATGACGTGAGTGCATCGCCCACCATCCTCTACTGCAACTGCACGTACGGGGGCGCCGTGCCCGCCGACGTGCGCGAGGCCGTGCTGAAGGGCTTGGCGGCGTCGGGCGTGGTGTTCGAGGCGGTGGCCGACCTGTGCGAACTGGCCGCCCGGCGCGACCCGCTGCTCGAGCGGCTTGCCCGCGCCAGCCGTCTGCACGTCATCGCCTGCTACCCGCGCGCGGTGCGGTGGTTGTTCGCATACGCGGGCGCGCCGCTCGCGCCCCGCGCCGTCATCCACAACATGCGCGGTCAAACGCCCGACGACATCCTTTCGCACTTAGCCCCCCGTGAACACACGGGGGGCAATACCCCACCAACCCACAAGCCCCCCCAACCACCGCCGGTGTTCCCCGAGAAGCCCCCCGGCGAATGGATCGCCTGGTACCCCGTCATCGACTACGACCGGTGCAAGGGCTGCAAGCAGTGCCTGGAGTTCTGTCTGTTCGGCGCCTACGTCCTGGCCGATGACGGCACCGTCCGCGTGGCGGCGCCCGAGGCGTGCAAACTGAACTGCCCGGCGTGCGCGCGGGTGTGCCCGGCGTCGGCCATCGTGTTCCCGAAGTTCCGCGAGGGCGGCCCCATCGCCGGCGACGAGGGCGTGCTGGCCGAACCGGCCGAAGAGGGCATCCGGGCCGACCTGAAACGCCTCTCGAAGGGCGACGTCATGGACGTCCTCCGCCGGCGCGCCACCCGCGCCCGCGCTGCCGCCGCCCGGAAGTATCCGAAGGAGCACTCCGACCGGTGACCGCCCCCCTCAAGCCCGCCGTCGTCCTCGTGGCCGACCGGACCCTGAGCGCCCGCTACGACGTGCTGTTCGAGGGCATCTTCGCCACGATGCAGACGACGCACGTTCCCGAGATCCTGATGCGGCGTCTGATCGCCCCGCCGGTGGCCGTCGATGCCGGCGGCCGCGCACGCACCGTCCCCATCGGCCTCAGGCGTGTGGAAGCGTCGCTGCTGGCCCACACGCCGCTCACGGCCGCCGATGTCGTCTGCACGACCCCCGAGGCCCTGCCGCGCCTCCTCGGCCCGTGGACGCAGGTCGTGGGCGTCAGTTCGTCCGATCCGCTCGGCCACGGCATGAGCAACACCACGACCGCCCAGTTCTGGAAAGGCCGTCTGTACACCCGCGTCTGGACCGACCGGCTGATGCAGTACCTGGCCGACGCCAAACGCCGCCACGGGTTCCGAATCATCGGCGGCGGGGCCGGGGCGTGGCAGTGGGTCCAATACCCCGAGGAAGCGGCACACCACGGCCTCGACACCGTCTTCGAGGGCCACTTCGAGGACGGGGGACCGGAGGCGGTCATGGGTCTGCTCGAGGGCGCCGCCCCGCCTCACGTTGTGGCCGCGTCGTGCGGAACCGGCCGCGTCGAGCCGGTGCACGGGGCGTCGCTGCTGGGTGTTGTGGAACTGTCGCGCGGATGCGGCAAAGGGTGCGGGTTCTGCCTTCTGGCCCATCACAAGATGGAGCACCTGCCGGCCGAAACCATCCTGGCCGACATCGAGGCGAACCTGGCGGCCGGCGTCCGGTCGGTCGTCTCGAGCAGCGAGGATTTCTTCCGTTACGGCTGCCGGGGGCCGCGGGTTAACCTGGAGCGGCTTCGGTCGCTGCTGGAGCGGATGCGCACTCTTCGCGGTCTGCGGTTCATGCAGATCAACCACGCGAACGTCTCGTCGGTCATGCAGTTGGAGGACGACGAACTCCGCGAGGTCCGCCGCCTGCTCGAGTGGGAAAAGAAGACCGAGTACCTCTGGGTCAATCTGGGCGTCGAGAGCGCCAACGGCCGTCTGGTCCATGCCAACGGCCCCGGCAAGATCGCCCCGTTCGACCCCGACGATTGGGAGGAGATGGTCCGCGAGACGGCCGACCGTTTGGGCCGGACCGGTTTCTTCCCCGTCTTCAGCATCATCCTGGGACTGCCGGGCGAGACGCCCGACGACATCGCCCGCACGCGCCGCCTGGTCGAATACTTGGCCACGCAGCGGGCGGCCGTGTTCCCGGTGTTTCACGAACCGGTGCGCGTCGGGGAACCCGGCAGCGGCGAATCGTTCGGCATCCCGGCCATGACCGCACAGCACCTGGATCTGTATACGGCGTGCTACGAGGTGAATTTCAGGTGGATTCCGCACCTGTATTGGGATAATCAGAGAGCCGGGGGCGTCGGCCGGCTCAAGCGGATCCTGGTCCAGGCGCTCGGACGCGCCGAGGTCCGCTCGTGGCGCCGCAACTTCGCCCGTGTCCGCCGCCGCATCGCCAAAGCCGGCGCCGACGACGCCCAAGCGTCCAGCGCCGAAGCCGCCTAAGCGGTCCGACGTAAGTTTTGCGCGGTGGGTCTTCGCACCCACCGCGCATCAGAGCGGGTGCCATGCTTTCGCTTGCGAAAGCATGCCATCGGCGCATCGGGGAGCATGCTTTCGCAACGGAGCGAAAGCATGCCACCCGCTGAACGTTGCGCGGACGTGTTAGCCGCCGGGCTTGTCGAAGACCCGCCGTAGCGGATGCGACATCCGCGGAGGCGGGCCCGGCGCGTCCTGAAGGGACTGTATGACCGAACCGCTCGAAACGACCGGCCCCCTTCACCTGCCGGAAACGGCCCGGCCCTCGGCGCCCAACCGCGACCAGGTGCCCCAGGCCAGGGCCGAGCGCGAGCGTCTCCGGAACGCCGTCCGCGAATACGTCGAGACGCACCGGCCCGTGCCGCCCTTCACGCTGGACGAACTCGACCTGCATTCCGGCCGCATCCTCGATTCAGGGCGCCCCGCCGATGCGAAATACCGCAAATGGATCGCCATCCTGCTGAGCAACGCCGCTTGGCGCGACTGGGTGGCCGCCGTCCCGTTGGACCGCCGCCTGCTCCTGTTGCCGAAATGCCTGCGCGATGACGCCGAGTGCAAGGGAACCTTCGACGAGTTCGGCCTGTTGTGCGCCGACTGCGGCCGGTGCCCCATCACCGACCTCAAGAACGAGGCCGAGGCCCTCGGCTATGTCGTCCTGATCGCCGAGGGGACACCCGCCGTCATGTCGCTGCTGGAGAGCGGCCAGATCGACGCCGTCGTGGGCGTCAGTTGCGTCTCGGCCCTCGAGAGCATCTACCCGCTGATGGAAGCCGCCGCCATCCCCGGCATCGCCGTCCCGCTCTTGTACGACGGGTGCGTGAACACGGCGGCCGACCTCGACTGGGTGCGAGAGGCGATTCATCTGAACGGCGGCGACGCCGGGCCGCGCCGGCTCGACGTGGACACTCTCCGCAGCCAGGTCCAGGCCTGGTTCGCACCCGAGGCGCTTGACGACGCGCTCGGCCCGGCGACCGGCGACACGCCGCGCATCGCCCGCGACTGGCTCGCCCGGTCGGGCAAACGGTGGCGGCCGCTGCTGGCGGTCAGCACGTTCCGAGCCCTTCGGGGCGGCGGCGACGTATCGCTGCCGGAGGACGTCCGCTGTGTGGCCCTGGCCGTCGAGTGCTTCCACAAGGCGTCGCTGGTCCATGACGACATCGAAGACGGCGACGACAGCCGCTACGGCCAGTTGACCCTCCACAACGAATACGGTGTGCCGGTGGCCCTGAACGTGGGCGACTTCCTCCTGGGCGAGGGATACCGGCTCATCGCGGCGTCGGGCCTGTCGGCCGGGCAACGGGCCGAGATGCTCCTTGCGGCAGCGCGCGGCCATCGGGACCTGACGATCGGCCAGGGCGCCGAACTGTGCTGGGCCCGCCGGCCCGAACCCCTCTCGGTCGAGGAGGTCCTCGACATCTTCCGCCGCAAGACCTCCCCGGCCTTCGAGGTGGCGCTGCGGCTGGGCGCCATCGCCGCCGACGCCTCCGATGAGGTCTGGGACGTCCTGCACCGCTGCAGCGAGGCCCTCGGCATCGCCTACCAGATCGCCGACGACCTGAAGGACCTGGACACCGACGACGGGCCGAGCGACTTGGCGGCCAGGCGTCCGTCGATCCTGCTGGCCATCGCCCACGAACGGGCCGGCCCGGACGACCGCGAGTTCTTCGACGCCGTCTGGCGGCGAACCTCCGACGCGGCCGACGACGCGATCCGCCGCCGGCTGGAGGCCCTGGGTGTCGAGGACGAGGCCCGGCGGCTCCTGGACGACTACGAGAGCCAGGCTACACGGTCGCTCGAACCGCTGACCAGCGCCGACCTCAAGGGTCTGCTGCGCCGCGTCGTCTTTCGGATCTTCCACCGCCGGCCGTAAGGGACGCCGCCCCGTGAGTCTAAGGCTCGACATGCTCCGGGCCGCCGCCAGGGCGCAACGCCTGCGGCCCGACGCCGCGGGGCGCATCGTTCCCTTCCTTCAATCCCGTGCCACGCCCGACGGCGGGTTCGCCGGACGCGGCGACTCGAGCGACCTCTACTACACGGTCTTCGGACTGCAGAGCCTGGCCGCCCTCGGCAAGGCGTCACCCTCATCCACCATCGACCCCGACCCCGCCGACCCCGCCGCCACCGAGCCCGCCGCCACCGAGCCCGCCGCCGCCGAACCCGCCACCACCGAGCCCGCCGCCACCGAGCCCGCCACCACCGAGCCCGCCGCCACCGAGCCCGCCGCGGGAGCGGCGGGTTACGCCCGTCCCACCGTGGTCCGTTACCTGCGCGCCTTCGCCGACGGCGCCTCGCTCGACCTCGTCCACCTGGCCTGCCTGGCGCGGTGCTGGGCCCTGCTCGAGACGGGCGAGCCGGCACCCGACGTTCGGGCGGCCATCCTCAAGCGCCTGGAGACCTTCCGCTCGCCCGACGGCGGATACCACTCCGCGTGCGGTGCCGACCGCGGCACGGTCTACGCCGCCTTCCTCGCCCTCGGGGCATATCAGGACTTCGACGTGCCCCTGCCCGACCCGGACGGTCTGGTCCGCTCCGTCCGGTCGCTCCACATCGACGGCGGCGGCTATGCCAACACGCCGGGCATGCCGGAAGGTTCAAGCCCGGCAACGGCGGCGGCCATCGTTCTGCTGAGCGAACTCCGAGAGACCGTCGAGCCCGGCGCCGCGCGCTGGCTCGCCGCCCAGAGGCGCGGCGACGGCGGATGGGCGCCCATGCCGGCCGCCCCGGTCGCCGACCTGCTCTCGACCGCCACCGCCCTCCATGCACTCGCCGTTGCAGGCGCTTCGCTGGACGAGGCCAGGGGCCCGTCTCGTCAGTTCGTCGAGAGCCTCTGGTCCGACGAAGGCGGCTTCCGCGGCCACTGGCTCGACGACCACCTCGACTGCGAGTACACCTTCTACGGGCTGCTGGCCCTGGGCCATCTGGCTGACTGACCATGCCGATCAACCGATCCCGGCTCGACAAGACGCTCCACGCCGCGCGGCAGCACCTGCTGGCCCGTCGGACGCCCGACGGGCACTGGGAGGGCGAACTGGCGTCGAGCGCCCTCTCAACCGCCACCGCCGTCTGGGCCCTCCACGTCGTCGCACGAGAAAAGGGTCCAGGACCCTTTTTCGCGCTCATCCGGCCCGGCCTCGACTGGCTCGCGAGCCATCAGAACGACGACGGCGGATGGGGCGATACGACCTGCTCCAAGACCAACCTGAGCACCACGATGCTCGCTTGGTCGGCCCTGGCCGCCTCCAACAGGGCGGACACCCATACCCGTAGGGGCGTAGCATGCTACGCCCCTGCCGCGCCGGCGGCGCCTGGCGGCGCAGATGCGCACGCCGAAGCCGCTTCGCGCGCCGAAGCGTACCTGGCGCGCGAGGCCGGCGGCCTGGAGCCCGAGCGCCTGGCCCGCGCCGTCGCCAGGCGGTACGGCGACGATCGGACGTTCTCGGCGCCGATCCTGACGATGTGCGCCCTGGCGGGACGCCTCGGCAGCGGGCGCGAAGCGTGGCGGCACGTCCGGGCCCTGCCCTTCGAGTTGGCGGCGTGCCCGCCCTCGTGGTGGCACCGGCTGCGGCTGCCGGTCGTCAGTTACGCCCTGCCAGCCCTGATCGCCGTCGGCCAGGCGCGGTACCACTTCCGCCCGCCCGTCTGTCCGGTGACGCGGCTGGTGCGGCACGTGGCGCGGCGGCCGACGCTCGCGCGGCTGACCTCGCTTCAACCCGAGAGCGGCGGATTCATCGAGGCCGTACCCCTGACGAGTTTCGTCACGATGAGCCTGGCGGCCGCCGGGCAGGCCGACCACGAAGTCGTTGCGCGCGGCGTCTCGTTCCTGGCCCGCTCGGCGCGGGACGACGGCTCCTGGCCCATCGACACGGACCTGGCGACCTGGGTGACCACGCTCGCGACGGGCGCGCTGGCGGCGGGGCCCGACTTTGCCGCGATCCTCCCGAACGGGGACCGCCGGCGGATTCTCGACTGGCTCCTCGGTCAGCAGCACCGCCGCGTCCATCCCTACACCTACGCCGCGCCGGGTGGATGGGCGTGGACCGACCTCTCGGGCGGCGTCCCCGACGCCGACGACACGGCCGGCGCTCTGCTCGCCCTCCGGCATCTGGAGGCCGATGACCCGCGTGTGCCCGACGCCGCGGCCGCAGGCGTCACGTGGCTCCTGGACCTCCAGAACCGTGACGGCGGCATCCCGACCTTCTGCCGCGGATGGGGCAAACTGCCCTTCGACCGCAGCAGCCCCGACCTGACGGCCCACGCCCTGGCCGCCTGGATGGCGTGGCGCGACGACCTGCCGCCCGACGTGGGCCGGCGCGTCCAAGACGCCGCAGGCCGGGCGCTGGCGTACCTCGAAGCGCAGCAGTCGTCGCACGGCGCGTGGACGCCGCTCTGGTTCGGCAACCAGGACGCGCCGGACGAGGCGAATCCCGTGTACGGCACGGCCCGTGTGGTGGCGGCCCTCGAGTCACTCGCGCAGGAGGGCGTCGAGGCCGCCGGCCGCATGACGGCGCGCGGGGTGGCGTATCTCACCTCGGCGCAAAACGACGACGGCGGCTGGGGCGGCGCAGCCGGCGTCGCATCGTCGGTCGAAGAGACGGCCCTGGCGGTTCGCGCGCTGGCCGGCACCGACGCCGTCGAGAGCGACGCGGCGCTCGCACGCCAGGCGTCGGAGGCCGTCGAGCGCGCCGTGGCCTGGCTCATCGAACGGACCCGGGAAGGGACGGTCTTCGAGCCGGCGCCTATCGGCCTCTACTTTGCCAGACTGTGGTACTTCGAACGGCTCTACCCGGTGATCTTCACGGTGGCGGCGCTGGAGCGCGTGCGCTCGCTCGGGGCCGGGTAGGCCGACGCGCCCGCATCGCTCCCCAGCGATAAGCCCTGTCCGAAGGGCACGTTTTCCGGGTATACTTACGGAGGTACCTTCGGAGACCGGCACCATGAGTGCACATGCTACGCCCGGAAGCAGTTCCGCACCCTCCGGCTGGCGGCCTTCCCAGGCCGCCAGCAGACTGGCTCGGCCAACCTCAGCGGCGGCCTGGGCAGG
>DATKXP010000641.1:0-6245 GCA_035529015.1 Phycisphaerae bacterium | reverse complement strand
CCTGCAGGTGAGCGGGTCGGGCGGGTTTGGCTACACGAATCCGTCGCAGCCGGAGTTTGCACGGTCGGCGGCGGGGGTGATGGCCCTGCTGATGTGCGGCGAGCGCGATTCCCGCGAAGTCCTCATGGGCCTGGAATACCTCAGGAAACTGCCGCAGAGCAAGTTCAGCGCCGCCAAGTTCTACTACTACGGCCACTACTACGCCATCCAGGCCATGTACCAGGCGGGGGAATCGTATTACCAGGAGTGGTACCCGCCCATCAGCGACGCCCTGCTCGCCAGGCAGCGCGAGGACGGCAGTTGGCACGGCAGCGAGGGCGGAAGCGGACCGTGTATCTCCACCCCCATGGCCATCCTGGTCCTCGGCGTGCCCTACCGGTTCCTGCCGATTTACCAGCGGTGACCCGAAAAAAGGTACCAGGTACCTTTTCCCCCTTTTCGGCGTTCTTGTGGCCAAGAAGGCCGTTTGGGAAGAAAAGGTTCCAGGTACCTTTTTGGGGGAAGGCCGTCAGGCGGCGCGAGAGTCACGGCGCGTTGGCCGGCGGCGTGGTGCTGAAGGTTACGCCCTGCGGCGGGCCGCGGCCGAGCGGGTCCATCAGTTCCAGGTAGAACTCCCAGGTCCGCTGCTGGTTCGACGTTTTCAGGAGCACTTCGCTCCACCCGGTCGGCAGGTCCACCGGCACGCCGTCCTCCGGCCGCGACTGCATGGCGTACGTCGTGCCGTCCAGCACCAGTTGGCCGTTGATCCACACCTTGGCCGTGTCGTTGTATCCCACCTGGAGGACCGCCTGCCGCGCGGCGGCCGAGTGGACCCAACAGACCGCGTACGCGGTGGAGTAGTCGAGCGGTTGGGGATCCGCCGACCCCGTGGCCGGTTCCCCCTGAGCCAGCGCCGCATACAGGCTCACGAACTCCCACGGCGACGTGTGAGGTTTCCAGCGGACCCGACCCGACGCGCCGTCGTAGGCCGCGCCCAGGTCCAGGCCCTCGCTCTCGGGCGGGTAGGCGATGCTGTGGCCCTGGCCCTGCGGGTTCGTGAACGGACCGACCACCTGCCACGACCGGACGAAGTGGCGGCCGGGATGCGTGTGCCGCCGGTGGAACACGTACACGGTCTCTCGGGGCAGGCTCAGGCCCTTGAGGTCCGCCTCCACGGCCGCCACCGGGTCGGCCGTCCCGGACGCCTCGTACGCGTCGAGCAGCGCCGCGAGCGCGTCGCCGGCGTGCGGATGGCCCGGCATTTTCGCGAGGAACCACTTGCAGATCTCGGCTCGCTCGGCCGGTCCGGCACTTAATGTGAGCATCCGCTGCACCATCCGCCACGCTTCGCCCGTCAGGCCGAGGGCCGGAACGCTCCGGCGCAAGACGGCCAGCACGTGCTTCGGATCGTACGGCAGGTGCGCGAGGATCGGCTCCTTGAGCAGGCAAGCGTGCCCGGCGTACCCGTCGGCCGGCGCCTGGGTGTGGGCCCGCTTGCCGCTCTTGACCGGCCCGTCCACCCACTGCCATCCTTCGGCGAGGTCGGCCGGCGAGGCCTGATTGTCAAACCCCCAGTGGCCGGCCGGCGCCGTATCCGGCTTCGCCGGCGCCGCGCCGCCCGACTCGTATCGGGCCAGCACGTCGCGGTCCGACAGGGCGCGCCCCCAGAGGCGGATCTCGTCGATCCTGCCCCCGAAGTGACAGTATCCGTCCTGCCGACCCCCGATGAGCAGAGGCGTGAGGCCCGGCCTTCGTTTCTGGTTGACCGGCGTCGCGCCGGCGAGTCGGCCGTTGTGGTAAACCTTCAGGTCGCGCTCGTCGAACGTCATGGCCACGTGGTGCCACTCTCGGAGCGTCAGGACGCCGCTGCCGCTCCAGGCCTGGAACGTGCCCTCCTTGCCGCCGATGTTGAGGTACGCGCCGACCTGCATCCCGCTGATCACCAAGGCGTAGTGGCCGTCGGTCTGCTCGTGGGTGTTCTTGTTGACGATCCAGCGGCGGATGTCGCCGCTCTGCGGCCAGCGGTCCAGAAAGATCCACGCCTCGAGGGTCATCTCGGCCGGTTCGAGTGCCGGCGAGTGCGGCACCTCGACCTGCCCGGTCAGGCCGTCCAGTTCCAGAGCGACGCCGACCTTGCCGGGCGCCAGCGTTGCACCACCGACGTGGTCGCCGGCCCACGGTGCCCAGGTCCGCTTCACCTTGCCGGAGCGCGCGACGGAGGCATCGTCATCGAGAACGACGTGCGTCTTGCCGCCTGCGACCAGGGCCGTGCGGTCCCAGACCACGCGGCCGCCGACGTGGGCGAAGTAGAGGCCCGAGATGGGCCGGGCGGCCAGCGGCGTCCACGCCAGGGGCAGCCTCAGTTCCTGCCACCCGCCCGGCGCGGGAAGCGGGCCCATGTAACGTCCGCGGCCGCTCATCTCGCCCCAGATGGCATTGAAGCACCACTGGCGGCCGTCGTGCAGGCCGAGCGAGACGGCGCGCGGCAAATCCTTCGGGTCCAGATACACCCACTGCGACAGGTACGGACCGCCCGGCGTCATCAGGTGATGGAGGATCGGCTGCCGGAAGTCCTGAACCCCGTGACTGGCTGTCTTGTACCGTTCGCCGGGGGGCGTGGCCGAGTGTGCCTTCGTGCCGCTCTTGACCGGATCGTCCACCCACCGCCACCCGCCGTCCGCGACGGCCCCCGCCGGTAGCGCGTCGTCGAGAAAGACCTGCTCCTTGCCGCCCGCCACCACGGCGGTGCGGTCCCAGACCAGCGCCGGCTCGCCCTGCTGGAGGTACCGGATGCCGCAGACCGGTGAGTCGGCCATGCCCAACATGACGAGCGGTACGCGGATCTCGTGCCACCGGGCGTTCGGAAACCGCTCCGGCATGTGGACCGCAGGAACCTCGCCGTACCAGCCCGTCTTGACCCAGAAGACCCGGTGCCCCCACCCTCTGGGGCGCGTGATTCCGTCGAACAGGTCCAGGGCGATCGACCGCGGGTATTGGTGGGCGTCGGGCACGTAAACCCACTGCGACAGGTACGCCTGCGAGAGGCTCGCGTATCGGCGACGGATCGGCTCCGGCACCCCCGCCGCCGCCGCTCCGTCCAGAAGGTCCACCCTCGGGTCCGCCATCCCGCGGACGCGAAGCGCGTGGTCAAACGCGAGCAGCCGCCCGACCGTCATGCTCTGCGGGTACCGCTTGAGAGAATCGGACATCAGCGCCAGCAACCCCTGGGCCGAGGTGGCGCGGAGCCCGAGCGACTCGTTGACGTACTCGAAGGCCTCCGGCAGGTCGGGCAGTTCGTCCACCACGGAACGCATCGCCCGGCGGGCGTCTTCCGTGAGCGGATCGATATAGATCGCCTGGTGTCCGTCGGCAAGAAGGTCCCGGCCGGCCACGCCCGCACCCCACGTCAGCACGCGCGCCGGGCCGCCGCCCGGCTGCTCGTCCCACACGGCGATCGAGAGGCCCATACGGCGCGTGTCCCACGCCTGTTCGCTCAGTCCCTCCCGCGGGATCGCCGCCTCGTACACCAGTTGCCCCCCGACCGGATCGTGCCGGACGGCGCCCTGAAGGCCCTCGGGCAGCGGCTGTTGCGTCAGCGTGCGCCAGCCCGCGCGGCCGCGCGCGTCGGCGCCAAGGCCCCATCGATGCGACCCGGTGCCGGCCGCCAGGCCGATCTCCAGCCAGTCGCCCCCCGACGCGTCGCCGCGCCCGACGCAAGGAACGAACGACGGGTCGGCGCAGCGCACCGCCAGGTACAGGTTGTCGGCGTCGTGGGCCAGGACCAGGCGACCGCGGCGTCCGCCCTCCCCTTCGAGCGGCACGGCGCCGGCGTCGTCCCACTCGCCGAGGTCGCCGTCGATCGCAACCTCTCCCGCCGCCCGCGCGACCAGGACCCGGTGGCCCCAGTCGCACTCCCCCTTCGGCGCGGTCGCCAGGGCGTGGAGCCCGCGCGAGTCGGTGACGAAGATCGCCTCAGGCGTCCAGACGATTTCGGACCCGCCGTTTCCGTCGGTCCCTCTCCGCTCATTCTCCTCCTCGCGGCCGTACCGGTAGGGCTGCGGGAAGATGCCGGGCACGGTCTGGGTCCGGCGGTGAGCGCCGGTGGCGGCGTCGAACGTATCCAGTTGGAGCGTTGCCGGGCGGTCCCTGCCGCCGGCGGCGCGGAGGGAGGCCACCCACATGCCCTCGCCCGTCCGATGGAAATCGAAGATGCCGCCGAACGCCTCCGGTTCGTAGGCCCCCGGCACGACGTACGTCACGTCCTTTCGCGTCTGAAGGTCGGTGACCGTCAGCGTGGCGCCCTCGTGGGTGTAGGTCACGTTGCCTCGGACCTCGCCGTAGCGTTCGAGGTGCAGCCTGTAGGAGGGGTCGCCGATGCGGAAGACCCACTGCCGCTGCGTCCGGTACTGGCCGCCCTCAAACTGAATGATCCTCAGCCACGGGCCGCTCAGGTCCATCCGGACGCCGGCGCGGGAGGTGAAGTTCTCGAGGTCCGCGCGCAGCCGCGCCGAGGCCGGGTCCGTCAGGGGAAACTCGTACAGCGCCCCGCCCTCGGTCAGGTAGAAGCCGACCTCCTCGCCCAAGGCGCTGATCCGCACCTGTTCCCGGTCGTCGGCGGGCAGGTCCACGACGTCCACCGTCTTGCCGTCGGCGACGTCCAACGTGGCGTGAACATTCTTGCCGCGCCGCCGGCCCTCGCTCACCAGATGGATCCGGTCGCCCCGGCGCGCGATCCCCATCCGGCGGAAGGAACTCATCTGCTCCGGCAGACGCTGGGACCAGAGCAGGCGGCCGGATGCCAGGTCAACCAGGGCGGCCATCGGCTCGCGCTGCCGCTCGTCGGCGTATCCCGTGACGGCCAATTCGGACCCCACGACCTTGTGCTGACTCGTCTGGAGAGGCAGCCTGCCGTCCCACCGCAGGACGCCCGTTGCGGCATCGAGCGCCACCAGACGCCGGTCGCAGACGAGGATGAGCGTCCCTCCGGCCCACGCCACGTCCACGAGGTCGGGTTCGGCGAACCGCTGCCACAGCGGCTCCTTCCGCACAGCCATCCGGACGCATTCCAGAACCCCCCGCGACGCCAGGTACAGCCGGCCGGGCACGTTGGCTTCGGGCGGGGGCACCCAGAGCCGCGGCTCGGTGCGAGGCAAATGCCAGATGCGTTTGACCGGAACGGCAAGCGGCGCGGTGTCCGGCGCGTCCGGCACCGAGGCGGCGGGGGCCAGGCCCGCCGAGACCCGCGAGACGCTCGCCAGCGTGCGGCCGCGCAGGACGAACCCCACGGGCGGTTCCGTTTCATCCCACCCCCTCTCCTCAAGGGTCTCGCCGGTTTCCGCACGCAGCGCCAGCAGCCCGCCCTGCGTTCCGACGACCAGGACGCCGCCGGCCAGGGCCGTGCGGCCGAGGATGGGGCCGGAAAGCCGCCGGTGCCACGCCACCCGGCCGGAGCCCACCTCCAGCGCAAACAGGCTGTCGGTGCTCTTGACCAGACACAGGTCCGCTGCCAGGCCCACCGGCTCCTCGGCCGGGACCAGCGGCGCATTCCAGAGGCGCCGGCCCGTCCGGCGGTCCACCGCGAACACGCCCTGGTAGTCGCGGGGCATGACGATGACGCGGTCGCCGCAAACGACCGGCGCGGCGCCCTGGCGACGGAGCACGCCGAGCCACTCCTGGCCCATGCCGACACGCCGATACGGGGCCACCCACTCCACCAGGCCGTCGCGGGCATCGCACCGGGCCACAAACCCCAGGTTCGTGCTGCAATAGACGGCCCCGCGACGGACCGTGACGGCGTTGCCGTACCGGACCTGCTCGATTCCCTCGCCGCGCCGGAAGGCGTAGCCTTCGCCGAAATCGAGGGCGGGGTTCTGCGACCCCAGCGTCCGCTCCCACAGAAGGGTGCCCTGCTCGGCATCCAGGCAGACCAGATGGATCGGCAGAATGGGGCCGACCTGTTCCTGGATCGCGAGGACGTAGACCCGCCCGTCGGCGGCGGCCGGGTCGCTGATCGGCTGCATCGTCTCCCAGGCGGGGTCCTCGTCGGTGGACCAGACGACCTCGCCGGTACGCGCATCGAGCGCCGCCACGGCGCGCAGGCACTCGCCCGACGCGTCGGTGCCCCAGCGGGTGTAGACGCGTCGGGCGGTCATCGCCGGCCGGAAGGGACCGGGGACGGCGACGAGCCTGCGCTGGCTCCCTCGCTCGCCCTGCCGCCTGGCCCGAAGCGGCATGGCGATGTCGTTCGGCGTCCGCCACCACAGGGG
>DATKXP010000640.1:0-3508 GCA_035529015.1 Phycisphaerae bacterium | reverse complement strand
CATCTGGACGTTCGCCGTCATGTCGGAGGTGCTCGGTTGGGCTGCCGCGTTCCTGTCGGCCGAATGCTTGTGCGCCTGGGCCTGGGCCAGCCCCGCCGGGGCCAGCCGCCGCCAGGCACGGTGGCTGCTCCTGTTATTGTTTCTGAATGGTGTGGCCCTCAGCAATCACCTGATGGCGGCGATCAGTTTGGCTGTCTTCGGTGTGTGGATTCTGGCCGAGGTTATTCGACGGCGCGCGCCATGGTGGGTGCTGCCCGCCGGGGCGGGCCTTTGGCTGGTCGGTGGCACGCTTTATTGGATTGTCGTCGGCCTGGAATATGTGCGGACCGCCAGCCTGGCGGAAACGCTGGTGTCGGCGACGGTCGGCGGGTTCGGCCATGCGGCAGTGAACGTGTCGGACCTGCCGGCGCTCGTGGAAAAGAGTTTCCTGTACGTGGGTCTCAATTACCCGACGCCGCTGGTGTTCGCGGCTCTCGTGGGATTGGTAACCTTGTGGAGACGGAAAGGTGGCTTTCCGCGCGTGCTGGTGGTTTTGGCGCTGATTTGCTTTCTCTGGGTGGCGCGTTACGACGTGCCGGACCAGTATTCGTTCTTTGTTCCGTTCTACGTGGCAGCCAGCGTTTTGATCGGCGTCGGTGTGGCGGCGATGCGCGGGCGGTGGGGTCGTTGGGTCGCGCCGGTGGCCGTCGCGCTTGCCCTGCTTCCCGTAGCCGTCTATGCCGTGCTGCCGCAGGCGGCCGAGCGGGCAGAATTCGTCTTCTTCAAGCGGGAGTTGCCGTATCGCGACCCTTACACATATTTCCTTCAGCCGTGGAAACGCGGCGATGATGGCGCCCGGCGATTTGCCACGGAGGTGCTCGATGCCCTTCCCGCCGACGCCATTCTTTTGCCGGACACGACACCTGCTCCGCCGCTCAAGTGCCTTCATGATATCGAAGGCCGGCGGCCGGACGTGTTAATCGTCGATCCGTATGATGTCAGGTTCGATGACTCTTTGCGGGAATACTGGCCGGCGAGGCCGGAGGATGGGTCGCCTCCGCCGCCACCGGAGGCTTTCGCCCGCGGGCGCCGCATTTTTATCGTCTCGGACGTGAAAGGTTACAAGCCGCTGTGGGTCGATGCGCACGGTGTTGTGGAACCGTTCGGCCTGATTTTTGAGGTGAAGCCGCGCACGCCAGGGGAAGGTTCATGAATCCGTGGCAACGTGCCATCAAGCGAATCTTCGACGTGGTGGTGGCGGGGGCGGTGCTGCTCGTCGGCTGGCCGTTTCTGGCTGCGCTCGCTGTCCTGATTCGCATCGACAGTCCGAGGCCCGTCCTCTTCCGCCAGGAGCGTGCCGGCCGGCACATGCAGCCGTTCACGATGCTCAAGTTCCGGACGATGCGGCCCGAGACGCCGCCCTACGGCTTGAGCCCCCGCTCGCCCCGGGACCCTCGGCTGACGCGCGTGGGCCGGTTCCTGCGCGAGACCGGCCTCGACGAACTGCCGCAACTCTGGAACGTCCTGAAGGGCGAGATGAGCCTGGTCGGGCCTCGTCCCCTGTACATGCGTCAGGCCCGGGTCTTCACGCCGCGGCAGCGTCGGCGGCTGGAGGTCCGGCCGGGCCTGACCGGCTTGGCCCAGGTCCAGGGCCGCGGCGAGGTGCCGCAAGAGGAGAAACTCGAGATCGACGTCCACTACGTCGAGCAGATGAGCTTGGCGCTGGACCTCTCGATACTGTGTCAAACCGTCCTCAAGGGTTTCGGCCGCCAGAAGGGCTACGAGACGTGGTAACCGCCGCTGGGGGGGCTCCGAGGCGGCTTCGAGTTGTTCTGTTGACACAGGCCGGTCGGCGGGTATCTTACCCCGCCTTTGCCAGATGAACCCACGGTTTTGCTCTGGCGCGTTCGGGTTTGCCTCCGTAGAATGCGGTGGGTCGGGGGTGCCGGCCGCTACCAACCGATTACCCAATGGGTGAAGCGTTGCGGGCGGCGCTTCGCCCGCGGGCACCCGTGTCGCCATGAGCCCCGCCGCTCGATTCTGTGGCTCCCCGCTGCGTGCCCGGGGCATCCGTCTGCGCCACGGCGGTGTGGGGGCCCGCAAATCGGTCTCCGCAGGGCCGCCAATGCTCCCGCATCGCCGTCTGCCACCCGCGAAAGCCGCTGCCGGCGCCGGAAGTCGCCGCGAATCTCCTTGGCGCAAGCGGGGGGGGTGCGTATGATGTGTCTCAAGTCGTCCGGCAGCATAGCCAGGCAAGGTCATCCGGGGAATTCCCGTTTAGCCCGGTAACGGGGGTTGGGTCCCGTTGGGACTCCCGGCCCTTCGGTGCTTTCAAGGGACGTAAAGGCGCTGCATCGTGCTTGTTCTTTCTGAAGGTTGCCGATATGACAAATGCTTATACCTGGCCTTATCCGGACGTGGTCCCGTATCCGGTAGGAAATCTTTACATCGAGCCGACCAACCGCTGTAACCTCCGGTGTGTCATGTGCCCTCAGAGCAAGATTGCCCTGAAGAAAGGGCTCATGGATTGGGACCTGTTTGTGAAGATCGTCGAGGACGTGGTCTCGTACAATCCGGATACCTTTATCCAACTGTTCTACCTGGGCGAATCCCTGCTGCATCCCCGAATCCTCGACATGGTATCGCTGTTGAAGCAAAACGGGCTGCGAGTCCATTTGGCCACGAATGCGACCCTTCTCGACGAGGCCATGGCTCGCGGCTTGATCCGTGCGGGGCTGAGCCACATCACCTTCTCGTTCGAGGGCACGGATCGCCAGACCTACGAATCGACGCGGATCGGTGCAGACTATTTCAAGGTTCTGGAACACATCACGGGCTTCATTCGGCTTCGGGACGAGGCGAAGGCGGCGGTGCGGGCGGTCGTCGAAGTCATCGAAATGGATTCGACCCGCGACAGCCTGGACGACTTTATTGACCGTTTCCGGAAGCAAGGGGTCGACGAGGTGCGAGTGAAGCGCCTTCTGGGGTGGGCCGGCACGGTTGATCGCGGGCCGTTCGGCGGAGCCGAGGAAGGGGCGGTGACGTATCCGTGCAACCGTCCCTGGCGGATGCTGGCCATCACCTGGGATGGCCTGTATCTGCCGTGCTGCGTGGACGCCGAGAGGAAGTGCGTCCTGGGCGACGCCCATGAGGATGACATCGCCGACTCCTGGAACGGTGACAAGATGCGCCGCCTGAGGGCGGCCCTGAGGGAGAGGGACTACGACGCCATCGAACTGTGCCGAGACTGCAAGGACGTGGAAGCGTTGTCCCAGCGTTTCACTTTTCCCGATGTTCGCGCGTGAGCGGGGCCGATTCGAGCCGGAGGTCGGGGCTGAGATTCCCTGGCCTGGCCGGGGGCTCTAGGCGGCGGATGGAGGTCCGGCCCGGCCTGACGGGCCTTGCGCAGGTCTCAGGCCGCGGCGAACTGCCGCACGACCAAAAACTCGAGATTGACGTTCAATACGTCGAACAGGCGTGCCTGCTGCTCGATCTGAGGATTCTGTGGCGCTCGATGACCCAAATCTAC
>DATKXP010000639.1:0-11896 GCA_035529015.1 Phycisphaerae bacterium | reverse complement strand
ATGGCGGCAGGGACGCACCTGGAACTGCTGCCGACGGGCGGCGAAGGCCTGGCCGTCGGCACGCCCGCGCCGCTGCCCTTGACGGCGGACGAGACGGCCTTGACGCTGACCGCCGCGCCGGAGATCGGTCTGCTCACCCGCACGTCCGCTGATCCGGCGTCTGCCGGGGATGCCGAGCCGGCCTCGCCGCTGGCCGAGCCTGCCGCGCTCGTGCCAACGCCTTCGGACGATGCCCCGGCCGCCCTGCTGGTCACCTCGGCCGATCCGCTTTCCTCGACCTCGGCGCCCTGGTCGCCGGCGGCGCCTGATGTGGCCGCGACAGATTCCGCGCTCACCGCCGACGGCGGGCTGGTAGACCTCCTGGCCGCGCCGGCGCTGGAGGTGTCGTTGGGGGTGTCGTAGTGCAAAGTCATTTACGCGGGGTGGTGAGACGCTGACGCTATGAGAACACGCAAGACCACGAAAGCCGGACACACGGGGAACCGTACACGGCGCAGGCCGGTGCCCTTGGCCGTCTTCGAACCGATGGAGCCTCGTCTGCTGCTCGACGGCACCCCCCTCATCACGGAGTTCCTGGCCGACAACGGCGAACCATGGTACGAGACGGACCCGGAGTCGGACTGGGACTGGATCGAGATTCACAACCCGACCACCGATCCGATCAGCCTGGACGGCTGGCACCTGACGGACACCGACTCGGACCTGGCCAAGTGGACCTTTCCTGCCGGGATCACGCTCGAGTCGGGCGAGTACCTGATCGTCTTTGCCTCGGGCCGGACGGGCGACCCCGCGCACCCTGCCGACCTGCACGTGCCGTTCGGTCTGAGCCGGGGCGGCGAGTACCTGGCCCTGGTCATGCCGGGCGGCGAAGAGGAGGACATCGTCTCCGAATACGACTTCCCCGCCCAGGAAGAGGACGTCTCGTACGGGTTGTATCAGGATATTGCCGTCACGCCGCTGGTTCCCGCCGAGAGCACCGCGTACACGCTCATTCCGGACGCCGAGGTCCCCGGCTGGACGGACACCGTTTTCGACACCACCGGTTGGACCCAGGGCAAGACCGGCGTTGGGTTCGAGACGACGGCCCCCGGCCTTGCGGTCACGCTTTACAAGGCGGTCGCCGGCGTCTCAGTCAGCAGCCTCAATGTGGCTCTGAACGTCGTCAACACCCCGTCGTATCAGAGCGCCGTGTTCGCCCGGAACGTCGAGGTCATCAACTACTACAACACGGGCGGCCACGGCCGGGACGAGACCGGCGAACACAGTTTCCCCGGCCTGACGATCGGCCAGGATACCGACGATTTCGTCATCGACGCGAGGGCCACGCTCACGATCTCGTCGGCAGGCGAGTGGACGTTCCTTGTCAACAGCGACGACGGGTTCAGGCTGTCCCTCGACAACGGCACGGACACGTTCTCCATCGAGTACCCCGGTGTGCGTGCTCCCAACGACACGCTGGGCGTGTTCAACGTCACGACGCCCGGCGAGTACGACCTGCGTCTGATCATGTTCGACCGCGGCGCCGGCGCGGAGGTGGAGTTGTGGGCTGCCCAGGGCAACCACGCCTTGTGGAACGCTACCGACTTTCACCTGGTCGGCGATACCGCGGGCGGGGGGCTGTGCGTCGAAAGCGAGATGGTGGGCGGGTCCGACGACTCCTACGCCGGCCTGATTGAGACCGACGTCGAAGCCGAGATGGCCGATCAGAACGCCTCGGCCTTCATCCGCATCCCGTTCAACGTGGCCGACCCGGGCGACTACGATTCGCTGTACCTCCGCATGAAGTACGACGACGGATTCGTGGCGTACCTGAACGGTGTCGAGGTGGCCCGCCGCAACGCTCCCGGCGCTGTCGGCGTCGCGCCTGCGTGGAACGCTGCGGCTGCCGACGCGCACCCCAACGCCTCGGCCCTGCGATACGAGGACATCAACATCTCGAACCACGTGGGTCTGCTCCAGGCCGGCACGAACGTCCTGGCGATTCACGGGTTGAACGACGGGGCCGGCGACAACGACTTCCTCATTGTGCCGGAACTGGCCGAGATCGAGCAACTGGGCCTGACGCCGCATTTCTTCGAGACGCCGAGCCCGGGCGCGCCCAACCTCGAGGACTTCATCGCCTTCGTGGGCGACACGAAGTTCGACTTGGACCGCGGCTTCTACGACGCGCCCTTCGAGGTCACCATTACCTGCGACACCGCCGACGCCGTCATCTACTACACCACGAACTCCAACAGCCCGATCCTGTCCGACGGCAGCGTCTCGCCCGACGCCCACGAGTACCTGGCGCCCGTCCCCATTACGACGACCACGACGCTGCGCGCGGCGGCCGCCAGGGAGGGATGGGAACCGTCCAACGTCGATACCCAGACCTACATCTTCCTCGACGACGTCATCCACCAGCCGATTAACCCGGCCGGGTTCCCGACGACGTGGGTCGGCATCGGCCAGAGCACTGCCGCCGACTACCAGATGGACCCCGACATCGTCAACAATCCACTCTACAGCGACATGCTGATGGACGCCCTCCTGTCCATCCCGACGATGTCGCTGGTGATGGACATGGACGACCTTTTCGATCCAAGCACGGGCATCTACGTCAATTGCCGTAATAACGAGGCGTATACGGGTGTCGCTTGGGAGCGGGCCGGTTCGATCGAGATGTTCTACCCCGAGGGCTACGAGGCCCCGGACGACGGGTTCCAGGTGGACTGCGGCGTGCGGATGTACGGCGGCGTCGGCCGCAACCCCGGATACAAGAAGCACGCGTTCCGCCTGCTGTTCAAGGGCGACTACGGTCCCACGAAACTGAACTATCCGCTCTTCGGCGACGATGCCGCCGACCAGTTCGATACCATCATCCTCCGCCAGAACTTCAACGACGGCTATGTTTGGGGAGCCGCCGACTCGCAGTATATCCGCGACGAGTACGTCCGCCAGTTGCAGTTGGCTCTCGGCGGCGATTCGTCGCACGGCAACTTCGTCCACCTCTACGTGAACGGCCTGTACTGGGGTCTGTACAATCCGAGCGAGCGGCCCGACGAGTCGTTCGGGGCCGCCTATTTCGGAGGCGATAAGGACGATTGGGATGCCGTCAACGCCGGTCTGCCCACCGGCGGGAGCGATCTGACGGAGTGGGAGGCCATGCTCAGCCTCTGCCGCGGCGGCATGACCACCCTCGATCAGTACCAGCGCCTCCAGGGCAACAACCCGGACGGCACCGATAACCCCGACTATCCGAACTACCTCGACGTCAGCAACTACGCCATCTACATGCTCACCAACTTCTTCGTCGGCAACGCCGACTGGCCCGGCCACAACTGGTACGCCGCCAGGGCGGAGGACCCCGGAAGCACCGGCTTCAAGTCCTTCGCGTGGGACTCCGAGTGGGTCGTCGGCATGCGGTCGGACGTCAATCGGAACTCGACGGGCGTGGGCAACAGCATCGCCGAGCCGTATTCCTACCTGCGCGACAGTCCCGAGTGGCGAGTCCTGTTCGGCGACATCGTCCACAAGGCGTTTTTCAACGGCGGGCCGCTCTACGTGGACCCGGGCCTTCCCCAGTGGGATCCGGCCCACCCCGAGCGGAACCAGCCGGCGGCGCTGTACGCATCCCTGGCCGACGCGGTCGAACTCGCCATGGTCGGCGAGTCGGCCCGGTGGGGCGACGTGGCAAGCGGTTCGCCCTACACCCTCGCGCAGTGGCAGTACGAGCGCGACTCGATCCTCAACGACTACCTGCGCCGGCGGTCCGACATCGTCCTCGGGCAACTCAAGAGCATCGGCCTGTATCCGAACACGACGGCCCCCACCTTCAGCGTCAACGGGGGCTACCAGCACGGCGGGACCGTCTCGGAGGGGGACGAACTGGGCATCGCGGCCCCCGCCGGCACCATCTACTACACCCTCGACGGTTCGGATCCGCGTCTGCTCGGCGGAGGCGTCCGCCCCGGCGTCTACACCTACAGCCCCGGCAGCCCCGTCACGCTCGATGCCAGCGTCCACGTCAAGGCGCGGGTCTACAGCGGCGGCCAGTGGAGCGCCCTCACGGAGGCGACCTTCGTGCAGGAAGTGGCCCCGCCGCTTCGTGTGACCGAGATCATGTACAACCCGCCGCTCCCCACGCTTGCCGAACAGGCGCTCGGCTTCATGGACAACGAGCTGTTCGAGTACATCGAACTTCAGAACGTCGGCGACGATTCCGTCAACCTCGAGGGCATGCGGCTCTCGGACGGCGTCGCATTCACCTTCCCGGCCATGTCGCTCGCCCCCGGCGAGTACGTCCTGGTCGTCCGGAACCAGGCGGCCTTCGAGGCGCGCTATGGCACGGGGCTGAACATCGCCGGCGAGTTCGAGAACGACACCGCCCTCGCCAACGGCGGCGAGGATATCCTGGTCGAGGAGGCCGTCGGCGCCGCGATCCAGGGCTTCGATTTCGACGACGGCTGGTACGGCCTGACCGACGGTGACGGCTTCTCGCTGGTCGTCCGCGACTCCGCTGCCGCGCTGCCGGCATGGAACACGCCCGAGGGCTGGCGCGCCAGTTGGCAGTGGGGCGGCAACCCCGGCGCGGACGACCCCGGCTACGACCCCGGCTCGATCGTCATCAACGAAGTTCTGGCCCACTCCGACGGCGGTGTCGAAGACTGGATCGAACTCTACAACACCACGACCGACCAGACGATCGACATCACCGGCTGGTTCCTGAGCGACAGTCCGGCCCAACTTGACGCGTTCCAGATTCCTGCCACCGTCCTCGGACCCGGCGAGTACGTTGCCTTCAACGAGGTGGATCACTTCGGCGCCGCGTTCGCCTTGAGCGAACTCGGCGATGCCGTGTGCCTCACCTCCCGTGCGCCCGACGGCACCCCCGGCGGGTACCGCGAGGATGAGTTCTTCGGGGCCTCAGACCGTGGCGTTACCTTCGGCCGGTACATCAAGTCGAACGACGGCAAAGACTTCGTGCCCCTGGCCGCGCCCACGTACGAGCAGCAAAACTCCGGCCCCGTCATCCCCGACGTCGTCATCAACGAAGTCATGTACAACCCCGCCGACCTCGACGCGCCGGAGTGGATCGAACTGGCTAACCGCACGGGCACCGACGTTCCCCTTTACGATCCCGCCCATCCCGAGAACCCCTGGACGTTTACCGACGGCATCGTGTTCGCCTTCCCGGCCGGCGCCTATGTTCCCGCCGGCGGCTATGCCCTCGTGGTGCAGAACGATCCGGAGGCGTTCCGCACGACGTACGGCATCCCGGTCGAGGTCCCGATCTACGGGCCGTTCCAGGCGCCGCCGGAGGCGCCGCTCAACCCCAGCAACCTCGCCAACGAGGGCGAACGGATCGAACTGTCGAGGCCCGGCGAGCCCGAGCCCGGAACCGGTTTCGTCCCGTATATCCAGGCCGAGAAAGTGAACTACGAGGACCGCGACCCCTGGCCGTTCCGGGCCGACGGTCAAGGGGCGGCCCTGTCGCGCATCTCACCGAACGACTACGGCAACGACCCGGCGAACTGGCAGTCGAGTACCGTAGGCGGCACGCCGGGAGCGCTGAACCAGGGTATCGACGATACGCCCCCGACCACGCCGACCGATCTGGCCGCCACGGTCATCAGCGACACCGAAATCCGGTTGACCTGGACGGCCTCTGAGGATCCCCAAAGCGGTGTTGCCTACTACCGCGTCTATCGGGATGACGTCCCCATCGGCGAGTCGGAAACGACCTCCTTCAACGACACGGAGGTGGACGCGGCCCGGACGTACGCCTACCAGGTGTCGGCCGTCAATATCGACGATATCGAGGGCGCCCTCAGCACGCCGCCCCTGGAGATCCGCCTCCTCAGTATCGGGTCCGTGGGCACGCCGGACGCCAGGACCGTCACCCTCGTGTTCACCGAGACGGTGACCGCGCTGACGGCACAGGATCTCGACAACTACGACATCACCTACGACGGCGGCACACAGCAGATCGGCATCGTCGGTGCGGTGCTCCAGGGCAACCACCACACCG
This sequence comes from Phycisphaerae bacterium, assembly GCA_035529015.1. Lineage (GTDB taxonomy): Bacteria > Planctomycetota > Phycisphaerae > FEN-1346 > FEN-1346 > JAUVZF01. The sequence continues at coordinate 5,886 of DATKXP010000639.1, read as the reverse complement.
TCCTCCTCACGCTGGATGAGGACCTTGCCGACAGCGTTACCTACACGCTGGCGGTCGCGGGCGTCGAGGCGGAGTCGGGGATCGGGATCGTCCCGGGCACGCAGATCGAGTTCCAGTTCTACGTGCCCGGCTCCGGCACCATCCTGCGGGAGTACTGGACGGGCATCATCGGGAACACGATCCCAAGCCTCACGGGCCACATCGACTATCCCCACATTCCGACGGGCGCCAACGAGATGCCACTCTTCGAGATCCCCGTCAACTGGGCCGAGTCCTACGGCACGCGCGTGCGGGGTTATCTCTCCCCGCCGGCCACCGGCAACTACACTTTCTACATCGCCAGTGACGACTACTCCGAACTCTGGCTCAGCACCGACGAGGACCCCGCGGGCGCCGTCCTCATCTGCCGGGTGAACGGGTGGGTGGACAGCCGCGACTGGTTCGACCTGGGCCATCCGGAGCAGCAGTCTGCGCCCATCCATCTTGAGGTCGGCCACCGCTACTACGTCGAGGCCCTCCACAAGGAGAGCGGCGGAAACGATCATCTGTCCGTGGCCTGGCAACTGCCCGACGCGACCGTCGAGGGGCCTATCCCGTCCGAGCGTCTCTCGCCCTTTGTCATCGTGCCTCCGGATGTGACCGTCAGCATTGAGGCGACCGATCCGTCGGCGGCCGAGCATGAGACGGATCCCGGAACCTTCACCATCAGCCGAACGGGCAACACCGACAACGCCCTGACCGTGCGTTACACCGTGAGCGGCACGGCGAGCAACTGGGACTATGTGGAAGCCCTGAGCGGCCAGGTCGAGTTCGCGCCGGGCGAGACCGACGTCACCATCGACATTACGCCAAACGATGACGGCGAAGAAGAACTGGGCGAGACCGTCATCCTGACCCTGACCCTGACCGGGGATTACCTGGTGGACGCGGGCTCGGCAACCGTGACGATCATCGATAACGACACGCCGCAGGACGTTACGGTCAACCTTCAGGCCTTTGACTCTGCGGCGGCCGAAGAGGGCCTGGACCCCGGCGCCTTCAGGATTACTCGCGATGGCCCCACAGACCGTTGCCTGACGGTGTACTACACGGTCGAGGGAAGGGCCGACAGTTCCGACTACACGCCGCTTCTGGTGGGCCAGATCGACATCCCCGTCGGCCAGAACTCCGTCCAGATCGACATCACGCCGGTGGACGATGACGAGGCGGAGCCGGACGAGACGATCATCCTGACGCTGCTGCCGGATCGGATGTACGATATCGGCGTACCGAGCGCCATCCTGACGATTCTGGACAACGACGGCGGCCCGATCAAGGCCCTCGTGGCCCTCACGCTCATTGACGGAAACGCGGCAGAGGAGGGCCCCGACACGGGGACCATCCAGGTCTACCGCAATGGCGACAAGACCGGCGACCTCATGGTCTACTACGATGTCGAGGGCACGGCATCGGCGGCGGATTACCTGCCTCTGACCGGCCAGATCCTGATTCCGGCAGGGGAGGCCGATACCTTTCTCGTCGTGACGCCCATCGACGACGGCGAGCAGGAGGACAGGGAGACCGTCATCCTGAGGCTCATCAACGGGCCGGGCTACCTGGCCGGCAGCTCCGTGAAGGTCGTCTGGATCAACGACAACGACCCGTTCCCGCCCGAGGTCTCCATCAGCGTCGGGGCCACCGACGCCTCTGCGGCCGAGGAGGGACCCGATCCCGCCGAGTTTACGATTTACCGAGTGGGGCCCATCGAGGATGCCCTGACGGTCTACTACACCCTTGGCGGCACGGCCGACGGCGGCGACTACGCCGAGACGCTGACCGGCCAGGTGGACATCCCCGCCGGGCTCTCCTCGGTGGCCATCCCCGTTACGCCGGTTGACGACCCTGACGATGAGCCGCTCGAAACCCTCGTCCTGACGCTGACAGGGCACCCGACGTACGGCGTCGTGACGCGAAATGCCACCGTGACCATCGCCGACAACGACGAACCCGGGCCGCCCGACTCCGAACTCTGGCTCGGCGTGGCCGACGATCGCTGGGAGAATCCGGACAATTGGTCCGCGGGGGTCGTGCCGGGCCTCGATACGACGGCCGTCTTTGCCGACCCCGCGCCCTACCAGCCTGTTCTGTACGCGAACCAGGCCGTCAAGGGCCTGGATTTCACGACCACCGGATGGACCCTCGGCGGCGCCGGGCATACGCTGATCGTCGGACCCGACGGCATCGACAGCGTTGGTACGAATTCGGTCGAGCCCAACGTTGTGCTGGCGGCGCCGTCGGTGTGGACCGTCGAAGGCGGCGATACGCTCGAAGCCGTCGGAATGCTCGACGGGGCCGGCTTGTCGCTCACGAAGGACGGCGGCGGGACGCTGGTGATGGCCGACGCCCGGAACCTGGCGGGCTTCACCGTCGAGGCCGGCACCGTCCGCCTCGCCGCCAGCGGTACGGCCGTACTCGTTACGCAGGCCCTGGACCTGGCGGCTGGGGCGACGCTCGACATCGCGGACTACACGGTGGTCATCGATTACACGGGCGGCGCGAGTCCGCTGGCCCAGGTGTTGGCGTGGGTCGCCTCGGGTCGCGGCGAGGGCGCGTGGGACGGCACCGGCCTGACGTCGAGCGAGGCCGCTGCCCATCCGCAGAGGTTGACGGCGGTGGGCGTCATCGACAACAACGACCCGCACCGCGCGGTCGGAGGCCTGACCGAACTGGACGGCGTGCCGATCCCCGCCGAGTCGGTGCTGGTGACGCACACCTGGTACGGCGACGCCAACCTCGACGGCATCATCGACTCGAACGATTACGACCTGATCGACACGGCCTGGGTTCTGTGGACCCGGCAGGGGATCGTGCCCGGCGGCGGCTTCCGTTGGGCCGTGGGCGACTTCACCTACGACGGCATCATCGACTCCAACGACTACGACCGCATCGACGTCGCCTGGCTGTTGCGGACGGGGGGCCTGGCCGAGCAGGCCGCCTCGGTCGCCGCCGTATCGCAGCCACTGACGGCCCTGGCGGCGGACGCGGCCGATCCGCCGGACCTGACCGCACCGCCTGAGACGGCCCTGCTGGCAGACGTGGCCCGCGACGCCGGCTTCCAGCCGTCCGCTGCGAGCGACGATCCGATGACGCTCGATCCGGCGTCCGGCACGTCGCCACTGCTGAGCGCCTCCGCCGACGCTTTTGACGCAGCGCTGACGCTCGATGCGGAGGACGTTGCACCGACCTCTGCCGCCTGGTCGCCGACCGCCAACCCTGAACCTGACGCCGACCCTGCCACGGAAACGGTAGCCGGGTTTGCCGACCTCCTCGCCGGCGCAGCCTTGGACGTGCCGCTGGGCACGTAGGAAGAACCCGACCCGAGGGGGATGCAGAAACTGGATGAACGTGAGACTATGACCCGGAGCCGCAAGTGTAATTCTCGTAGCACCGCCCATGCCGGCAGTCCCGTGTTCGAGCCCATGGAGCCGCGCCTTCTGCTCGACGCCAGCGACATCACCATCAACGAGATCATGTACCACGCAGCGGGCCTGCCCGAACCCCTTGGCCTTGAGTACGTGGAACTGCTCAACACCGGTGCCGATCCCGTCAGCCTGAGCGGCTGGTGCCTGAACCGTGGCGTCAACTACACCTTCCCCGACGTGACCCTGGCCGGCGGCGATTACCTCGTCGTGGCGGCCGACACGGCGGCCTTTCTGGCCGAGTATGCCGAGTTCGCCGGCAACCTCATCGGCGGCCCCGAAGGCTGGGACGGGCGGCTCTCGAACTCCGGCGAAGACGTTGAACTCGAGGACGCCGCCGGCACGCGCATCGACCTCGTCGCCTACGCCGACGAGGGCGACTGGTCCGTCCGCATCGAGGGGCCCCTGGACCACAATCACACCGGATGGGCCTGGGCCGAGGATCACGACGGCGGCGGCAAGTCGCTCGAACTCATCAACCCCGCCCTCTCGAACGAGTACGGGCAGAACTGGGCGGCGAGCCTCACCGACGGCGGCACGCCCGGCGAAGCCAACTCCGTCGCCTCCGACAACATCGCCCCCATTATCCTCGACATGGAACACTTCCCGGTCATTCCGTCCACCTCCGACCCCGTTACGATTACGGCTCGTGTCGTGGATGAACTGACCACCGGCCTGACCGTGCGGCTGTATACCCGCGTGGACGTGGTCGAGACCCAGTTTACCGTCCACGAGATGTTCGACGACGGCCAGCACGGCGACGGCGCTCCCGGCGACGGCGTCTACGGCGCCACCATCGGGCCGCTGACGACCGACCTGGCGATCGTCGAATTCTACGTCGAGGCCCTCGACTCGGGCGCCCGCGCACGCACCTGGCCCGGCCCCGTGCCGGGGCACGGCCAGGTGGCCAACGCCCTGTTCCAGGTGGACAACTCCCACGATCCTTACGCCGAGTGGGTCCCCGGCAGCATGCCCATCTATCGGCTGATCATGACCGACGCCGAGCGCGACGAACTGATCAACGATATCTGCGGCGGCGACGACAACTCCAACGCTCAGATGAACGGCACGTTCATCTCGGTCGATGCGGTCGATACCCGGGTGCGGTACCAGGTGGGCATCCGCAACCGCGGGGCCGGCACCCGCAATGACCCGCCCTACAATCACCGCGTCAACTTCCCGCACGATACGCCGTGGAAGGGCGTCACGGCGCTGAACATCAACCACCGGTACGGTTGGGTGCAGGTCATGGGCAGCGCGGTGTGGCGTGCGGCCGGGCTGCCGGCCGCCTCCGCCAGGGGCGTCGAGGTCCGCGTCAACGGCGTGGACCGGGCCCAGACGGGCAGTCTTATGTACGGCGCGTATGTGGCCGTCGAGGTGCTCGACTCGGACTGGGCCGAGCACTGGTACCCGGACGATTCGGCGGGCGACGTGTGGCGATTGACCGACCTGGACCGTACGGTGGGGGCCGAGTTGCAGTGGGAAACATGGGACGCCGACGAGTACCGCGACACGTACCTGAAGCAGACGAACGCCGCCCAGGACGAGTGGGACGGCCTGATCAACATGATTTACCAGTTGAACTTCGCCCCCACCGAGACGTTCGTCGAGGACGTCGGCGCCTACGTCAACATCGACCAGTGGCTGCGGTTCATGGCCGTCGATGCCCTCATCGGGAACCGCGAGGGCGGCCTGACGAGCGGACGCGGCGACGACTACGCCATGTATCAGGGCGTCGTGGACCCGCGGTTCCTGCTCGTGCCGCACGACCTCGACACCCTTCTCGGCGAGGGCGGCACCGCCCCCGACCTCGACCGAAGCATCTTCATCTACGACGGCGTCGTTGGCCTCGAAGACTTACTGGACCATCCCGACATCGTGCCGCGCTACTACGCCCAGTACCTCGACCTTATTGATACGGTCTTTGCGCCCGAGAACTTCAACCCGATGATCGAGGAGATCCTCGGCGGCTGGGTACCCGACAACGTGATCCAGGACATGCAGGATTTCGTCCAGGACCGAATCCATTCTATCGACGCCATCCTCGACCAGATCCCCATGCCCGGCTTCTCGATCAGCAGCCCGCTGCCCACTCAGGACGGCTATCCTTACACCACGTCCGATTCGTGGACCCTCAGCGGCACGGCCGACGGCACCACCCGCTCCATCACGGTCAACGGCGCCCTGGCCGACTGGGACCCGCGGCCCGACGGCGAGTGGGCCTTCGACAGCACCGACTTCGACGACGGCTATGAGCAGCAGGTTCTCGTGACCGCCGACGCCGAAATCTCGTACCACGTGCCGACCCTCGGCGAGGATGCCCAGGCGTGGGCCGCCCTGGGGTACGACGACGCCGCCTGGACCGACTCGGTCGCCGAAGGCCTGGCCGGCCTGCTTGTGACCGAAATCTCGACGGGCGACGTGCGCT
>DATKXP010000638.1:0-14894 GCA_035529015.1 Phycisphaerae bacterium | reverse complement strand
CGCATGTAGACCTGCGCCGTCGTTGCCGAGGCGTCGAAGTGTTCCACGAGCCAGGTCCGCCATTCGCCGTGCACGCAACGCCGCTTGGCTTCGAGCAGGAGGCGACCGGCACGCAAGGCATGCGCGAGGCCCGCCCGTGCGTATCGGGTGCATAGGCGGTGCTCATCGTTGATTCGCTTGGCGAGGTCGAGGAGGGTGGTGGGTGTGGCGGCGGTCCGTGCTGCGGGGGTTCTGGTCTGGTCCATTGCTCATGTCTCTCTTCTGGCGGGCGTGTCCGGCGCCCGCCGGGTCCATTTGCTACTGCATCAAGGCGAGTCCAGGATCCCAGCGGGGGCCGGGGTGGACATTCCCCGGCTCCCCGTCAGTTCGTCGCCCGCCTGCAACTTGCTTTCGTCGTGCATCGTCTATCTCAGCGGCCTGTGAGCCGATTGTCTGCAAAGTGCCCCTGGTGGACCGCCAGGGGCAATACCCGGCGTCGTGTGAGACGCGAGCAATGGAGTCGTAAAGGCGGGGTGACGTGCTGGGCTCGCGTCCATCGACTCGCCGGGATGTAGCCTCATGGTCCATATTCCTACTGTCCCGCGCTTGGCGTCTATGTCGAAGGCTACTTTGCCTCCGCACAGCGCGCAAAGAAGCGGCCGGGCAGATTGCTCTGCCCGGCCGCTCGATTCCGCGTGGTGCCGTCTATGCCGTGGCGTCGCCGTCCTCGGCCATGAGTTGCTGAATGCCGGACAGGAAATAGACTGTGACACTCAGCTTGTCGGGATGCTGGAGTTCGCTGAAAGCCGCCTCAAGGTACTCTTGGAGAACGTCCAGCGCGTCCAGGGCGGCCTGTGCCTTCTCAATCTGGAGCTTGGCGAGGCGCGCCGACGCCTGCCGCATGGCCTCCTCGCCGGCCTTGCCCTCGGTGTCGTCTTGAAGGTAGGTCGCCGGCAGGAGGCCGGCGCAATGGTATTTCCGGTAGTAGTGAACGATCTGCTCGCCGAGTTCAGGGTTGGTGATGGTGCCCTTCTTCTCGAAGGCCTGCTGGTTCTCGAAGACACGGATTCGCAATTCCCAGCACAGCAGCTCAAGGAAGTCGCCAATCATCGTCGTGTCGAATTCCCGCTTCGGCCTGTTGCGGGCGTTTGCCTTGCTCTTTTGCTTTCCCATGGTCTCGTTCTCTTTCTCGTCTGTCTGGGTTCGTTCGTTCCATGATACCGCGCAACGGGCTCGGCCTCTATGCCGCCGCCGCCCCGGCCTCGATGATGTCCGTCAGCGCCCTGAGAAGAACCGCGTCGCGCTTGGGGTCGTCGAGGTCTTTCAAGTGCTCGCCGAACTGCTCGGCCGTGTCCTTCGTAGACTGCGGGAGGCACGTTCCCTGCTGTTCCGTCATGGCCGAGTACAGAATCGCCGCCTTGCCGCCAGGGCTCAACTTCTCCATCGCGCGGATGATCGCCGGCGTGAACGTCTGCTCGCCGGGCTCGGGCATGGGCGAGTTCTTGCTTACTCGCACGGGGTTCAGGGCCTCGTCTTCCACGGCGAGCAGCCCTTCGTAGGCGGCCCGCATGGTCTCAGCGGCCTTTGCCTGCCAGCCGGTCGCCCAGCGGAGTTCCGTTCGCTGGATGGCCTCGCCGACGCGCTGCCTCAGATCCGCGAGGATCGTCACGTCGCCGTCCAGCACGGCGCCTGTGTCCTCGCCCGGCATGGGCAGGGGCGGCCGTTTGCCTTCCGAGCGCACGAGGTCCGACGCCTTGTCGGCCAGTTCGCCGAGGTGGCGGGCGTCCATCGCCATGCAGCAGTCAATCACGTCGGCCAACGTCAGCCGACGCGCCGACATCGGGGCGCCCTGGCGAATCAGCGCCGGGATGCTCGGCGGGATAAAGTCGCCGTCGATGGGCACGATGGACTTGGCGAAGTCCAACGTCTCGGCCTTGCCGTCGACCGTCAACAGCCCGAACAGCCTGCCCATGACGGCCTCGGGCGTGTCGTGCTTCGCTTGGGCCGCCTTCTCGGCCCCGCTGGTGTCAACTTCCGCTTGTCCCGAGCCTGTCGTCGTGTCGATGTTCCGCATGGTGCTGTCTCCTTTGCTGAGACGGTGCCCAGCCCCCGGGGCGTTTTTGCCGCCGCCGGGGGCACTCTCGATTCAGGCGCGACCATCGCGCCCGTCGTTCTCCTCGGATTCGGTCTCGCCGTACAGCCCATTGACGCCGGCCTGCATGTCCTCAAAGGGCACGGCGGCGTATAGGTTCGCAGTCGTGGCTGGGCTGGCGTGGCCGAGTTGCCGCTGCACCTGGCGGAGATTCTTCGTCTTCCGCAGCAAGTGGACGGCCATGGTGTGCCGGGCGCAATGGATGGACAGTTCGCGCGGGAGCCCGGCCCGCCTGATAGAGGACTTCCACAACTGCGCGAGCCCTTGTGCGGTCAAGGGTCCCCGCTTGCCCACGAACAATTCGTCGGCCCGGCCGGTTGGCTGGTCCGCGTCCGACTTCCACGCGATGAAGTCCGCCAAGTGCTGAACGAGTTCGCGACCGAGGGCAAGGGTCTCGCGCGTCCGCTTCTTCCGCTTCAGCCGCACGACCGTCAAGGCTCCCCGCCTTGGGTCGAAGTCCCCGACCTTCAGCGCCGCGAGTTCACTGACACGCAGGCCCGTTCCCAACGCGGTGTCCACGACGGCCCAGGCTACCACGCCCATCACCCGCCCGGCCTGGAGGTCCTTCAGCGCCCGGTGCTCCGCGAATGTGCGAAGTTGCCTCACTTCTCGGGCGTCCATGTACTTCTTTCTGTCTATCGGAGTCATAGCAGGCCCTTTGTTCAAGCGTTTTCAGGGTCCGTTCAATGAAGTATAGACCTGATTTCGGTCGGGACAAGGGGCTATTCAGCATTTTTATGTGATTTTCTTGTGAATACCCGGGGTCGGCCTTGGCCTTCTCGTAGGTGCGCGGCTTCATGCCGACGGCGGCGGCAATCTGGTCACGGGACTTGGCGTTCACTTGTGGCAAATTGCCACAAGTGTTCTTGGGTCTGCCGGGTGCCGTGCCTCCGTGCTCTCGTTGCCTCTCCTTCAGCGGCGCCTCGACGAGCGGCTCCAGTGCCTTGCCCAGGGCCACGGCCTCGGTGGGGCTGAGGTCCTTCCGGTATGTTCCCGCAATTTGCGGGAACGGTCCCTACCCGAACCGACCGCCCCGCCACGGCTTGTCCTCCGAACGATGGCCAGACGGAGAGCTTGCCATAGTTGGCCTGTGTGGCTCAACCCAGGCGCCAAATCATAGGTTTTCTTAGGGTGCGACGTGAGCGATGCGCGTGGACCATTTTGAAATGCGCCAGGAGTTAGCCTTTTTTAGCATCGGCCGCAGCCGCCCTCGCCGCCTCCTTCGGCCCGAACCCTCAGTGTCGAGTACACTTACCCGCGCTGGCCGATGCACAAAAAGAGCGCCGAATCCGTAGTCATCTGTCGCGCAACCGTTCGCCGGAACACAGGAAAATTGTGGTTATGGACATTCCGCGCGCGAGCAAGTTGAAACCGGCAATCACACCGCCCTGGTCACTGGTCAAGTCGGCGGCGAGACGTGAGGCTCTGTCTATGCCTGCGCCCGCACATCATCCACCCCCGTTGCCGTCCATAGACGCCGCCAGGGGCGACGGTCTCCCCGAGGGGGGCGTGGGCCTCTGTGTCTCGTACGTGCCGTACGGAGCATCCTCGGCGTCCTGCGGGGCTCGTGGCGACCTTGGCCTTCGGAATCTTCTTCGATTTCAGGAGGTCGCCGGTCTGGGAATCAGCGGAAGCCGGGCCAGTTCGGCAACGCGGGCGGCGTTCCCCCGACGCGATCCGTCGATGGGATAAGGCTAGCGCAAACTACGGGTACTTCTCCCGGTGCAACCGAGTCTCGCGGACCGTCGCCAGCGCCCGCTACAGGAAGGCCCCCAGGAGGCCGAGGAATCCCTTTTCCGCTCCGGACGGCCCACGAGTCGATTTCCGACCCTGTGTCGATTCTACGGCCCGTAGCCCGTCTATTTCACCGACTACGGCCGCTCGGGACGGTACGGGTGTAGTGGACAGGCTGGATCCGTGCAGAGGCCCACTTCCCCCCGCACCCAGCCGACGCACAAATGGCAAAATGCCTTGACCGCAGCCGGGCGGTTGTTCTCACTCATGGCGTCCAGGTAGTTTCGGCGCATGCTTTCGGGCATCTGCTCCAGTCGGGACCGAATCTTCTCTCGGTCGTCGCCGACGGCGGGAACAGCAGAAGCCTCCAGCAGGGCGGCCGGGTCCTTCGCCAGGGCCGCCGAAGCCGCCCGCTTCGCCTTGGCCGCGGCGCTATGTATCGGCGCTGTGGTCTTCATCGAGATTCCTTTCTCTCGGTCTCCCGGTGTTTGAGGAATGCCCGGATGTCTTCGACGGTGCGAAGCTTCGACAGGCAAGCTATCGCCGCCTGGACACAGGGAGACTTGCGGGCCTGGTCGGCGCTCTGCCGGGCGTTTTTCGAGGAGTAGCCCGCCTGTCGTGCCGCCTCGGCTCCGTTGCCTTGGCAGGTGAAAACGTAGTGGCACACGAAACGTCGCTGTCTGTCGGTCAACTCCCGGAATTGAGGCGCCCCGGCGAGCTGCTGCGCGAGGTCGTCATGCCGAAGGCCAGGAACGATGAGGCAGTAGACGCGCCGGCCTGCGGAATGCCCCGGCGTGCTCTGCTGCTCGGCCAGCCATTCGCGCCGTGACGGCCACTGCTTCCCGCCCTTGGAGACGCCTGCCTCGCACTCCCAGGCCCACACGAAATCACACTTCGCTTCCTGTGCAGCAATCCATTCCCGCCAGGGAGTCCACTGGCCGGCGTCGTGGATGCGTTCACGCGACCAGACGGCCACCACAATGTCCGCCGCGCCCTGCGTTCCAGCACCAAACATCATATTTGCCCTCATGCCCCGACATGACATGGTATTGCCAGGATGACGTATTCATACTCCGGCGTTACAAACTTCAGTTGTCCCGCGTGGTCGTAGTACTCAATCCGCCTGTACCCAAACAACGTCATAATTGTTCCATTAACGGCCGCAATGACGCGCGTTGTCACCGTCTTCAGCAAACCGAAGTACGTTGTGTCGCTGTCCCGTGTCCACGTGTCGCCCAGGGGGCCTCGGTCCGTGGCGTTCCACGGTAATGTCTGCGGATTGGTGTACCGCCCGCCGTGGGTGACGTTCACGAGTATGCCGTACGTCACACCACTCACCTCGTACGGCAAGTAGGCAACGATGTCGTCCTCTTTGGCGTAGACGTAATCCACATAATCCCGGTCTGCCATCGTGGCATACAGCGTCAGTGTGATGTCGGTGTTTACGTTGGCCCCCGATGAATTAGAACAGGGATAGGCGTAGACCTCATTGTCGGCTGCGTCTGTCCAGTCCTCCTTGACCTTCGCCCACCGGACTGCGGGCGTGATGAGTCCTCCGTCGTCCGCGAATGGGTCTTCGCTTACGCCCAATCCAATCGCGCCGCCGCCGTGGATTATCTCGATGCCGTCGCCGCTGAGATGCCCGGGGCGAATGGCTTGCAGTTCCGAGTCAATCGCCGCCATGCCCGCAGACAGGCCGAAGTCGCCCTCCGGCATTCGGGGCGGTGGAAGTTCCTGCCGCGCGGTCACGAACGCCGCCAGCCCGGCTATCTGCTCGTGCTGTTGCCTGAGTACCTCCTGAATGCCCTTGAGGGCGCTCTCGCCCGCCGTCTGCTTCACGGCCTCGATGGTCTGGTTTACGCTGGAGACGAGCTTGTCGAACGCGGCCTGCATCTGCGGGTCGGCGCCTTCGGGCAGGGAGACCTCGACGGGCTGAGGCAAGTCTACCTCCGGCGCCTCCATCTCCGGCGCCTGCCCGGCGTCCACATCGGCGGCAAGCTGCACAATCTGGTCCTGATGGTCGGCCAATTCGCGCAGACTGTCTCCAACGCCTTGGGAGTCCACGCTGTTCGAGTCAAAGGTCATTGTCTGTACCACGCTAACATGCCATTCAGGTAACTGAAGTTGCCGGGGCCGCGCGATACATCGCGGTCCTCCGGGACGCCCTCCTTAACCCAACCCATCGCACCGTGGGCTACGCCGTTCACCACGACCGCGCCGTCTTCGTCAACCGTCGCCGCCGTCTGGACGACCACCCTCTTGAACTTCTGTGACTTGCATTTCTTGTCCCACCCGTTCGGGTCGTAGTCGAATAGGTAATCCAGCATCCAATACTGGCGGCCGATGAGCATTCCCGTGATTTCGACGCCGGCAAATCGCAATACCCTGGCGGGCGCGTGCATGAAGTTTGGGAGTTCGCTCTCGTTGTACTTTCCGATGAGTCCCCACATCACCGGCAATGCCGCACTCTCCGCCACAGTGCGAACCCGCAACTCGCTGCCGGGAACGAGTGTCGTATTCCCGCCCTCGGCAACTACCCACTTCTGTAACGGCTTGTCATCCACCGGGCCTTCGATGACGCGATTCAAGGCGCCCGGCAGACCCGCCCACTCCCGCCGGAGGCGCTGGGTACCGCCGGCGCGCCTCGCATACAGAATTGCCCGGCCGGGTGTCAGGGCCTCTTCCGGGGTCGGTTCCCGATAGATGAGGGTCAGCTTCTTGCGGCCCGCCGTGTCGGGTTCAAGACGAAACTCGTTCAACTCCGCCGCGAATGTGCCGCTTGCGCCCGGCCACGTACCCGAAGCGCCCAGGGCCGGGTCGTAGTTCGAGGCCAGGTTGTCCACGTCCGCATTCAGTATCGAACACACGCGCTCCCCATAGAACCGCTTGGCAGTCCCGCGTTTCCGCCCGCTGCGCGAACTCTCGTATTGTGTCCAGAAGTCAGTCATCGTGTCTACCTCAATTCGCCGCGTCGCGCTCGCCTGCGCGCGGTGTCAAGACAAGATTGCCCCCGCCGGGAACGGCGAGATTCCCGACGGGGGACTTTGTGGTCCGTGCACACGGAGACCGCGAAAGGTTGTGTTGGGCGGATTGGTTCGGAAGTGTAGTGTTCGCCGTTCATCTTCGCGGTCCGTGAGAATCATCCTGACTCTCTATTCCCACTGTCTCACGAATCGTCGATATGTCGAAGGCTTTCGGCGCGGGAGCTGGGCCGTCACAGCCCTCCGCCGAATATCTGCATGAAAGGCGAATTCCCGGCTTGACAGGACCTCCCGCCGTGGTATGATGTACGCGGGGAGGGCATCGCTCTACGTTCCCGCCTTCGGAGGATTCGTTCCGCTTAACCGTGCTCGTGGTCGAAGGTCTGCGGACAATTCTCGGAAAGGGCAGAGCGATGAAGGCGAGGAAGATGGTTGTGGCGGGGCTGGTGGCGATTCTGCTGGCCGTGGGCGGGGTGGGGCGAGCCGACTTCATCCTGTACGGCGATGAGCAATTGGTGGTCACCCGATACGACCCATGCCATGAGTACGGGCACCTGTGGGATCGCAGCCGCGTCCGTCTCAGCGGTCGGATCGGCTGGCTCTACGCCTTCGACTCCAGCGCTGTGGATATCTCCGTCGCGTCGGTGGCTTGGCTCTATGCCTTTGACTCCAGCGCCGTAAACATCTCCTACGGATCGGTGGGCTACCTCTATGCGCTCGACTCCAGCGCCGTAAACATTTCCTACGGATCGGTGGCCGATCTCTATGCCAACAACTCCAGCACCGTGGATATCTCCGGCGCATCGGTGGGTTGGCTCTATGCCTTTGACGCCAGCGCCGTAGATATCTCCAGCGGCTCGGTGAGCGAGTTGTTCTACGCCTACAACTCCAGCACGGTGAATATCTCCGGCGGGTCGGTCGAGCAAATCCACGCTTATGACACGAGCGCCGTTTGCATCTCCGGCGGGGTGCTGGCGACCGTCGCCGCCGTCAACTGGGGCATAGTAAACGTCACCGGCGGGTCGGTGGACTGGCTCTACGCCCATGACACAAGCACCCTGGACATCTCCGGCGGGTCGGTACATGGAATCTGTGCCTTTGAGTTCGGCGAAGTAGCCATGTCTGCTGGGTCGGTGGGCGAGTTCAATGCCCGTGGCACTGCGGACATCTCCGGAGGGTCCATCGACTCCCTCTACGCCGACAAGTCCAGCAACGTGAATATCTCCGGCGGGGCCGTTAGCGAACTCTACGCCGAGGTCGGGGCAAGCATCACCCTGGACGCACGAGATTTCCACCTCGGCACCGGTCTTTCCCTCGATGGCGAGCAGGTGTTGGGCACGGGCATCCTGGACGGGGAGTGGCTCGATGGGACGCCTTGGGTTATGACCATCACGCATAACGACACCGGGGCCACCATCCTGGCGGTCCCGGAGCCCGGCACGCTGGCCCTGCTGGCCTTCGGCGCGGTAGCCGTGCTGAGGCGCAGAAGACGCCGCGTTGCTCGGTGAGCTTCTTGCCGAAGTGCGGGCGAGCAAGACCTTGACGCCACCCTATCGGGCTGGATAGGATCGCCCGACACCTACAAGCAAGGGGATATGCCATGAGACGACTGCCTGTTTGGATCGCGTGCGTGTTGGCGCCGGGTCTGGCCGGGCGATTGTCGCCGAAGAAGCTTCCATACTATCACGACCGCCATGAAGGAGACAACCCATGCCGTTCCCGAGCCAAACGCCGAAAGCCTTCACACGTGCCAATGTTGAGAATCTATCACCGGGCCAGAAAGGATGCTACGGGTTGTCCAGGACGGACACATGGATCTACATCGGCAAGGGCGACATTAGAGACCGGCTCTTGGCCCATCTCAACGGGGACAATCCATGCATCGCTCGCTATGCACCGAGCCACTTCGTAACCATGGTCACCGATGACATGGACAGCGAGGAGAAATCGCTGATCCTCGAACTGGGGCCAGCGTGCAACCAGAAGGTTGGCTAACTCCGTCCGCATCCCATGCCGGCTCCGTCATAGACGCCATCGAGCCGCCTGAAGTAGTAGTCTCGCCCATTGACGGCGATCACGGTGAAGGTGCTGCCAACCCTGAGTTCCAAATGCGTGCCGGTCAGAGGATCGTCAATGCTTATCGGCCTGACCTTGCCAGCGCATCCGAGGCCGTTCAGGATCAGCCCGATACACCTTGCGGCCCTGCCGCGCCATATCTGCCACCACGTAGCCCCGTTGCTGGCGGGACTAGGAAACTCCAACACCATCTTGCGGTCTCGTTCCATGAGGATCTCCGCCCCAGCCGGGGCCATCATCCGCGAGCACTACACTTGCGATGGCACTCCTGGGGATCTGCTTTGCGGCTATCGGCTGGCACCTGGAGCATTGCCAGCAGAGCTTGGCGCTCTTCAGGGCTCAGTGCGCGGAGTTGCACCGCAAGGTCTGAGACGGCTGGATTTGCCCGAGAATCGCCCTCGTTTTCGCACTTCTGCGCAATACTCGCGTTTGCTGAATCGCTAAGCCCTTCCGTGTCTGCCCCTTCTGGATCGTAGGTTCTGGGTTCGAGTCCCAGCTCCCTCAGTCCAAAACCCCTGTTTTTCGGGGGTTTTTGCGTGTTCCCACCACTGTTTCCGGCCCATTGCGGCCCGTTGCGGACACTCGCGGACGCTCTTTTGCGCAATACTCTTCCGGGGTCCGGACGTGGGGGCAGGTCATCCGTGCCGTTCTTCCTCGCCTCGGCAACACCCGCCTCGTCCCCGGTGCCCAAGTCGGGCAAGCCTGCCACCGCGCCGGCCGTGTCGAGCAACCGGGGATCGGTGTAGAACGTCATGGTCAGCCGCACGTCGCTGTGCCGCATCAGTTCCATGTGAACGCGCGGTGCCGTCCCCGCTTGCGCAAGCCACGTCCCATACGTCACGCGCAGGCTGTGGAACACCACCTTCTTGCCCCGCTCGTCTTCGTGTGGGATGCCCGCCCGGTCCAGCGCATCGCGGAACGTCCACATCTTCGGCGTCGAGGCGAATACGCGGTCCAGAGGCCCCGCGTCGGGCGGCTTCGCCTTTCGGAGCGCCTCGGCCACGTCCGCCTTGAGAGGCAATGTGTCCGCCCGCCTGGCCTTCGTCGTCTCGGCCCGGAGCTTAACGTGAGGCTGGATGGCGTCGAGGTCAACATCCCCCCATTGGAGCTGCTTCAACTCGCTCCGCCGCAGCCCCGTTCGCAAAGCCACGAAGTAGAGCAGCCGGTGATTCCGGGCCTCGGCCAGCAGCCGCTCGGCCTGCTCGTGGGTCAACGCCGCTTTGTCGTTCTCGTCGCGCTCGCGGTTGATGGGGTCCACTCCCGCAAGCGGGTTTCCGGCCAGTCGATGGGTCTTCACGCACCATCCGGCGAAGCCCTTCACGGCCGCCAGGTAGTCATTTGCCGTCTTGGGGGCAAGCCCTTCGTCCAACAAGTCGGAAAGGTAGCCCTCCAAGTCGTCGGGGTCGATGTCCCGCAACGTCCTCCACTCGCAGGCCGCAAAGGCGCGCTTCAGGCGGGTGTTCGTCGGGTTGTAGTAGTCGAAGCTCCGGCCCTTGCGCTTCAGGTTGTCGATGAAGGCTTCCCGATGGGCGGCCAAGGGGGCCGACAGGTGTTCCTCGCTCACCACGCGGAGGCCAGCAGCCGCTTGCTGCGCCAACCGTTCGCGGCGCGTCGCCTCTTGCTCCGTAGCCGTCCGATCCTGATACCCCTTCTCCCGCCGCTCCGTGCCGTCCGGTAGACGATATCGCATCCACCATCGAGACTGTTCGCAGACCATTCGCCGCTCGCCGTTGCGCGTGATGCGCACCGGGCGAACGTGCTTCCGGCCCCGCTCGTCGGTGTATCGCACAGCGGGCTTCCCCTTGAGCCGGCAAGGGATCGCCCCGGCCGGAATCGGTTTCAGGTACGTTGGCTTGAATGCCGAGGCCATGGTTGGTCATCCTGTGGTTGCGTTTCGTCTACCACCGCCCGCCTGCCTTTGCAAGACCTTCTCAGTCACCGCCGAGGACCGACCCGCGCGCCTCGATATGCGCGAGAACCCGGTCTCGTCGCCAACGCCGACCCTTCAAGGAGCCCGTCAAGTTCGTGTCGGCCGCCGGCAACTTGCCCGCCGACAAGAGCCGCCGAATCTGCCGGGGCGAGGTTTGTAGCTCGTGGGCAAGGCCGCTCAAGTCCAGGAACATCGGCGGCCATGCGTATCGGGCCCGCCCATCGGGTTGTTCTAGCGATCCGGCCATCAGCCCGTCACCACCCGCTCCCTCAGCATCTTCCTCAACGCCGCCTCCGCCTGCTCGGCGGCGCCAGCCTGGCAGTAGCAGGCCCGGCAGATGAGGAATATGAGTGGCCTTTCCCCAAGCTCGAATTCGCAGGCCACATCGTCCTCGCCGCGCGGGCGGCCACACCGGACGCACCTGCTGAGCAGCGTGTACGCCGGGGCTGTCATCGGGCCGCCCCCCGGCCCTGAGGGCCAAGCCAGCGATACCGGGACGCCCTGCGGCCTCGCGCCGTCCCCGTCTGGACACGCTCCAGGAGTCCGTCGTCCCGGAACAGCCATAACCGGCCGCTCACCCACTGGTGAGATTGCCCCAGGAGCCGCCCTGCCGTCCGCAACGCGAGGTAGAAGGGCTCGTCGCCGGCGACCTCTTGCAGCTCTCGGCAGACGCCCGCCAGCATGTTGGTCGCCTCGTCCTCGTACCCCTCGAACGGACGAGCTTTCGCCCGTCGCATGATGTCATCCATGAAGTCCTCGTTTCCTGGCCGCTTCACGCGCGGCCATGCTTGAAGGAAATCGACCCAAGTCGTTTCCCAATCCGTCGTGCCGATGTGTGGCAGCGACCGCTCGAACCACGCGCGCACGAACAACTCCAGCTCTCGCGGATTGCGGCCGGCAAGCGCCCCGATTCCCCGGAGCTTCCTCGCGAACTGGAACACCTGGTAATGCCGCTCGCCCACGACGACGGCGACGGTCTGCTGAACAGCCGCCCGGACAGTCTCGGCGTCCTCCTCACACAAATCCCGCCAGTTGACATAGGAAGACGGTTTCCCCCTCCCCGCACACACCGGCGCCGGCGGGCGATTGCGGCCGGAGTTGACATAGGAGGCCACAGGAGGTTTCTTCTTCTCTGTCCTCCTATGTAAACGGGGATCGGCGGTCTCGTTGGGATGGTCTTGGCCTTCGCCGTCCAGGAAGCCGAGGCGGCGAACGTCGCGGGCGGGAATCCAGCGGAGGCTTTCGGGCGAAGGCTCGATTATCCACTCGTATCGTCGCCCGCTTCGATGTTCGCCTGGTGGGAGAACGCAGAGATGGCCGTCCGTCCGAAACTCGCCCGTCTCGTCGAGTCGATGGAACGTCTGGTAGTCAGAGCGAAAGTAGACGTGGAACGCCCTTCCCGTCCGCACAGTCGGCAAGGTCGTGGCCAAGTCGATGTGCTGTGCTGTCCAGGTGTCGTAGGCGTCTTCGGTGTCAAAGTCGCGGGCAACGAGCGCGTTGGAACTGCGGCCGAGGATAACGCCCGGGTCATTCTCGCCGTTGCCGAACCACTCGCTGATTTCCTCGTCGGAAAGGTGCTTGTTGTGACGGGCCTTCCAGCGGATTCGCGGCTTCTTCTTGCCCGGCTCCACGGGGACAACAAACCAGCCGAGCGAACGGTACAACTCCACCGCCGCCAGGAGGCGAGCAACAAAGGCTTCGTCGCGGGCTGGTGGCGACAAGGCGACCATGGTGTGCTCTGCGCCTTTCATATCACCACGTCCTTGTCGGCGAACAGGGCAGCGGGCACGTCGTACCCACGAATGCGGTATAGCAACGTCACCCACTCACGTTCTGTCATCCGCGCCTGCCGGGGCACCCATCGTTTGGCCATGTCGTTCAGTGGTGTGACGCGCCACCAGGACCAGTCGTCGGCATAGCGAACGCCGAAGACGGGAATGCCGGCCCGGTTTCCCAGGTCTATCAGCGCTCGGTAGGAGGGGTGTGTCGAATGAGCCGTCGCGGCCTGCTCGTTCTTGTACTCCACCAGGGCCACGGCCTTGCCGCGATCGTACTCCAACAGCAGGAAGTCCAGGTCCAGGGCGGGACAGTCCCAGCCCCAGCGCTGCCGATGGCGCTTGCTGATACGCTCGTCCCGCCAATTCGTCCTTTCCCGGCGGACTTCAGGCACGCACGGCCTCCGTCAGCCGCCGCAGCGTTGTAGCGACCGCTTCCTCGTCCTTGTCGATTCCGACGAATAGCCTGTTCATCCGCACGGCGACCACTCCGGTCGTGCCTCCGCCACAGAACGGGTCACAGATGGTCTCTCCAGGGAACGTAAAGCGGTCGATGATGTCAGCCATGCCGCTTTCGGACTGGCCCCAGTGGTGATGCTCCTTGTCGTTGTCGTTCGGGTTGCTTCGGCAAACATCGCCAACCCACTCGCCTGTGTACTTGCCCTTCACGAACCAAAGCAGTGGTTTGAAGAAGCAGTTGACCCTCCGCTCCCAGACTTGAACGGCCTGCCCGCCGGGCGTGAGGTAGGCCAGCGACCAGTTGTACGTCAGGTGCTCCGAGAGCAGCGCCATCACCTCTGGTAGGAAGGACTGGCCGGCCATGCAGACGAGGCTGCCGCCGGGCTTCAGGACGCGGGCCGCGAAACTGCCAAGCTCGCCGTAGACGGGCAGGTACTTTTTCGGGTAGGGCGGGTCGGTGATAATCCAGTCGATGGAATCGGCTTCGACTTGCTGGCCTACGGTAGCGAGGTCTCCGTGATGAACCACGTATCGGTCCGTCGCGGCGGGCAAATCGTCCGGGATAGCAGCCTTCGCCTCGGCCTTCTCCGCCCGCTGCTTCTCTTTGCGGACCGCCCGGTAGGCCGCATTAACGCTCACTTCGCCGGCACGGAGCTTGCCCTTGACATCCTCATCGGCGTGCTTGTCGAGGTACTCGACCTTGGCGATCGTGTCATGCCCGACGCCGGCGACCTTGGCGAGTTCGTCGCGGGTCTTGGAAGGTTGTGCTGACTTCGGCACAACCTTCTTCCGCCCACCTTCCCGTTGCCGTTCCTTCAGCGGAGCTGCGATCAGCGACTTCAGCTTCAGCGCCAGTTCCGCCCGCTGGTAGCGAGTCAAGTTCCGGCGGCCGATTTGGGTGCGAATCACCCAGGCCGCCGCCGCCTCGCGGCCGGAGAAGTCCTTCTGCACCACCCGGAAGCCGATGCCAAGCCGCTCGCATATCGCAACGCGGTTGTGGCCGTCCAAGATGGTGTTCCTGCCTCGCCACGTCACAACCGGGCTTATGCAGCCATCGGCTTTCAGGTTCGCTTCGAGTTGTGCCCGCTCCCCCTCGGCGAGAGGCGGAATCAGGGCACGAAATTCCTCGTCTACCGCCAGTGCGCCGCCTTGCTTCTGTTTCGCTCTCATGGTTGTCTCGTGTGCTCTAAGCCGCCTCATAGCGCCCGTCGCCTTCGGGGCCGAGCACGATGTCGCCGATGTCCTTGACCGTCTGCCGAAGGTCCCCGAGCGCCAGTTCGCTCGGGGGCACGTCCGCGAGCGTGACAAGCCGCTCAACCAGTTCGGCCAACCGCCAGTTCTCCGTGCGCTCGTGCGTGGCGGTCTCGATGCGCCCGCCGACCATCATGGCCAGGAGGCGAAGGTGACGCTGCACGGCCTTGCGAGACACGCGCTCGAAGCCGTCCGTCTTTGTTCTGGCAACTTCGCGGCGAAACGCTCGATACGCCTCGGCGAAGGTGCCGTTGCCAAGGTCGTCCGCCTGGTCCTCTGGGGCCTCTGGGGCCTCTGGGTCCTTCGGCTTCATGCGGCCCTTCCTCGGCTTCGTCAGGGCCGCCAGCGCTGCCTCCAGGGTCAAATCCACAGTCGCCTGTGTTTTTCCCTTCAACGCCTTCCAGTGCTTTGCCACGCGCATGTAGACCTGCGCCGTCGTTGCCGAGGCGTCGAAGTGTTCCACGAGCCAGGTCCGCCATTCGCCGTGCACGCAACGCCGCTTGGCTTCGAGCAGGAGGCGACCGGCACGCAAGGCATGCGCGAGGCCCGCCCGTGCG
>DATKXP010000637.1:0-3654 GCA_035529015.1 Phycisphaerae bacterium | reverse complement strand
TCCTGGGCTTCGAGCAGGTTTTCAAGAACGCCCTGACCACGACGCCGATCGGCGGCGCCAAGGGCGGCAGCGACTTCAACCCCAAAGGCAAGAGCGACGCCGAAGTCATGCGCTTCTGCCAATCGTTCATGAGCGAACTGTTCCGCCACATCGGCCCCGACACCGACGTCCCCGCCGGCGACATCGGCGTCGGCGGACGCGAAATCGGCTTCCTCTTCGGACAGTACGCCAAACTCACGAACACCTACACCGGCGTCCTGACCGGCAAGGGACTCGAGTGGGGCGGGTCGCTCGTCCGGACCGAGGCCACCGGCTACGGCCTCACCTACTTCGTCTCGCGCATCCTCCACGACAAGGGCAAGGACTGGAAGGGACTCGACGTCGTCATCTCCGGCTCGGGCAACGTCGCCATCTACGCCTGCGAGAAGGTCCAGCAATTGGGCGGCAACGTCATCGCCCTGTCCGACTCGGGCGGCTACGTCGTCGATAACGACGGCATCAAACTCGACACCGTCAAGCGGATCAAGGAAGTGGAGCGCGGCCGCATCAAGGACTACGCCGCCGAGCACCCCTCGGCCGAGTACCACGAGGGCTGGCAGGGCATCTGGACGGTTCCGTGCCAGGTGGCGTTGCCGTCGGCCACGCAGAACGAGATCGACGAGACGGCCGCCAAGACGCTCGCCGCCGCCGGCTGCATCGCCGTCGGCGAAGGCGCCAACATGCCTTCGACGCCCGAAGCCGTCAAGGTCTTCCAGGATGCGGGCGTCGGTTTCGGCCCGGCGAAGGCCGCCAACGCGGGCGGCGTGGCCACCAGCGCCCTGGAGATGTGCCAGAACTCCATGCGCCTCAGTTGGACCTTCGACGAAGTCGATCAGCGCCTCCACACCATCATGGACGCCATCTACGACCAGTGCGTCGAGGCCGCCAAGACCTACGGCAAAAAGGGCGACCTGGTCGCCGGCGCCAACATCGCCGGGTTCCTCAAGGTCGCCAGGGCGATGATGGCCCAAGGCCTGGTCTAGCCGGCCTGACGTAAGTTTTGCGCGGTGGGTCTCCGCACCCACCGCGCGTCAGAGCACACATCCGCGGCGGGTACGGAGACCCGCCGCGCACGGACTCTAAGAGACTTGTGTCGGTCCGCGTAGCCGGTTGCCTGTACCACATGGCGCGGCGGGCGGTCTTGCCCTCCGCGCGACCGTGCGCCACGCTGCCCCGGAGCCTGCCATGTCCAAAGATCGCCGACCGATCATTGCCGCCATCCTGCGGGTCCTCGACGAGGCCGGCCGCCCCGCCGGAAGCACCCGCATCGCCCGGGCCCTGCGCGCCTCGGGCATCGACCTGGCGCAGCGCATGGTCCGCAACTACCTGGCCATAACGGACGCTGAGGGCATGACCGTCAATCTCGGCCGCGGCGGAAGAAAGTTGACCGAACGCGGTCGCCAGGAACTTGCCGCCGCCGGAGCCGTCGGCAAGGTCGGCTTCATCGACGCGCGCGGCGAAGAACTGGCGTACCAGATGACCTTCAACCCGCGGCGGCGGCGCGGCACGGTCGTCCTGAACCTCTCGACGGTGCCGAAGGACCGCCTCGAAGACGCCCGCCGCATCGTCGCCCTCGTCCTGAAGGCACGCCTGGGAATGGGACAGATCGGCATCCTCGACCCAAGCGGCACGGTGGCCGCCGGCCCCCCCTCCTCCGACGGCGACGCCGTCATCGGCACCGTCTGCGCCCTGACCCTCAACGGCCTGCTGGCCGCCGCAGGCGTGCCGGTCGTTTCGAGGTTCGGCGGCCTCCTCCAGATGCAGGACGGCGAGCCGTACCGGTTCACGCACATCATCCGCTACGACGGCACGACGCTCGACCCGATCGAGATCTTCATCAAGGCCGGCATGACCAGCGTGCAGTCTGCGGCCACCAGCGGCAGGGGAATCATCGGCGCGAGTTTCCGAGAAGTGCCGGCCATCGCCCTGCCCGGCGTCCACAAGGTGGTCCGCCAGATGGAGGAGGCCGGCCTCGGCGGACTCGTGGTCATCGGCCGACCCAGCCGGCCCCTGGCCGAGGTGCCGGTGGACCGCGGCCGCGCCGGGCTGATCGTGGCAGCCGGCCTGAACGCCATCGCCGCCGTCCAGGAAGCCGGCATCCGCACCGAGAACCGCGCGATGGCACGTCTGTGCGACTTTCGGGACCTTCAATCGCTTATCTAATCCTACACCGCCACTTTGCGCGGAGGCCTGCGAAGGCCGTACCTGTTTAGCGCGGGTGGCACGGCAGCGGCGCAGCCGCGGCCGTGGGGCCCCGGGGTCCAACACGGCCGCCCCTCCGGGCTGCCGTGCCACCCGGCTTACGGTCTGGCTACGCGGAGGCCTGGGAAGGCCGCTGCGCAGCGCAGCAGCGCGCCCCTTGCTCGTGCTCCCTGCCGCGGTATACTGATGCGAGTCCCTGGAACGGACGCCAGACGAAAGGACCGCCATGCTGAGCAACGCCGCTATTCCCGCGCTCGCGCTCACCGCCATCCTGTCCGCCGCGTCGGCGGCCGCGCCGGCCCACGACATGCGCTGCACCAGGGATAACGACACCATCTCCATCAAGGTCGGCGAGCAAACGCTCCTTGCCTGTCGCAGCACGCCGGGGCCGCTGAAGGTGTACGTCAAGGAACTCTACACGCCCGGCGGCCGGCAGGTGCTGCTCGACTCGCCACACGATCACATCCACCATCACGCCCTGATGTACGCCATCGGCGCAGGCGGCGTGGACTTCTGGCTCGACGCGCCGCAGAACAAGGCAGGCAAACAGGTTCCCCGATCGGACGCCACCGCCGGCGTCACCGAAGAGGGCGACCGCCGGCGCGCCACCATCGAACATACCCTCGACTGGACCGGCCCCGACCAGAGGCCCGTCCTCGAAGAGCGCCGCCGCATCGAGTTGTACGACACGAAAGGCGTCGGCCCGACGCTGCTGACCTGGTCGAGCCGCTTGCAACCCACGAAGGGGAAGGATACGGTGGAACTCGCGCCCGCGCGGCATTACTTCGGCCTGGGCCTCAGGCCCGTGCGGGCCATGGACAACGGCACGTTCCTCAACCCCGCCGCAAAGGCCGGCGAGCCGGTCCGCGGAACCGAGAAACTCGTCCGCGCCCAATGGTGCGCTTACCACGCGGCGATCGACGGCAACCCCGTCACCGTCGCCATGTTCGACCATCCCGAGAACCCGCGGCATCCCGCGACGTGGTTCACCATGACCGCACCGTTCGCGTACCTGTCGGCCACGCTGAACCTGCACCGGGAACCGATGACGCTCCAGGCGGGCCAGACCCTCGGCCTGACCTACGGCGTGGCCCTGTGGGACGGCAAGACGAGCGCCGACGAGATCGAGAAGACCTATCGCCGGTGGCTCGCACTGACAGCAAGACCGTAACCGCGCGGCGGCCAAGATTGGCCGCCGCGCTATCACTCGCCTGGATCGGCGGGTAGTTGACAAAGCAGCACGAGGAAAGCCCTAACACGTTCGGGCGACAAACGGACAGAAAGGAGTTCCGATCATGTCGAGCAACCATCCTTCACCGCGTGCAACGCGGCGCCGTTTCCTCCAGGGCGCCGCAGCCGTCGCCGCCTTCAGCGTCAGCCGCGTCGGACGCGGCGCGAACGAGCGGCTCGGCG
>DATKXP010000636.1:0-6442 GCA_035529015.1 Phycisphaerae bacterium | reverse complement strand
ATTCGATTGACTTGGACATCACCTTCCCCTTTCTCGTGCCTGGTGACTCAGTGCTACTTTGTCAAGTTCGCGTGTCCCCACACGGGGATAGCGCGGTGGGCAATCCTGCCCACCGCGCGGCCGAGCCGCTCGGCGGCGGCCAGGATTGGCCGCCGCGCTACCATTTGCCTGCATCGGCAGGAAGTTGCCAATGCGGCCTTACCAGGTCAGGACCGTTTCAATCGACTCGCCCTGCGTCACCACCGCAGGGCCGGGCAAAGTGAGCGTAACGCGGGGGCCGTCCTGGGTGGCCGCAGCACGGACTTCCTTGCCGGCAACCGACACGGTCGCCTGCCCGACCTCGGCGCCCTCGGGCAACTCAAAGACAAGCGAACGGACGCGCAGTTTTCCTAATCGGACCGCGATGCAGTGCGTCTGCCTGCGGTCGGTTCGGCGCTGCTCGTAGCGTCCCCAACCCTCGGCCGCCGTGAAGAAGGAGCGGTGGTCCTCGGGCTTCCAGACGGGCCGGAAACCGATCACCCCCGCCGGGCCGTCGTAGACGTAGCCCTGGCAGGCCAGCAGGATCGACCAGTTGCTCATCGCACGGGCGTAGAACTTGCCGCACTCGTCATCGCCGAAGGGGTTGCCGGTCCATCCCCACGAGGCGGTCCGGCCCTTGCTGACGTCGGTTCGCTCCCGCCCGTCGTAGCGGTCGTGGATGGCCCGGGTGACCAGAAATCCTTCTTTCAGCAGCCCGGCCTGGACCATGGCCGCGGCGGCGGCATACTCGAAGCCGGTCATCACCTCGTCGCCGTAGAGCATGCACTTGTCTGCCGGGGGCCGGCCCCCCTTGGGCCACGTGATCATCTGCATGCCGGCGTCCTCATCGGCGACGAACTTGCGCGGCGCCTGTCGCACGCCGTGGAAGTCGTACCGGAAGTTGTGTGTCACCAGCGACCCGAGGGCCGTTCGCACGCGCCCGCGCGGATACAGCCAGCCCAGGTCCAGTTGGTGCGCCCACCACTGCCCGAGCACCTGGTCGATATGGCAACCCGCCAGGTAATCGCGAAGGCGCGTCTTGCCCGGCAACTGGAAGTAGTACTCCCCGTTGAAAAGCGTCTCGTCCTGCTTCGTCATGCCCGAGACGCGGATGGCGCGATACCGTGCGGCGGGCGCCTCCCGGCCCTGGAGCGCCGCCATCTTCTCGGCCGCGCCCAGCGCCGCCAGGTACAGCGACCCCAGCCAGGAACTGCTCCCGTCGATGGCGCAGTCGAGGGTGTTCCACTGCCGCCCGTCCATGACGCCGTCCTCGTCGGCGTCCCAGGTGGCGATGATGAAGTCCATGGCCTTCTCGATGGCGGGCCAGTTGGCCTTGAGCCATTCGCCGTCGGCGCTCATCAGATGCTCGCGGTAAGCGTTCAGAACCGCCCCGCACTGCCCGTCGGTGGCGGGGCCGTGCTTGGGCTGGCGAAACGGGATCGAACCGCTCGGCTCCTGGCACGAAAACTCCTGCTCCCGCATCCGCCGGGCGATCTCCGGGAACAGCCTGGCGTGAGACTGGGCGTAGTGCCACACGTGGTTGCAGTTGCCGTGACAGCAACCGCTGTCGGGGCAGCAGCCCTCCCACCCGCCGAAGTACCCGTCCTTCGTCCAGAAGCAGGTCATGCTTCTCAAGACCGCTACCTGCGAGCCGATCCGGTCGAGGAGCCACCGCGGCAGGTTCGAGTCATAGAGCGCTTGGTGGTACAGCCGGGTCCTGGCGGTCAGGTCGGCCAGATTCGCGCGGACGTAGCGTGCCACGTCCAGGGCCGACGACCACCAGTTCTCATGCATGCTGCCGTCGCCGCCCCATTCGCCTTTACCTCCCCGCTGGTTGGGGAAGTGCCACGTCAGGATAAACGTGACCGTCTTCGCTTCGCCGGGGCGCAGCACAATCGGAACGGCGACGGCGGCGTCCAGGGTCTGGCCGTCGGGGCTGGGACCGGCCCGTTTCCCGCCGGCAAGCGCGCCGTCGGCCGCGAAGTCGGCGGCCAGTTCCTCGAGCGTAGACCAAGCCGGCGCGGCGGATGCCGACTCGGCTGGCACCGAGACGGCCATGTCGCCGGGACCGGGAGCCTGCGTTCCGGACTCCCGGGTCATGTGAACGACCGTCGCGCCGTTCTCCGCCAGCACCGCGTTCACGTTCTTGCCGTATTCCTTGCAGGAGCGTTCGGCAATGGGGGTCCGGCCCGTGTAGCCGACGGCATTCTGCTGCGCGTACAGGAGGCCGACCGCCGCATCCTGCTTGCCCGTATTCCGCACCGTGACGTTGAACAGCGCGCACGGGATGCCGGAGTTTTTCGCATCCAGCGGGATGAGCGGGTTGAACACTTCCAGGCGGACCTCGACCGGCAGGGCGGGATCCTCGAAGGCATACCAGGCAAACGGGTACTCGCCCTGGAAGGAGAGCCCCTTCATGGCCTGGAACGGTCCGACGGCCTCGGTCTGGAGTGCCCGCACGACGGGCTCGGCCTCGCCTGCCGCCGCGCGGACGGCCAGGAAACTGTGCGGCACGCGCACGTACGGATGGTTGCCGAAGATCTGCCAGACCGCCGGCCGCGCCCCGCCGTCCATCTGGATCAGTCCCGTCCCGATGCCCCCGACCGGGAAGCGGATGCCGGTCAGGTGCTCGCCGCGGTAGGTGGTCCGCTCGCCCGGTGCGAAGAGGCGCGTCGCGTCGGTCAGTTGTGCCATGCGGTTCCTCCGGCGGGCTTCGGCCTGGTCCTTGCGGCGAGCCAACTCGGCCGCGACGGCCCGGCGCTTGTCCTTCCAGCCCATGGCGTCGGCGTGCCGGGCGATTTCCTCGGGCGTCAGCACGCGCGAGTAAACGGCCAGTTCGTCGATCTCAACGTCCAGCCACTCCTGTCCCTCAGGCGTCGAAGAGGCAATCTGGAGGGGAAGGTCCTTGTTGGCGGCGGCGAAGACGGCCTCGCTACTCTCCGGCGCGCATGGCACACCGTCGAGGTACATCCGCATGAGGCCGTCCGTGCTGGTAACGACCAGGTAATGCCACTCGCCCCGCTTGATCTCGCCCAGCGCGGGCTCGAACCGGACGACCTGGCGGCCGTTCCAGACGGCCAGGCAGGAGTAGTCGCCCCAGACGTGGACGCTGAAACGCGTCTTGGTGTGGTCCCCCGCCACCCGCTTGGCCACGATACAGGGGTTGTACCGTGCTGCGTTGAAGGTCGGCTTGAACCACAACTCCACGGTGGTCTGGGGCGTGTCGAGGTGGGGCGCGGTGCCCATCGTGACGAAACGTTTGCCCGTCAACTGCACGGCCTTGCCGCCCCCGGGGCCGGGCACGAACGTCGCCTCGCCGGCGACGGCACGGCCATTCGCCGAACCTTTGGCATCCTCCAAGTCGCCTTCGAAGCGCCACCAGGCGACCAGGCCGGGCGTCTTGCCCACGATGTCGGCGTACGCTTCGGCCATTGCGCGGCGGGTCTCCGTACCCGCCGCGCAAAGCGCGACAGCGCCCGCCGTCAGGAGAGCCAGTGTCGCAAGCCCCGTGAGCGTTCGACGCGCCATGACAGGACCCTCCGCACGAGAGCGTTCCATCCGCCAATCAATGACCGGGCCGCCGAGTATACACCAGCGGGCGCCACGTTGCCAGACACCTCATGTCAGGCGGCTTGTTGCAGACGGAGACCTGCGGCTCTGGTAGAATCCTCGAAGCCGGTGGCAAGGGTACGCTCACCAGGAGGCGACGCATGGGCCTGGACTGGAGCCGCAGGGATATCCGAGACGGCAAGTCCGTCATCACAGCCGTCGACGTCCACGCCGCAGGCGAACCCCTGCGGATCATCACGAGCGGCCTGCCCGAGGTGCCCGGGGCCACGATGCTCGAGCGCCGACGCTGGATGCGCGACAACGCCGACCACATTCGCCGCGCCCTCATGCACGAGCCGCGCGGTCACCGCGACATGTACGGCTGCGTGGTCACGCCGCCCGTCTCGCCCGAGGCCGACCTGGGCGTCCTGTTCCTCCACAACTCCGGCTATAGCACGATGTGCGGCCACGGCATCATCGCCCTGGTGACCGCGCTGGTGGAGACGGGCGCGGTGCCGGCGGCGGGCGAGCAGACGCCCGTCGCCATCGACACGCCGGCCGGTCTCGTGCGGGCCACCGCGCATCTGGGCGCCGGAGGCAGCGTCGAACGGGTCTCGTTCCGGAACGTGCCGAGTTTCGTCCTCCAGCGCGACGTGGCGGTCGATGTTGGTGATCTCGGCCCGGTGACGCTCGACATCGCCTTCGGCGGCGCGTTCTATGCCATTCTTCCGGCGGAAGCGGTCGGCCTTCGGGTCGAGGTCGATCACCTGCCGCCGCTCGTCCGCGCCGCCGCGGCCGTCAAGAGTGCTGTCGCCGCCGCCGTCCCGATTGAGCATCCGGTGGAAGACGACCTCGGCTTTCTGTACGGCGTGATCCTGACCGACGGTCCCGAGGACCCCTCGCACCACAGCCGCAACCTTTGCGTGTTCGCCGACTCGGAGGTGGACCGGTCGCCCACGGGCACCGGTGTATCGGCCCGCCTCGCCCTGCATTACGCGAAGGGGGAGATAAGCGAAGGCGAAACGATGGTGATCGAGAGCGTCCTCGGCGCCGAGAGCGTGTTCGAGGGACGCGTTGTCGGCCTCGCCGAGGTCGGCCCGTATGAGGCGGTCGTGCCGGAGGTTTCCGGCAGGGCCTTCATCACCGGGCGGCACGAGTTTCTCATCCATCCCGACGACGTGCTGGGGAAGGGATTCCTGCTGTAGCGGCCCGTTCTACCGACCGCCCCCTCCGGACGGCTCGTACACCGTGACCGGCAGCGCCTCGGCGATGGCTTGGCGGGCTTCCTGAAGGTCGGCGAACAGGCCGCACGCCTGGGCCTGGACACACAGGTTGCCGATGGCGGTGGCTTCGGCGGGTCCGGCGTAAACGGGAATGCCCACCGCGTCGGCGGCCATCCGGTTCAGCAGTTCCGCCCGGACCCCGCCGCCCACCACGTGAAGACGGTCGAACCGTTTTCCGGTGACCTTCTGGAGGCGGTCGAGTTCGCGCTTGTAGGCCTTGGCGAGGCTCAGGTAGCAGCAGCGTGCCAGGTCGCCCTCGGTCTGCGGCAGGGGCTCGCCGCGCGCGGTCAGATCGGCGAGGATTTCTTCGACCATGTTGTCAGGGGCGAGGTAGCACGGGTCGTTGGGGTCGATCGTGGCGCTATAGTCGGACGCCTCGGCCGCCGCGGCGATCTCGGAGAACTCCATCGGCTTGCCCCGCTCGGCCCAGATGCGGCGGCACTCCTGGATGAGCCAGAGTCCGTTGATGTTCTTGAGGAACCGGATCTTGCCCTCGGCGCCGCCTTCGTTGGTGAAGTTGGCCTCGAGGGCCTCCTGCGTGAGGACGGGCTCGTCGAGTTCGGCCCCGATGAGCGACCACGTGCCGGAACTGAGGTACGCCCACTCGCCTTCCCCGACCGCCGGGACGGCGGCGACGGCGCTGCCGGTGTCGTGCATGGCCGGCAGGTAGACGGGCGTGCCGTCGCAGGTCCCCGCCTGAGCGCCCGGCATATTGACCGGGCCGAAGATCCGCTCCGGCAGACCGAGCGTCCGCACGAGGTCCATGTCCCAGTCGCGGGCCTTGGCGTTCAACAGGCCCGTGGTGCTGCACGCGCTGTACTCGCTGACGGCCTCGCCGGTGAGCAGGTAAGTGATGAGTTCCGGGATCATCAGCATGCGGGCAGCGCGGGAGAGCATCTCGGGCCGCTTCATCTTCTCGGCCACGAGTTGAAAGACGGTGTTGAAGGTCATCTCCTGCATGCCGGCGATCTGGTAGAGCCGCGGCTTGGGAACGAGACGGTAGACCTCGGGCATGGCGTCGGCGTGGCGCGGGTCGCGGTAGGCAAAGGGCAGGTCCATCAGACGGCCGCCCGAGTCGATCAGGCCGTAGTCCACGCCCCAGGTGTCGATGCCGATGCCGTCGAGGTCGCCCGAGGCGCGGATGCCCTTCTTGACCTCCTCGACCAGCGCCGCGATGTTCCAGCGTTTGGTGCCGCCGGAGTCCTGCATCCCGTTCTCGAAGCGGTAACTCTCCTGGAGATCGATCGTGCCCGCCTCAACGGTGCCGACGATGGTGCGGCCGCTCGATGCGCCGATGTCCACTGCCAGGAATCTCATCGTTCTCCTCCCACGTCACGGTGCGGCGTAGATTCTAAACCCGCATTTCCCGGATGGAAACCCCAATTCGCGTGCGATAGCACGTCGTGGGGCCACGTGAACAGGCCCCGAGTCGCGCCCGCGGTGCCGTCCAGTCGGAGCGTCGCCAGAGCGGGAGCCGGCTTGTCAAAGACTCGCGGCGCGATACAATCCCGGATAACGGCCCGCGACGGTCGCGGGCACAGGACCACGTGGGACGTGTCGAACGAGAAAAAGGCGCAAGATGGTTGAACCGA
>DATKXP010000635.1:0-2139 GCA_035529015.1 Phycisphaerae bacterium | reverse complement strand
CCCGGCGAAATGGGGCAGCGGCGTCCTGTTCATCGGCGAGAAGGGCCTGCTCCTGGCCGACTACGGACGACGCCTGCTGTTGCCGGAGACGGCGTTCGACGGCTTCCAGCCGCCCGCCCCGACGATTCCCAACTCCGTCGGTCACCATGAAGAGTGGCTCGCCGCGTGCAAGACCGGCGCAGCCACGACGTGCCGCTTCGACTACTCCGGTCCCCTGACCGAGACGGCCCTTCTGGGAACGGTCGCCTTCCGAACGGGCGAGAAACTCGCGTGGGACGCCGAGGCGCTCAAGGCAACCAACTGTCCGAAAGCCGACCGATACGTCAGGCGGCCGTATCGAACGGGCTGGACGCTGTAGAGCAGTTCACGATTGAATGGTGCGGATCCTCGCGCGGTGGGCAATCGTACGTGTTTAGCGTACCCGCCAAAGAGGTTAATCGCGTGTGGCACGGCTGGCTTGCCCAGCCGTGGACACGTCTTGTGGGAAGAACACGGCTGGGCAAGCCAGCCGTGCCACACGCGCTAAACAGGTACGGGCAGGATTGCCCGCCGCGCACCAACTCGGGCGGCGCGTCACGCAGCGGGTTCCGGCAGCAGATCCGGCGTGATCATCCAAAGAAGCCGCCGGCCGGAGGACGCGCCGCCATCGAGGCACGCGACGGCCCCTTCCGTGAACTTCAGCGTCTCGGCCGCATCGTTGCCGACGAGCAGCCGCGAGGCCAGGTGGTCGAGGAACGGCAGGTGACCGACGACCACCAGGTCCTCGTCGGCCCGGTCGATGTCGCGGCGGACGGAGTGGATGTCGGCGTTCGGCGCCAGGTCGTCGCGCTCGACCAGGCCTTCGGCCGCATCGACCGTGCCCGAGAGGATCGCCGCCGTCTCGCCCGCCCGCGTCTTGGTGCTGTGCCAGATGCCGCCCACTCGCAGGCCGAGCGGTTTGAGGAAGTCCGCGACCTTGCGGACCTGGTCGCGGCCCCGGGCCGACAGGTGCCGCTCGGGGTCCGCAGCCTTCGGCGTCGCGTTGCCGTGTCGGACGAGATAGACGCGCACCCTGCCCTCCTCTCGGCGGCGATGTGCTTGGGCGGCGCATGGGACGGCGCGTCAGACGATCTCGGCCGCCTTGGCGTTGTCGCTCGTGTGCAGGATGACGGCGGCCTCGGGGCCGTCGGCGACGGTCGCGTACACGAGTTCGATGTTGATGCCGGCGTCGGCCAGTGTGTGGGCGATCTTGCCGAGCGCGCCGGGCGTGTTCGGCGCCGTGACGCAGATGCCTTCCTTCCACCCGCAGTTCTCGACGGTGTCGGTGACGGCGGCACACGCCTTCTTGTTGTCGCTGGTGTGCGCGAGCAGTTTGCCCTTGTCTCCCTCGACCCACGCGGCGAGGGCGAGGATGTTCAGGCCGGCGTCCTCGATCCGGTCCGTGACCTGGGCCAACTTGCCGACCTCGTCGGCGACGGTCACCATAATGCAGTTGCAGACGGTTGCCATGGGGAGTCCCTCCTTCGCTCTTGGATTCGTGTTCCGCCTCGTCTTGGCCATTGTAACGGATTGGGGTCCCGGATGCCGGGAAATCCCGGGGCAGCCCGCGCAGCCGGGTGGGGCAACGATTTCTGGCGGGGCCAGCCGCTTACTGACGTGCGCGGCTAGTCAGGCACTTGTTCGTGTGCCTGACTAGCCGCGAGCGTCAGCGAGCGGGGACCTGCCGCCACGTTGCAAGCGTGCCAGAAATCGTTGCCACACCCGCGCACCCTGCGCCACGTGCAGGAATCCTGTCTTGACACGTCCCGCGCCCCGCGTTCCAATCGCCCGGACACGAATCGGCCTGCGTAAAGGAGGTGGACAGTGCTCGGCAGCCGCTGCGGGGTGGTGCTTTTGACGGTCCTGTCGGTTGCCGCCATGACGCATGGGGCACAGAAGAACATGAAATCCGGCGTGACCCTATTCGAACGCGAGAAATGCGACCCGAGTGACGTCCTCTACTCCAGCCGCCAGACCGAAGCGGCTCACCTCATCCGTCTCGACGGCAGCGAGGTCCATCGCTGGGCCTACCCGCAGGGCAAGACGTGGCACTACGCCGAGATGCAGCCCGACGGCCACCTCATCGCCATCATCAAAGACGTCATGATCCTCGAACTCGAC
>DATKXP010000634.1:0-5889 GCA_035529015.1 Phycisphaerae bacterium | reverse complement strand
GACGGTGCAGCCCAGCCCGCAGACGGTGACGTTCGGGACCGAGGTGCGCTCGGCGGTCTGGACCACGCCGTTCCCCGTGCCGGCGAATACGGCGGTCGTGATGTCCGTCACCAGCCCGAACGCGGCCGACAGCGACGTGGATGTGACGGCCTATCTGTACGACGCGATGCCGGCGGCGCAGGCCGGCGATCTGATGGGGCTTGCTAACGACGCGATCACCGCTGCCAAGTTCGATGAGTCCACGGCCTACCCCGTGGCCTCCGCCGACACGGGCGTGACGCAGATCGCCCGCGTGGGAGCGGACGGCGACACACTGGAGACGCTGAGCGACCAGATGGACGCCATTACCACCGACATCAACGAGCTGCAAACCGATTGGACGGACGGCGGGCGGCTGGACCTCATCCTCGACGCCCTTATTCCCGGCGCGGCCGTCAACATCGACCACGACAGCACGGTCATCATACAAGAGGACGGCTAATGGCGACCGTTACGATCCGCGAAACCTTCAGCGTTGACGACGTGCTGACCAACATGACCACGGTCAAGCTGTCGGACCCGACGGCAGCCTACGGCGTCAAGCGCAACGATACGGACGCCGTGGTCGTGGCCGACGCCACCGCCATGACCAACGCCGCCGCCGGCGTCTATACCTACACGTTCACCAGCCCGGCCGACGACCTGACGTTTACGGCCTGGATCGAGTGGGTCTACGGCGGCGAGACGTTTCGCTATGAGCGTACCATCGTCGGGCCGGTCAGCGCCGACACGGACCTGATTACGCTCGCCGAGCTGAAGACCCACCTGAGCATCGACAGCGCGGACTATGACGACGAGCTGAACCAGGCCATTAGCGGCGCGCTGAGCCTGGCCGACACGCTGACCAACCGCACGCTCTTGAGCACCTCGCACGCGGAGTGGCTGAACGGCCCCGGCGACCCCGTGTTGATCATGCGGAACTTCCCGATCACGGCGGTGGGCCGCGTCTCTATCGGCGAGGTCGGCTGCATGACGGTCAAGTGTGGGGCGACGGACGCCACACAGGCCACGGTGAGCGTCTCCACGACGGCCGTTACGCTGACGATCGCCGACGGCGCGTCGGCCGGCACGACCTCGCTGGCGTTCGCCGATTACGCCACGCTGACGCTCATGGCGGCGGCCATCAACGCGACGGCCGGAAGCTGGACGGCCACGCCCCTGGGCAGTTACGGCGGCTACCGCTCGACCATGCTGCGGCCCGTGGGCGGCCTCTACTGCCTTGAGGGCGTGCAGGCCATGTTGACCATGCCCGAGCAGCCGGCAAGCGGCATGCGGCTACGCTGGGGCGATGGGTTCATCCTGGCCGATGGCGGCTACTTCCCCGAGGGCCTGGGCAACATCTATGTCGAATATACGGCCGGCTACACGAACACCACGGCACCGGCAGCGCTGAAAGAGGCGCTGATGGAGATTGCGGCGGGGATCTACCACGCGGGCCAGCACGACCTGACGCTGAAGTCCGAACGGCTCGGCGACTACGCCTGGACG
This sequence comes from Phycisphaerae bacterium, assembly GCA_035529015.1. Classification (GTDB taxonomy): domain Bacteria; phylum Planctomycetota; class Phycisphaerae; order FEN-1346; family FEN-1346; genus JAUVZF01. The sequence goes on along the minus strand of DATKXP010000634.1, from coordinate 4,362 downwards.
GCGGCCGACGGCGACAGCGTCTCGCGTGACAAGTACACGACCTGGCTGGCGCCCTTTGTGAGCGGAACATTCTAATGCCCCCCCAAGTGAAGTGGCACGGTAAGGCCGTTGCGGACCTTATCAAGAAAGACGTACACCACAAGCTCGACGCCATCGGGGCGCTCTTGGAGCGGGACGTTAAGCAGAAGATCGGCACGCCAGGGCCGACCAAGACGAACCCCGCGCAGCCGCCCTCGGCCCCCGGCGAGCCGCCGCACAAGCGCACCGGCGCCTTGCGCCGCAGCATCGGGCACGAGGTCATCAACGACATCGTGCGGGTCGGCACTGACAAGGACTACGGATACTTTCTTGAGGTCGGCACCCGGAAGATGGCACCCCGCCCCTACCTGCGCCCGGCCCTGGACGAGGCGAGCGCCAAGATCAGCACCATACTCGGCAGGCCCGCATGAGCATTGCATCCCTCTGCACCACGACCGCCACGGTCGAGAACCCGACCCGCGCCAACGTCACGGGCGGCTATACGGCGACGTTCGCGGTGGACGCCACGGTCCTGTGCCGCATCCAGCCCATGAGCGCCGCCGAGGCGGTCCGCTGGGGCAAGGACGCCGACACGGTGCTGGCGACGATGTATCTGCCCACCGCCGCGGCCGGCGACATCACCAACGCCAGCGAGATCGTCGTCGGCTCCACGCGCTATGAGGTCTTGGGTCTACGGGACACGGACCTGCAAAGCCGCCTAACGGTCGTGGCTTTGATGGAGCAACGGTCTTGAACAAGTCCCTTCTGATGGCGGGCATCGAGGCGAAGATCGACGCGGCGGCGGCCCTCGTGGCGATCATCGGCACACAGCGCTATTTTGCGCAGGCCCCTGAGAACGCCGGGACGGAATACCTCGTCTATCACATCATCAGCGAGGCCCCGAGCCGGCAATGGGACGGAAAGGAGATCTGGCAGTTCCGCGTGCAGTTCGACCTCTACTCATTCTCGACCCCCACGAACCCGGCAACGGTCAACGCGATGGACGCGGCCCTGACGACCGCGTTTGACGGGCAGACGCTGACGATCACCGGCTATACGAGCGTGTCCTGTCTAAAGGTCGGCGGCGAGCCGACCAAGGAAGAGAACGTCTGGCGGTTCCGCCAGGACTACATGATCCAGGCCCAACAGAGTTAGGAGCACGAGCAATGGCGGCCATTCATGGCTTTGACGGCAACGTCACGTTTGCCAACGGCTACACCACGAACGTCAAGGCGTGGACGGCCGCGGTTTCGCGTGACACGGAAGAGGCGCTGGCGTGGGACGGGGACGGCTGGTTCCGCGCCGTCCACGGCGGCAAGCACCTGGGCGGCACGTACACCTGCAACGTCGATGACTCGACGGGCTACAGCATCTCGGACATGGTGGACGTGGCCGGCGCGGCGGTCTTCCGGCACACGAGCGGCTGGCAACTGCGCGTCACCATCGCCGTGACCGGCTCGGACACCGGGGCCGACATTATGACCGGCCCGCAGGAGATCACGTTCAACTGGATCGCCAACGGCAAGCCCGTAACCGACCCGCCGGGCAGCGCGTCCATAACCGTTTCCAACGCCCCGTAACACAGCAGGGAGGACGGCTTGATGGCCACACGAGGGGGAGAATCGCCGCTTGAAGTTCGGGATGACAACGGCAAGCTCCGGCGGCTCGCGCCGCTGGGCTTGTGCGACTTCGACGTGCTGGCGCAGGACATCCGGGCCAGCCGCCTGGCGTCGCTCAAAGAGTACCTGAAAGACCTCGACACCGACGAACGGGTGCAGCAGGTCCAGGCGCTCATTGCCACACCCATCGGCATCGCCGAGATTCTACAGGAATGCGGAACGCCCGACAGGGCGCTCCGCATTCTGCACTTATCGCTTCGGAAGGACGAGCCGGGCCTGACGCTGGAGCGGGTCCGCGATTCGTTCGGCCAGCAGACGGTCCCGCAGATCCTCGACCTGATCATAGTCCTGTCAGGACTCGTGGGCTCGGAGGAACCTGAAGGCGCGGACCCTCCGGAAGCATCGACTGGGACGCCATCGTTGCCGACCTCGTCAAGTACTTCGGAGAACGCGACGCCACCGTCCGCAGTTGGAGCATCGGCAAAATCCTAGTCATGCTGGAACAGATGGAGCGGATCGAGCGGGCCAAGCGCACCAACGCGCCGACCGCCCGGCCGACGGCGCCGGGTCCGAAGGCCGGCAGTGAGGCAGAGTTCAAGGCGTTCGCGTCACAACTGGGGCTGGAGTGCTAGACGATGCCGGGCCACAAGATCGCCGAGGCCTTTGTCGAGGTGAGCGCCAGGCTGGGGCCGCTGAATGACGGCATTCGGCGTGCGCAGGCCGCCACGCTCAAGGGCACGGCGCGCATGCAAGCCAGCCTATCGGCGTTTGCCACAAAAACGCAGGCGATGAGCCGCACTGCGCGGCGCGCCTTTATCGGCCTCGGCGCCGTCGTCACGGCCACCGCCGCGCTCTTCTCCAATTTCGAGAAGCGGATCGGGCTGGTCAGCACCCTACTCGGCGACGATTTCCGAGAGAAGACGGCGCAGTTTGCGAACGACATCAAGAACCTGGCCGTCAAGTACGGCGAAAGCACCAGCACCCTGGCCGCCGGCCTGTTCGACATCATCTCCGCCTCGATCCCGGCCGCCGAAGCCATTCACGTGCTGGAAAAGGCGGCCATCGCCGCCAAGGGCAGCACGGCGGATACCGCGACCGTGGTCGATGCGCTCACGACGATCCTAAACGCCTACAAGCTGAGCGCGAGCGATGCGGCCTCCGTGACGGACTTCCTGGCCGTCACCGCCAAGCGCGGCAAGACGGACCTGAGCCGCCTGGCGCCGGTCATTGGGCGCGTCGCGTCCACGGCCAAGGCGGCCGGCCTATCGCTGGAGGAAATGGGCGCGGCCATCGCGCTCTTTACCCGTGCCGGCCTATCCACCGACGAGGCCGTCACGTCGTTGAACGCCATCCTGCAAGGGTTCTTGAAGCCGATGGCGGATGCGCAGTTGGCGGCGAGGGAGTTCGGCTTTGAACTGAACACCACGACGCTTCGGACCCTGGGGCTCGCCGGCGTCTTTAAGAAGCTCGCCAGCGCCAACGCCGAGCAGCTGGCCACGATGTTCCCCAACATCCGCGCCCTGAAGGGTGTGGCCTCCGGATTTCAGAATGCCGCCGAGTTCGCGGAAGACATGGCGGCCATGACCAACCGGGCCGGCGAGGCACAGAAGGCCTTTGGGCGCGCCTCGGAGGGGATGGCGTTCCAGCTGGATCGCGTCAAGCAGGCATTCGCCGTCCTGATGATCGAGCTCGGCGACGTGATTTTCGGATTCTCCAAGGGCGAGAATGCCAGCGAGGGATTGGCCAACCAGATCCGCGACATCGCTCAAGGCCTGAAGAACCTCACGCCCGAGGTGCGCGCACAGATACGCGAGCTCGTTAAGTGGGGTGTGATCATCGTCGGGACCACGGCCGTATTGTCGCCCATGCTGAACGTCTTGTCCAAGGTGCTGGCCGTTATCGTCAAGCTGGGTGCAATGGGGGCCATTACTATCGGCATCGCCCTGGTCGGCGCGGCGAAGGTGATCGAACTGATCGCAAAGATTAGGGGGTTCCGCGCGGAGGAGAAGCGCCTCGAAACCGAGGCCCGCCGCACGGCACAGACCCGCGAGGTCAACGCCCTAGAGTTCGCCGCGGAGCAGGCCGGCGCCACGGAGGACGAGGTCAAGGCACAGCGGGACAAGGCCGTCAAGTCTCGCGTCAAGTCACTGTGGGGCATCAATGAGGCCATAGCGGCCGAACGTCAGAAGGGCTACGACTACCTCGACAAGAAGTACGGTGCCGGAAGTCAGACGTACCGCGCACGGCGCGAGTCTTTCGAGCAGGGCACCAATACGTTCGAGCCCGAACTGGAATTGCGCCGGAAGAACATTGAAGGACTGCGCCAACAGGACAAGCAGCTTCGGTCGGCGTTGGACGCCTTACAGGGTGCCGACATCGCCAAGATCATGGCCGACACCAAGGCCACGCGCGACAAGGCCACGGCGGCGGAAGTGGAACGGCTGGGGCTTACCGGGCCGGATTGGGCGCCGAGCCGCGATTCGCTTGGGCCGCTTGTCGGTAGAGCTGTCGGCCCGCTTGGGCCGCTTGTCGGTGGAGATGTCGGCGGCGGTGCGCGAAAATTGGCGAAGAGCCGCCATCCGCTTGGGCCGCTTGTCGGCAGAGCTGTCGGCCCGCTTGGGCCGCTTGTCGGTGGAGTTATCGGCGGTTTGCCGGCGTTCTTTGGTGGTGGCGGCAAGGCGCAACCCCGGCAGCCCCGAACCGCGTCTGTGCCGAAGCCCTTCGC
>DATKXP010000633.1:0-4350 GCA_035529015.1 Phycisphaerae bacterium | reverse complement strand
ACGCCCTGGCGAACGCCGACACGAATCAGCGAGTCGCGCGGCTGGAAGAACGGACCGCCAACATTCTTGATTCACTAAAACGGATTGAACGGGCGGTGGGCACTGGTGAAAGGAGCGAACGATGAAAAGGTTGCTGGCGGTAGTGCTGTTGGGCTGTCTGGTGGTGGCCGGGTGCGGCGTCTGGATGAACTCGGACTATGCGCAGCGGCTCGACGAAACCGTGGCGTGGTCCGCCGATATGAGCCGCAGGGCCGAGTTGGACTCCATGACATCCGACGAAATGAAGGCGGCCCTAAAGTCGAACTCCGAACTGTGGAGGCTTTTCAAGGAAGCGCGGGACGGGGTTGCACCGCAGGAGGATAACTGATGTCCGAAGAAACGCGACTTTCGCTGGATGACCTGTTGCCGCAAATCCCGGAAGCCCTACGGCCTCTGGTGGTCCAGTACGCGCCTATCCTGCTGGCGATGGGCCAGGACGAACTCTTTGCCTGGGTGACGCGGCTGCTAAACGGCGACTACGAGGCGGCTTACCGCACCATCCTGGAGCGAATGACCAATACCGAAGCCCTGGAGGAAGGGGAACGCCTGGCGAACTCATGGAAAGAGGCCAACAAGCGAGAGGCGGAGCGGCGAGCCTTCTTCAAGGGAATCGCCCTTGACGCCCTGAAAGTGCTGCTGGCGATTCTGGCCGCTGCGGTGACGCTTTGACGCCTGGATGCTAGTGAAGGTCTATTGGAGGATTCTCGTAATGGACAAGACGACAGCAATCAAGTTGCTGGCTGGCACTCTCGCACGCGGCATCATGTGGGGGGCAGGCCTTGTCGCCGCGAAGGCAGGCGTGGACGCCATCAATCAGAGCACTGCCGAGGGCATCGCCTACTTCGTCGCTGCCCTGGCCGTGACGGCGGTGGCCTCGTGGTGGAGCAGCCAGAAGGACAAGAAACTACTCCAATCGCCAGCACCCTAAGCGGCTTCAGCGGCGGGGAAACTAGCGCGAGCCAGTAGGCGACTACTTCCCCTTCGGCAGAATGCGGTAGGCGGTACTCCGGTTCATCCGGCCAGAGATGTCCGCCTCTAAAACCGGCTGCGTCGCCAACCGGCCCTCGCGGTTGAGTTCCCACAAGCGACGCCGTATCCAGTCGCGGCTGCGCCCAGCCTGCTCCGCCATCTGCCGAACCGTGAGATACCCTGCCGGGGTTCTCCGTTGCACCCGTTCAAGTTCGGCCAGCCATGCGTCCGTCGTTATCGTGACGGTCATATTGCGACCTCCGCAGACCGCTCCATGCCCCAAGTCTTGTGCCGCGTAAAGAGGTCTTCGTCGCCCTGGCGTATCAGTGACCCCCCTATCTGCGGCGTTGTGATGCGACCCCCGGCGGTCCGGTAAGTGAATGGCGTCTTGAGTTGCCACCCCGCCGTACAGAACGCAATCCCGTAGCCAAGGCTTGTCGGCACACGAATCTCTATGTGCCGGTGACGATGACTGCGCACCACCACGTCCGGCGGTTCCTTGCGCCATCGCCCCGCCTCAGCATAGGATTCAGTCAACTCTTTCATCACGGCTGAGGACTCATAGTGGCTTGACCCCGTTGTCCCGATGTGGTGCATAATGTGGACCAGCCCCTTGCCGACCCTGGCCCACAACTCGTAGCGGGCGTGGTGTCCGGCATCGTCAGGAATCGCCTTCAGCGATTTGGCTAGGCGCTCTTCCTCGACGCCGCTCGGTCCGACATGGGCCTCCGTACCGCGAATCATAAAGAACTTCTCGGCGCGCTTCACGACGGGTTTCAGGATGGTCTCGGCTATGAGTGCCTGGTCCTTCAGGTTGTGGCTTATCTGTGTCGTCGCGTTGTGGTGAACGCCTTCGAGCGAGTCCCCGTTGACGACGACGCTGAACGGCTCGTTGTGGCAGGCGCGGGGAACCCACTCATCCCAGAACTCCGTCCACCAAGCCCAGACGGCGCGCTGGAGGTCCGAGGCGTGATATTCGCCCCCATCGTCAAGGTGGGCTGGCTCGTCGCTGCAAAGCCCAAGACCGCAACCGCAGTGCAGGTCGGAGATAACCACCAGATTTTGCGTCACGCGATTATCCACGCTTACGCCTCCTTCTGTCTCGGCGCGACCCGCGCCGCTATGTGCCCCTCTTGCTCTCCACCAGTTCCCGGATGTCCGTCACCGCGCCCATCGGAATCACAAGCCGGTCGCACTCGTCCTGGCTAATCGTGGGGGCCAGCACGATGCGCTTGTCGTCTTGGCACACCAGAAATCCGACGCTCTGGCAGGGTTGCGGTTGTGTCTTGCGCGCCTTGGCGTAAGACGCCCACCTGGAATCAGACCACGTATCCAGCCAAGAGACCAGCAGCACCTGGCTAGGCGGCTTCTCGCGATTCACGCCCGCGCCCTCGACCACCGCACCAAGTTCCACAACTGAATCCCCGTAATTGCAATCCAGCCCGGCCACATCGAGAGCGAACCGTCCAGAATAATCAGGCCCGCAAAGAAACCTTGCGCCGCCAAAGCCACCAGCGGACCCCACACTGAGCCGCGACCGTAAAACCAGTAGCCGACCACAACGGCGATGGTAAACAGAATGGACAGGGCAACGGTCATGCCACCGCCTCCGCTACCAGTGCCACGCCTTCAGCCAGGGTCGGAGCCACGCGCGCAAACGCCCGCACAAACGGATGCGCCGCCATGTCGCCGTCGGCCACCAGGACGACAGGTTTGCCTATCGCCGCAGCCATGCCGAGTTCCATCAGCGTACCGACACTCTGCCGTCCGGGGAGATAGGGAAAATGGGCAAGCACGCCCGCCGCGCGCCGCACGTCCTGCAAGTCGCGGTGCGCGCGGTCCGCAGGCACGGGTTCCCCGCGCAAGAGGCCCCCATTGCCGGACACTTCGCCATGCTCTGCGTCTCGGAGCGGGTCCAGCACGCCCAGGTCGCACGCCGCTAATAGCCGCGCCGCTTCTTTTCGCCAAGCCCAGTCGGCCGGTTCGCCCGTGATGGGGCCGGAGAGATACACGCAAGGCCGCGCGGCTTCCGGCTCCGGCTCCGACGTGTATCGCGGGATGTCGTCCAGCGAATCCGGTAGCAGCGCGCGGTCCACCATCTCCTCGGTATGAAGCAGAAACATGATATTGCAGGCGGCGGCAGCCAGGTGGTCTTCATCGCGCAGCCCCTCACGATACTGATTGATGTGCCGTAGCAGGCTCCCCATGCTGCGGTCCATTGGGATACCTTTCTCCCAGTTCCGCGCCGCATACTTCTCGGCCCCCATCGCCAGCCACGCCGCCAGCCGACGCAGAAACACGGGGCTGATGAGTTCGAGCCGGGGCTTGCCACAGGCCAAGTCTCGCACGGCCCCTGTCGCAAACTCCTGTCGCTGCCCGCTGTCCTTGATTTCCAAGTCGTTCATCATTTCTCCTTCCCCGCCAGCAGCGGTAGGTCGGCCATTGCTTTCATCACTTCCGCCGCGACTTGCGGGACGACGCTGTTGCCGTAAGCCTTGAGAGCGTCTCTGTTGGCACGTCGCACCAGTCGGGCGGGTATCCCATCAACGAGGCCACCCAGCGGGAGTTCAAGCAGCCGCGCGGCTTCCCACTCGTGCTGGGGTTCGCCTGGGCGAGAAGGCCAGGAAGGTGTCTCAGTTGCGGCGACTTGCCCGGCGTGGCCGCTCCGAGGTTTTTGTCGTCGTTCGCTCCCGGCGTCGGCCATTCCACCAGTTTGACCACCGTGGAGAGTGCCGTCTGAATCGGTTTGCCGTCCTTGTCCTTCGGCTTCTCGCCCGGCTTCCAGCCCACCACCCGGTTCTGCTCCCCCGCCGTGGTCAAGGCTGCGGGCGTCGGCCACTCGGCTTGTGCCTGCTGCGTCAACCCGTACTGCGCCAGTCGCCCCGTCTCCTTGTCGTAGGCCCGATGTCCCTTCCCGCCCGCCAACCGTTCCGGGTTCACCCCCGGTTCCTGCGCCGCCGGGCTGCGCCAGTCCACCGCTACTTGGTCGGGCAGGTTCCGACCCCCGTGCTTCGTTCCGTACCGCCCGTGCCGCTTCGCGTCCGGCGTTCCCTGTGCATCGTGGCTTTGCGGGGTCGTCCAGTTGGCCTTTACCTGCCCCGCCAGCAGCAGTTCGTCCTTCCGCTTTCCGCCCCGGCTCAGATGGCCACCGAGAATTACGGCCGCATCTGGCGTCTGCCAGTCGGCAGACAATCCACACCCGGTTCCTCTTGTGCGGCGCGCCGACCGCCCAAGCACCCACCACGACCTCCCCGATGGCGTAGCCGAGTTCTTCCATTTCAGCCGCAACCCGGTCAAACCCGCGAGTGCGGAGAGCAGGAACGTTCTCAAGAAGCACCCAAG
>DATKXP010000632.1:0-2473 GCA_035529015.1 Phycisphaerae bacterium | reverse complement strand
CACGGTGCCGCTGCTGCGGCGCTTCGGCGCCCCGGAATCCGCGGCCCCGCGTCACGCCCGGCAGCATTCTCCACCGCCGGCCTCGACCCCTGCGCCCGCAGCGGCGGACCCGCCCGCCGGCGGCGTGGATCTGATTGAGGCATCGGGCATCGTCGTCCGCGGCGGCGGCAAGGTTGCCGTCATTGGCGGCGATGAGACCACCGACCGCCTCTGGGCGGTCTCGCTCAGCGATTTCGCCCTGCGGTGGGAACTCGTGTTCCCAAAAGATGCACCGATGCTCGACGACATCGAGACCCTGGCCCCTTACGGCGATCACAGCCTGTTCGTCTCCTGCGCGCAGAGCCGGACCAAGACCGAGGAGAAGGACAAACCCGAACGCAACCGTCTCGCCTTCATCACGCTGACCGAAGACGCCCGGCGGATCACCTCGATGCGCGTCTACGAGCGGCTGCGGTACCATCTCGTCATGCACCTCATGGACCGCGGACGCGACCTTTTTGCAAACCTCGGCGCCATTGCCATGAACGGCCCGAACCGCGGCGGCCTGAATGTCGAAGGCATGGCCTGGTGGAAGGGGGAACTGCTGCTGGGCCTGCGGTCACCGGTGGCCAAGGGCGGCGCCGTCGTCGTGCCCATCCGCGAGCCGACCAGACTCTTTCAGCCGGAGGGCCGGCAGCGCACGCCCACGTTCGGCGACCCCATCGTTCTCCCGACGAAGCCGGGCGAAGCCATCCGCGACATGGCCGCCGACGACGACGGCATCCTCATCCTCTTGGGCGACCAGACCGACGCGCCGGGTCCCGGCTTCCGCCTCGTCCGCTGGCGCCCGGGCACGAGGGAACTCGCGGACGTTCGCGTGAAGGACTTTGGCACCGTCCCGCGGTTCGAAGGCATCGCCATCGACCCCGAGGGACGGCTCCTCGTCGTCCAGGACCAGAGACTGCCGCTGCCCGAGACGATCCTCTTTCGCCTCGAGTTTGAGAAGCCGTGACGTGCACTCGCGCGGTGGGGGCGTAGCATGCTACGCCCCTACTTTCCCAGCGGCAACTGCTATGGTCAGGCGCCGACCTTGCCTGCCACGAGCGCCTGGGCCAGCAGTTCCATCGGGTGATAGACGGGCAGGCCCGTGCCGTTGGCGAGTTGGGTGCGGCACATGCCGCAACTCGTGACGACTGCTTCGGCGCCGGACTCCAGGACGAGACCGAAGACCGGTTGGGCGATCTCGCGGGAGATCGCGGCGTTCTTCGCTTTCAGGCCGTACGTCCCGCCCATGCCGCAGCACGTCTCGTTCGAGAGGACGAACTCGATGCCCAACAGCCGCTCCAGGAGCCGCCTCGGCTGCGTGCCCCTTCCCGCGGCACGAAGATGGCACGGCGCGTGATACGCCAGGGCAGGCGCGCTCCCCTTCCCGCCTTCGCCAAGGCTTCGGCGGGCAGGCGGGTCGGGGCTAAAAGCGGCATCTTCGGACCCGCGTGCCTCGACCATCTCTTCCAGCAGGTCATGGATGTCGCGCGTGTGCTCGGCCACAAGGCGGGCCCGCGCATCGTCGGCCGCCATGTCCGGGTAATCGTCCGTGAGCGTCAGCACGCACGACGGGCACCCGCTGACGACCGTGCAGCCGGACTCAACGAGTGGGGCGAGCACGTCGAGATTGAAGCGCATGTCCTCTACGGCGCCCGTCGCATCGCCGGCCGAAATCTTCGGAATGCCGCAGCACTTCTGCCGGGGGATGAGCACCTCGCAGCCGAGGGCCTCCAGCACCTTGAGTGCCGCGCGGCCGATCTGCGGTTCGTTGAACAGTTCGAAGCATCCGGCGAAATACGCGATCCGCCGCGTCGGCTCGGCCGGGCCGGTCTCGATACCCTCTTTGAGCCGGCTACGGCCGAAGCGCGGCAGCGCCGACGTCCGCCCGACCCCGGCCAGTTTCTCCATCAGGAACCGCACCGGCCGCAGGTGCGCCATCCAGTTCGACACGGGCGCCGTCATGCTGCCCACGCGGCCCATCGGCCGGACCTTCGTCAACATCCGCTCCGCCAGGCCCAGGCCGACCTTGGCCGCAAGATGCTCCTTGTGCCTCAGGACCAGGCCCGGCACGTCCACGTTGCTCGGGCACTCGACCAGGCACGTCTTGCAGTTGTAGCAGAGGCCGGCGATCTCGCGCATCGTCTCGGCAGCCAGGTCGTCCAGATTCAAGCCGCCGCTGATCGCCTCGCGCAGCAGGTTCGCCTTGCCGCGCGGTGTGGCCACCTCGTCGCCCGTTACCTTGTAAACCGGGCAGAACTCGCGGCACGTGCCGCACCCGTGGCAGCGGACCAGTTCATCGGCCCACGGCTGGCGGTCGAATCCCTCGCCGGTCGGCCGCTGCTGGAATCCCGGCCCCATCCGAAGGTCGTCGAGATGAATCTCGCGCTCGTCGGTAATGACTTTGCCCGGGTTCAGGATGTTGTCGGGGTCCCAGAGGCGTTTGACGTCG
>DATKXP010000631.1:0-5216 GCA_035529015.1 Phycisphaerae bacterium | reverse complement strand
TCTCGACCTGGAACGCCTGACCTACGCCTCGAGTTGGGGCCTGGCGGCCATGGTACGCATCCACCACCATTACCGGGCCCGGGGCGGACGCATCGCGTTCGCCAACCTGCACAGCGCGGTGGCCACACTGCTGCACGTCTCGCATCTGGACCGGCTGTTCGACCTGTATCCGACGGTCGAGGAAGCCATCGCCCACGTCTTGCCGCCCGCCTCGGACGAGAAGGCCGAGTAACCGCCCCGCGGCTGACTCAGGCGCCTTTGCTCGCGGCTCACGGCTCGCCGTCAGGCCACGGCACGCCTGCCGTGCCAGGGCGGCTGCCGCCGGCGGTTATATACTTTACGAAAACGGCCTTTCTCGAGACCCCCCGAAATGGCGCTTTTCGGGGTGTCGAACCTCGTTTCTGGCCCAGAAACGGCGTTTCGGGCCTCAAATGTTAAGATGGGCAAGGCAAAAAGCGCTCCGTTTTGATCGGTTTCTGATCGCTTTTTGCTCAAACTTAGTCCGTTCTTCGTCCTTTTTACCCCTTTTTTAACCTAAGTGGAGCGGGGTCAATAGGTGCTATAGTATACAAAAGGCGGGGACGGACAAGGCTGGAGGCCGGAGACCGGAGGCTGGAGGGACAGCAGATTGTTAGAACTCTAACAAAATCGGGAGGCGAAAAACGGCCCTGGCGCTATCAAAAACGGCGATTTTGGCCGATGGGCCGCGCAGGACCGGATTTGACGTATGGCGCGAATGTAATATGTCAGGGCAAAACCGGGCGATCCGTGTAAGGGCTTGTGTAGAAAGGACTTACGTCGCAGATAGGGCGGCGGAGATTGTTAGAGTTCTAACAAAAACACGCCGACGCCGCGTGACGCAGCAACGGCGGGGCGGGGTCGCAGGGCCGGGGCGTGACCCGGCGACGGGCCTCAGCCTTACGCCGTCATTTCGACGACGTGCACCAGGGGTATGAAGAGGCCCATCACGAGAAGGGCCTGGACCGCAATCACCAGAACGAGCGACACGATCGCGAATGCCACCGACAGCGAGACGGGCCACCGCGTCCTGGCCACGACCGACGCAATGACCAGGCCAACCGTCACCGCAGCCAAGGCAGTCGCGAACACGAACCAGTAGTTCGCGACCATGCCCGAGGCGCCGATCAGAAAACGGGCCAGCACGGGCAGCGACACCTCCATCTCGTTGAAGACCTGCGCGAACTTCGGGACAATGAACACGAACGTGAACACCGGCAGCAGCCAGGCGAGGCCGCCGACGAGGGCAAGGACGATGCCCGCGAACCGGGCCAGGCCGGACGGTCCCTGCCGAGGGGTTGTGGCGGACTCGGACATGTGACGTGCCTCCTCTCACGGGTCCCAGACGCTCGGGCCGGTGTGTTCAAAGGCGATTATACCTCCACGCCAACGGTCGTGCAACGGTGACCGGCGGACGCGCGGCAGCCTTCGCGCCGCAGTCCGTCGCGAAGATCGGATTGGATGAAGTTTTTTCCCTTGGCCGGTCGATGAGAAGCGCGTAGGATTAAGTGAGAGGCATCGGCCCTCTGCCGTGTTCGTGTTTAGGATCCATTTGGAACAACCGATGAAACCTGCTTAGGGAGCCGCATTGAGCCGCGCCAGGACACGCCCGCTCCGGCGGGACCTCCGAACCGGCCCAGAGGCACCCAATTGACAAGTGGGTTGCTTCCAAAACATCCTTACGGCACAGTGGTGGAAGGCCGAAAACTCAAAGGAAGCCTGGGCACACGCCCGGGTTTCCTTCTTTGCATGACAGACCAGCCGCGTTTTACTGTGGCGGCGGGCGCCGGGCCGGTAAACAATGAGCGCCAGGTGCCGTTGGCGGTGCGCGGCGTTCTGCTGAGGCCCGCATTAGTAATCTTCCAGGCCTTGGCGCAGGTTGCGGGCGTCGTCAGGTGCAGGGCCAACGCGCTCCCCTTCGGGTCGCGGTTAAAAGCGCGCGTGTTGCGCCCGCGGGCCGATGCGGAGTCTCCGACACTTGGAACATTCGCTTTGCAGGACTCAATAGCCGCGACCGGAAGGGGAGCGAGTCATGCGACCATTCAGCCTGGCGATCCTTGTTGCGGCAGCGCTCGGCGCGAGCGCGGCGGGCGCGGCCGCGCCGGCGAAGGAGGACATCGCGCCGCTGGATCAGTACAAGCCGCGGCCCACGCACCCATCTTTCGATGCCGGGGTCAGTGCAGGACCTACGTCCGCCACCGTCTCTTGGCGGACGCTGGGCCGGGCCACAAGCCGCGTCGAGTACGGCCCGACCGAGGCGTGTGAGCACCGGACGCCCACGACCAGGCCCGGCCGCGTCCTCGGCCTGCCCTTCTACACACAGTTTCACCGCATCACGGGCCTCGAACCCGGCAAGACGTACCACTGCCGGGCCATCAGCATCGGCACGGACGGGAGCGTGTCAAAGGGCAAAGTCCGCACGTTCACGACGAAGTCGTACGAGAATGCCATCCGCGTGCCGGATGACGTGAAGGGCCCGCCGTACGTCCTGGACAAGGATGGGGCGACGTACGTTCTGACGCGCGACCTCGTGGTGCCGCTGGCGGGTTTTGAGATCACGGCCTCGGACGTGACGCTCGACTTCGACGGCCACACGCTGACCTACAACAACGAACCCTACGAGGGGCCCAAGGAGTGGAGCGAGCGGGCCTACAAGCGAAACGACTTCGGCGTCAAGTGCAGCGGCAAGGGGCGGGTGACCATCCGCAACGGCCGCATCGTCCAGGGCAAGGGCTCCAGTGCGGGCACGCAGGTCGGCATCGGCTGCAACCCCGTGTACTCGCGCGGGGGGCCCGTCACGATGGAGGGGATGGAACTCATCTGGCACGGGGCCGACATCTCGGGGGCCTTCTTCCACTGGGCGGGTGACAACCAGGTCCACCACTGCGTCTTCGACGATCGCGGCACGGTCATCACGAACCGCCACCAGGCCATCTCGACGATCGACGGAAACGGCTGGGGCAACTACGCCGGGAATCTCATCAAGCGGACCCGACAGCAGGGCCTGATGGGCGGAGTCTGGGTCGCGAGCAATGAGATCTACGTCGACTCCTGTGCCACAAACTCCTTCGGCATCCGCCCCTCGGCCAAGGCGGGGAAACCCGTATTGGTTGACGGCAACCGCATCTACGGCATCGGCGAACACCCCGTCGGCATCGCCATGTTCGGCGTCTATCCGCCCTGGTCGCTTGTCCGGGGCAACGACGTGGCCGTCAAGTGCACACGAAGCGGCGCCGAGTACGGCTACACCGGCAGTGCATGCTTCCGCACGACGTGGGGCGCCGACAATCTTAACCTCACAGGCAACATATTCCGCGCCTACGCCGACGTGTACGACGGCAAAGTGGCCAAGGCCCGCGCCGTCTGGGTCGGTCTGCCGCACTTCACGCCGAAGGACGGGAAGAAGGAGATCCGCGACGCGTTCGGCGCCTTTGCAGGGAACACCATCCAAGCCATTGGTCGAAACGGCGCCAAAGCCGGTGCTATCTGCGTCGTCTGCAACAACGAGTCGCCCAACCTCATCTTCGGCAACAACAAAGTCACCAGCACCTGGGCCAACGTCCTCCTGGGCGACGAGTACGGCCACGCGGGCGGGTACCCGAAGTTCGTCGATAACACCTTCCGCCGCGCGGGCAACGACCCGAACTACCGCACCATCCTCCAGCAGCGCACGGGAATCCCTGGAACGGGTGTCTTCTTCGCCAACTCGTACGAAGACGGCGCGAGCCCTCAGAACATCGAACTGAAAGAGAAGGGCGAGGTCGCCTTCCAGACGGTCCTGTATCTGAAGGTGAAGGACGCCGACGGCAAGCCCCTCGGCGACGCCCGAGTCGTCGTCACCGACGCCGAGGGCAAGCACGCCCTCCTCGACACCACGCCAAACGCCGAAACTCACGCCATGCTCGTCAGCGATGGTAACCGCTTCGTCGTTGAGCGTCCGGTGGACTACTCCCTCCGCGGTTACATCACGGGGATACCGCTCATGAAGGGCGAACTTGCCGTCGCGCTGGTGCGCGAGATCGTCACCCAGGACGGCCGCAAGGCCGCCGGACCGTACACCGTCAGCGCCAAGAAAGACGGCTACAAGCCCGCGTCGAAAACGGTGGACCTCGCCAAGACCGCCCGCGTCGAGATCACCCTCCAACGCTAGGGTGCTTACATCGCGGGTGCCACTGGCGGCTCGTCCGCCAGTGCTTCTCCCCTTCTCGTCAGACACTGGCTGGCAAGCAGCCAGTGGCACCCGGCGCGGCGGGTTTATGATGGCGCGGGCGGAGGGAAACGTACCAAAAAACGTACCAGGAACCTTTTCTCCCTTTTCCGCGTTCCTGGTGCCATAAAGGCCGTTTTGATAGAAAAGGTTCCTGGAACCTTTTTCGGGCGGGTTGGCGTGTTCTACGTGAGACTGGGCATCGCAGTGCTGTGCGTGGGCCTTGCGGCCGCAGGCGCGCCGGCGGCACGGACGAACCTGATCGCACACGGGGGCGGTTGGACGGTTCGCGACAAGGCGGTCTGGGCAAGCGGCGGTCCGGGACCGAAACTCGTCGCCCGCGGGACGGACTTCGCCGACGGGGAGGCCGGTGTCGAGGTCTACTTCGACGGGGCGGAGGAAGGCAACGCCGGACTGATCGTCCGCGTCAGCGAGGCCGGCGTCGGGGCCGATAAGTTCATCGGGTACGAGATCGCCTTGGATCCGCGCGCCGGGCACTTGAGGATCGGGCGGCATCGACACGATTTCTCGCTGATCAGGGACACGGAGACGCCCGTCCCGCTGAAGAAGTGGATCCCGCTGGTGGTCCGGGTCGAGGGCGACCGGATCGAAGTCGATGTGGACGGGAAGAAGGTCGCCTCCGTGACGGACACCCGCGGCGCGCTGCCCAAAGGCGCGGTGGGCCTGCGACCGTGGCAGAGGCCGGCGGGTTTTCGGAACCTGTGGTTCGCCGCCAACGGAAAGAAGCGCAGCATCGAACTTCGCCAGGACCTGATCGCCGGTGCCGGACCGTCCTCCGGCAAGCCGTCCGCACTGAAGTTCGAGCCCCGCCGCACGGCCCTGCTGGATCTCGTCTGCCGGGCCGAGGGCCTCTCGCCGGAAGGTCGGCGGTACCTTGAGCGGTTGGCCGCCTTCAAGACGCGGCGCGAACGGCTGACCGCCGACGCCGAGGCCGCAGGCCTCTCCGACGAGAACGCCGTCACGGCCTTCG
>DATKXP010000630.1:0-2499 GCA_035529015.1 Phycisphaerae bacterium | reverse complement strand
GTTCGCGGCGGGAGAGTGAACCATGGCACTGCCTGATTACCAGACCATCGAGGCGGGAACGCCGATCATCTGGGGCGACGCGGAGGCCGCCGGCGTGACCCACACGCTGACGTTCACCGCCCTGGCCGACGGCAAGGCCCGGATGGGCGCCGTCGCCGACCTCGGGGCCGCGTGGGAGCAGGAGCAGTCCGTGCAGCTCATCGTCGAGACGGGCACGGCCCCGGTCGTGGGCGAATGCGCGTACGTGTACTTCGGCTGTGCCGACGCCGCGACTCGATACCCCGGCGGGCTGACCGGATCGGACGCCGCGTACAACGACGGCTCCGAGGCCGAATGGCTCGCGCAGCTCGGTCTGCCCGTGTGCATCCTGCACGCCACGGCCGACGGCAACACGGAGCAGCGGGACAACCCGGTGATCTGGACGCCCCCGGCCCGGTACGTGATCCCGGTGTTCTGGAACGAGCTGGGCCAGGCCATCCGCGACACCGACCCAGACACCGCCAACCTCAGCCGCATCATCCTCGTTCCGCGGCGCAGCAAGATTCAGGACGCCGCATGATCCCAGGTGAGCGCCATATCGAGTGGCCCGACGTGCGGGAGGTCGCGCAGCGGCGCGGCCGCAACAGCCGTTGCCCGGACCTGTGGCGCGGCCTGGCCGCTCTGTGGTTGCCCGGCTGGGACGGCCTGAACAGCCACGACCTCCTCGGCCGCTACCACATGACGGCGTACAACACGCCGACGCGGAGCGTGGGGGCGATCGGGCCGTGCATCAATCTGGTGGGCGCATCTACGCAGTATTTAGAGGTAGATGCTACACCCATAGCCTCGGAACCCCTCACGCTGGCCTGCTGGGCTCGCGTGGCCGTTGGGCAATCTAGCTACGTGACACTGTCGCCCATGTGGACAGGCGACAAGGACGCAGGCGATCAGTTTCATGCGATGCGCCTGTACGGCAAGGATGGCGTTGGATACAAGCTGAGCGCCGACAGCGGCTGGAGTCAGGCGCAGACGGCTAGCTACATCGGTGACAGTGGAATCTGGCTGCATTGCGTCGGGACCTTCCCGAGCAGCATCCTGCGGCACTCATACATGATGGGGGGCAACCAGGCGACCAACACCACGTCGGAGGCCGTTGCCAATCTAGACCGGATCACGATCGGCCGTTACGGCGACTCTACACCGACGTACCCATTTGACGGGGCCATTGCCTACCCCGCGTGTTGGCGCCGTGCCCTGACCGACGCCGAAGTCAAGGAATTGGCCGACGGCGGGTATGCGCGCATGCTCACGCCTCGGCCGCCGATGATCTCGTTGTACGTTCCGTCGGGGGAGGAGCCGGCGGCAACTCCGTGGCTCTACTGTCGGCGCAGCGCGAGGATCGTAGCATGAGCTACCCAAGAAATGCAGCCAGCCCGAAGCCGATCTGTGTGGGGTCCGTCGTCCTGATCGCCGACGGCACGGTCCAGACTTCGGACTGCTTTGCGCGTGTGAGCCTCGACGGCGGCGGATGGGGCGCCGGGGGCGGCTCGCTGGCCTACGACGCGACCAGCGGCGTGGTGACCTACGCGCCGATCCAGGCCGAAACCAACGGCGACGTGCTGAAGATCGCCGTCTACAAGGCCGCGTGCCTCGGGTGCTCGGTGAACGTGCTGATGGACAGCACCAAGCTCTTGAAGTACGTCCAACTCCTCGCCCGCAAGGACGCGGCCATCGCCACGGACAACGCAACGGAACTGACGGAGATCAACGCCAACGGCGGCAGTGGGGCCGGGGCCTGGAGCAATCAGACCGACGGCCAGGAAGCCACCCGTGACAAGCTTCCGGCGAACCTGGAGGACCTGTCCATCACAGATGACACGGGACTGGTGAAGGCAACAGACGCCAATGGCAACGCGCTGGCGACCACCAACACGAGGTTGCCGCAATGATCGAACTCAGCGACAAGACGACGGCCGCAGCGGACATCTACGCCGGCACGAGTAGCACAACGCATGACGTGCTCGCGGAGACTCCGCAGTTCCATAAAGTCTACCTGCGCGTCATGTTCACGGACAACGACCAGGCGGACTCCAGTCGGACGATGCGGGTGTTCGTGACTTCGGCTGGCGGGGCTTATACCTACATTGACGCGACCTTGTTTCTCAAGACGCCGGCAGACGAGGGGGAGCCCTCCGTTTTTACACTTGGCCCTATGATTGTCGGCGGTGGCGAAGACATCCGCTTGAGGATCAGTGCATCCGACAACTCTGAGGACATCGACATCAGCATCCGCTCGTGGCTGCTGTCGGACGACATCGACTACGCGCTGAGCTGGGCCGCCGCGCCGGCGGTGCCGACAACCAACTCCCTGACCGAGCGGATCAAGACGCTCGGCACCGACGTGACGACGCTGCTCGGGCGCGTCACGGCGACGCTGTTCGCCGGAATCACGTCGCTCGGGAAGTGGATTGGAGCGCTGGCAGGCAAGACAGCCGACGCGCCGACGCTGGCGGAGATCCA
>DATKXP010000629.1:0-8042 GCA_035529015.1 Phycisphaerae bacterium | reverse complement strand
CGAGGTTGTCCGAGAGGTACTTCTGCGTAAAGCCCGTGATGTCCCAGGGTGTGATCTCGCCGTCGGGTTCCTCCTCGCCGGGCCCGTAGCCGCGCATGTCGGCCCGCAGGCTGCCGACGTAGAAGACCGCCGCGCCGCCGGCCACGCCGTCGCCGCTCGGCAGGTCATCCACCGCGTCATAGATGTATCCGAGGCCGCTGGAGTTGGCCGCCGGCTCGCCGTCGAGACCCTGGCCGCCCCCATCGGTGATCGTCTCGGCGAGCGTGATGCGAACCCACGTGTCCACCATCGTCTGCCACGGGTTGGCGAAGGTGATGAGGATCTGGGCGTTCGTCCCGCCATAGACGACGCTCGCGGGAACGACCGGCACGGTGCTGATCGGATCGCCAAGGGCGTCAAACTCGACCTTCTCGGCCGTGACGTCGGTGGGCAGGAACGTCACGTCCTTGTTGAAGGTCACGAGGACGGTCTCGACGCCCAGGCCGCCGGGGTCGATCTGTCCCAGGCCGCGCGCGGTGCGGTTCGGATGCGGATTCAGTGCGACGGCCGTGACGACAGGCGGGGGCGTAACGGAGTTCGCCGCGCCCGGTGTGCCGCTGGCCGCCGTGCTCGCGGCCCAGTTGATGACGTCGTTACCATAGGCGCCGGCGACGCGGCGTTCGAGCGACGGTCCGAGGCCGTCGGGGTCGAGCGGCCACGGATCGCCGTCGTTGTAGGTGATCTTCTCGGTTGGAATGTAGGGGACGAAACCGCCCGGTTCGGGCGTGCCGGGCCTGGACAGTTCGACCCGCTCGCCTTCGTTGGCCAAGGCCCCGTCCCACGGGCCGTAGATCGGCACTGCTGCATCGATGCCGTAGGTCGTCCGGAACAGGTCGGGGTCAATCCCGACCACCAGGGCGTAGCCGTTCGCCGGGACGGACGCGTCGGTCGGGAACGCGAAGTCGATGCCGTCGGTGAACTGCCACGGGTTGGGCGCGAGTTCCGCATCGTGCAGGGGCACGGCGGAAGCGGTCCGGTTATGGAGTTCGATGAACTCGTGGCCGCCCAGTTCGGGGTGGTACATGATCTCGCTGAGAATAACGTCGGGGACGATGGGTGCGGCGTTATCGCCTCCCATGGTCGGCTCGACCAGCGCCACGAAATCCTTGCTGCCGGTGGACTTGACGTAGCGGCCGCTGGTCACGTCGCGGTCGGAGGCGCCGAAGAACTCGTCCTCGCGATAGCCGGCCAGGACGCCGCCGGAAGCCGACGTGAGGAAGACTTCCTCGCCGAGTTCGTCCAGGGCGAACCCGGAGGGAGGGTTGGCCACCGTCCCGAAGTGGGCTTCCTCGGTGAAGACCAGACACTCGCCGTCGCCGATCATCGTCCCGTCGGCAATCCGGTACTTGTCGGGCTGGCCCCGGTCGTCGCTGAGGTACCATCCGCCGATGTCGATGGCGGCACCGGTCGTGTTTTTGAGTTCGATCCAGTCGCCGTGGACGGGGTCGTCCTGATGGGCGAGCACTTCGTTGATGACCACGTCGCCGGGGTTGACGGGGCCGGGGTCGGCCTCTCCGGGGTTCCCGCCGGGGAGCCAACTGGCCCGCCAGCCGTCTTTCGAGTCCCACAGCGCCGGGTCTTGGAGCGGGTCGCGCACGACGAGCGAGAACCCCTCGCCGTCGGTGTGGTCGAACCAGCCGTCGCGGAAGTTGAAGGCCTGAATGACTTCGCCGAGGGTGGTCGCCAGTTCGATCGTCTCGCCGCCGTTGTCGAGGCGCGTGTCAACCCGGTACTGGCCGGCGACATTGTACCCCATGCCGTATCGGGCCTCGAAGCCGGTCTCGCTCTTTACGACAAGAAGGTGCTCGCCGGGGGCGAGGTCGATGCTCGGGAAGGTGAACGTGACACCGCAGGAGAGCACGAGCCCCGCGGTGTTGACCGTGTCGGTGGCGCTCGTGTTCTGGAGTTCGATGTACTCGAACGACTCGTTGTACGGGTAGGCCGCCTCGGGCATGGCCTCGCCGGGCTGGGCCGGGTTGTACATGATCTCGGTGATGCGGATCGGGATATGGTCCGCGGGTTCGACGCCGTCCGGGACCGGCACCACAAAGGTGGCCTCATTCAGTGCCGACCACACGCTGCCGCTCCTTGCGCGGGCCTTGATGTGCGTGTTGCCGGCGAGGACGATGGGACTGCCGGTGTAGGCGACGGCCGAGGGCCCGAGGTGCCACCCGGAGTCGTAGTAGATGGGGTCGGAACCGTCGGTCGTGTAGTAGACCGTTCCGCGGGTGTCGGTCAAGGTCAGTAAGTCGCCTGCGGCAATCTCGCCCCCGTGCTGGTACGACCCGTTGATGTTGAGCGCCCCGGGCTTGACGACGTCGCGGTCGGGATACAGGCCCCGGTTCTCCAACTGGCCGAGGACGGTATTGGTGCGGGTTGAGAAGTAACTGTTCAGGAGCCAGTTGCGGTGAGTCATCCAGTGCCCGTCGCGGGTGTAGGTCGTGTGCGACTCGTTGATCTGATTGTCGCCCCATCGTGCGGACTCGGCGGCGACGGCGCGGTCCACTTCGGCCAGAGCCTCGTTGTACATGGCGGTGGCGCCTGTGGTCGTGAGCACGCCGTCGTTCGCGAAGTGGCGGTGGACGTGGTCGGCGAAGAGCATGCGGTACTCGGCGTTGGCGCAGAGTCGCTGGTGGACGGCCGTGGGCCCCTTTTCGCGGTAGTCGTCCTTGCCGGTGACGTTAGCGCTGGTTGACTCCATGACGTGTTCGGCGTCCCAGGAGTGGTACCGCCACCGGCCGTCGGGGTCCACGTGGTTTCGTGTAGCGTACCAGTTCTGGTGGGCCCAGTCGGTGTTGCCGACGTAGAAGTTGGTGATCATGTAGTCGATGAAGGCGGGCACGTCGAGGTTCTGGCACAGTTGTGTGTACTTGGCGGGGTCGCTTGCGCCGCCGGCCAGGCTGTACATGGCATTGTAGTCGTTGAGGGCAGCCTGGGCGCCGGTGGGGTCCTCGGCAGAGTCGGGCTCGACGACCCGGCTGAGGGTGGCCTCGTGCTTGATGGCATAGTAGTCGTCTCGCTCGCCGCCGAAGGTCTCGGCCGCGTATGAGGCGTCGGGGCGCTCGTGCAGCCGGTAGATGCCCCAGTAGAGGCCGTCGAGGTACAGGTGGACCGCGATGCCGTGCGGCCCGCCGTAGCCGGTCAGGGCGTTCTGGAGGTCGGCAACGAACTGGTCGCGGGTGTACTGGCCGCGGTTGCGCTGCTCGTTGCTGTTCCCGTAGTTCCAGACGTTGTTGAGGCGGGCGTCGAGGACGAGGGTATCGAAGCGGTCAACGGGCGTGTCCTCGAAGACGTCGGCGCCCAGTTTCGTGGGGCCGTAGGGCTCATGGAACTTCAGACGCATCGACAACGTGTCGGTCTTCCAGCGGTTGACGCTGGTGCCGCCCACGATCTCGATACTGGCGTTGATCTGGAACCCCTCGGTGCCGTCGGGATGAATGAGTTCGGCGGAGCAGTACCGCATGCTGTTCTCGCCCGACGGGTAGATGCCCTGGCCGCTCGCAAACAGGTCATCGGGGTTCATGGCGATCGAGACGCTCGGGATCGCCAACAGCGCGTCCTCGACCGTGAAGGTCTCACCATTCAGGTCCGTAAAGACCCGCAGGCTGCCGCCGTCGTACACAATGTCGGGATCCATCTCGTAGTCGCCGCCGTACTCTCCCCACGTGTTGGGCCAGCCCGACCCGTCCTGGTCGATGACATCGCCGAGGAACAGGTAGGTCTGGGTATCGGCGTTGCTGGGGATGTAGCCGGGCTTCCAGGCGACGGCCCGCAGCGTGGTCGTGGTGCTGATGGGGACCTCGGCGGTGTACTTGGTGGCGTCGGGATGGATCGCGCCGCTGGGCTGGAGCGGGCTGCGGCCGTCGGTCATGTAGTAGATGACGGCGTCGGGGGTGTCGCACGCGATGGCCACCGTGAAGGCGTCGGTGAAGAATCCGCGGTCGATGCTGAAGGTCGTGTCGGCCACGAGTCCGAGGGCGCCGTCGACATTGGCTTCGCCGGGCGTGGGCGTCTCGAAGTAGTGCTCCTCGGCGGCGATGTGCACGTCGGCCACCAGCTCCGGCACGATCAGGAAGTCCTGGGTGTCGCCCGCATGGTCCAGCGCGTGGATGGCCAGCACGTTCTCGCCGCCGATGTTCAGTGCCCCGACGTGGGAGACCACGTCGATGTTCTCGAAGGCGAGGGCTTGGGTGTCGGGATGGGTGTCGGCGGCGGCCGAGTCCCACTGGGGCGAGCCGGGGGCGTTGCGCTCGGCGATCTGTGTGCCGTTCAGGTACGCCACGAACCCGTCGTCGTACATCATCCGCAGGACCAGGGACTGGAAGTCGTCCTGGGGGTTCACGTCGAAGGAGAGGCGGACGTAGGCCGTCGTGTTGACGCCGTGCATCGGGGTCTGGAGGTCGGTGACGATGAGACCCTCGTAGGAGGGTTCCTGGGCCGACGTGATGTCGATGAAACAGATCTTGGCGTTGCTGGCGCCGGGTGCGGGTCGGACGGTCAGGCGGCCGTCGGTCACCGTGACGCCCAGGGCGTACTCGTCGAAGTTGTCCTCGCCGTCGGGGTCGTTCCGGATGACGCCCTCGAAGTCGAAGGAATTGGTCTGGTTGGTGGCAGTCGGGTCGCCACAGACGACGAAGAGGTTGTACTCGCCGTTCGGCAGTTCGATCTCCCAGACCTCGTCGGTGGTCTTCTGCAGGTGGTTGAGGGTGTCGTAGCGCTGGTCGGGGTGGCTGCCTCGGTCGCGGGTCTCGTAGTTGGCGTACTCCCATCCGTAGGTGTATCCGTTGCCGCGGTCGCCGTAGGCGTAGCCGTAGTCGGGCAGGTAGCCGGCGGGGATGTCGGATCCGGAGGGCTGGAAGTTGATGTTGACCGACGTTCCGCCGGCCCCGCCGCCGGGTTCGGTCTCGTAGCCGACGCTGGTCTCACCCTGGATCCAGCCGCTGTCGTTGAAGCCGACCTGCGTCCACGTCGTGCCGAGCGTGCCGTCGGACGGGACAAGGGCCGTCAGACCGTGGCCCTCGCCGATGAGCGTCGTGCCCACGACAACCGACTCGCCAAGGCCGTACGACACGTTGCTGACCTGCTTCGGGAACGGGTCGAAGACCTGGACCACGTCGTCGGAGTCCGGGGTGGGATCGGGGCCGACCAGGGCCAGGTACTCGCCGCTGCCGCTGAGTGCAAAGTCCGCGTGAAGGTCGTCGGGGTAGTCGGGATCGCCGTCGGCGAGTCCCGACGCATAGACAATCAGGTAATCGCCGGCGTCCAGCGTCGTCAGGTCGGGGCGGTCGGTTGGGAACGTCCACCCCGAGAGGTCGTCCTTGTCGTCCGTGAGGTGCCAACCGGCCATATCGATGTTCTGGGAGGTCGGATTGTGTATCTCGATCCAGTCCCAGTCGGTCTCGTCAAACGTGGGGTGACCCGGATAGATATCCTCGGAGTTGATGGCCAGGAACTCCGAGATGACGGGGTAAGACTGCAGGAGCAGTCTCGGTTCCATCGGCTCAAACGTCGGCAGAGAAGTGGCCCCTTGCCGCTTCGTGCCTGGGGCTTGAGGCATCCCCTTGGCGGAAAACCCTTGATGCCTACGGTGCGCCAACGCTTGGCTCCAGTCGTATCACGCCATGCGCTCGTATGTTGGGCGGCCACTTGGCGTCGAGTGGGCCTCATCCCCCACGCGGGCGCCCGCTGTCCTTTGTGGTTGAGGGGGGCCCAATCACCGCCTGCTGGGCTGCGGGCGCACGCGCAGGGGTAACCCCGGCACAACGCCCACGAAGGCCCTTTTCACACGCCCATCACTATTATAGCCGATTTCCGGCAGAATGCCAATCCGGCCGACAGACGAAATCGCGGCGTCCGAGCGCAATGTTCCAGAGGGTACGTGAAGAGGGGCAAGGAAGGTAACTTGGCAAGGCCACCCCAAGCACCAAGGAAAAGGTCGCATGCGTTTGACTTCTCCTGAAAATCGGGTATATAAGCAAGGTAGGCAGTGGGCCGGCAAGCCGTGCAAGAGCGGCTCTGGTTCGGCTAACGGTCCTCTGTACCAACCGTGTGCCAGGGGGAAGCAAATCCAGGCCGTGACTCACCAGTCTGCCGCACAGAGACGGCGCGCCCGCAGTTCAGCCGCGCCCGGAGGGCCAAGCCGTTCGCGTCGGGGAGCCAACCCTTTTACTCGCACGAGGGAGGAAGCCATGTCTGGTCACACTTCGCCGAAGGTGCTCGGAACACTGGTCATTGCGATGGCACTGGCCGTCTCGCTGACGCCGGCCGCCAGGGCCACCAACTATACGTGGGAACGCAACCTGGCTACGCGTGAGTGGGACGCCATGTACGAGGGCAAGTACGGGAACTGGAATCCGTCCACGGCTGTGCCGACGACGGGCGATACCGTCATCTTCTCCAGCGACGCACCGCCCGCGATCGGCGACGTCCTCCTGAACGGCGACCGCGACGTTGACACCGTCCGCCTGGCCAATCCGAGCGGCACCTACACCCTCAAGGGTCCAGCCTACATTCTGAGCGCTGCCACGATCGAGCAGAAGGCCGCCGCCGTCGCTGCGGTTAACGAGATTCAGGCGGCCGTGGAAGGCACCGGCGGCGCCGGCGGCAACGAACTCAACCTGGCCGTCGAGGCCGGGTCGCTCACCCTCTCCGGCCAGGTCGCCGGTCTCATGCTGCCCACCGCCTACAACGCCATGGTGGCGGCGGGGGCGTCGCTCGAACTCTCCAACATCGAGGCCGCCACGCCCAACTGGACGGCCGGCAACATCCAGGTCTCCGGCACGCTGACCGTCCACGGCGCCAACAACAGCGCGCTGGGGGATACGAACGTGACCCTCCAGGGCGGCACGCTGGCTCTCCAAGGGGCGACGGTGCCGGCTGCGCCCTCGACAGATGTGGAACTGTACTGGGGCTTCAATGAAGGTGCCGGGGGCACAGCCGGCGACGGCTCGGTCAACGGACGGACGGGCACCGTCAATAACGCCCTGTGGGTCGGGAGTCAAGCAGGTTACGGCGGCGCCCTCGATTTCAACGGCACCGACTCGCAGGTCGGGCTCAACGGCGACGTGTCGTTCCTGAACGGCCTGTCGCAGCTTACCGTTGCCATGTGGATCCAGTCGGACGGCACCATGCAGGACCGCGGCTTCTGGGAGATGCGCGACAGTGGCACTAGCGACGAATGGGGCGGCCGATACGACAGCGACGGTGGCCAAAACGACTATGATGTCATGAAGTTCGCCATTACCACAAACAACAGCCCCGACGCCAACGAAGCGGCGGATAGCTACGAGTCGGCCGCCAATGTCCAGACCACTGCCTGGCAGCACGTCGCCATGACATGGCAGGACGGCACGGGCTTCAAACTGTACATTGACGGCGTGTTGGATACGGCCACCGAGCCCATGAGCAGGACGACCGGCGTGACGGCCATGGTGAACCGCTTCACCGTCGGTGACGGGTGCAAGAATCCCTGGGACGGCCGCATCGACGAAGTCTACATCTACAGCCGCGCCCTCGACTCAGGCGAGATCAACACGGTCATGACCTCGCCGGGCCTCTTCACGGCAATGGGCGTCCAGATGGCCGGCACCGTCACCGTCTTCGGCGACTCCACGATCAACGTGGATGGGGAGTCTGCCACCGTGGGCGGCCTGCAGCCGGAGGCCGGTTCCACCCTCCACGTCACCGGCACCGCACCCCTGGCGGCCGACGCGACCACCTTCACCGGCGGCGCCGTCACCCTCGACACGCAGGTCGAGACGCGCCTCGGCCGGCTTTCCGACCACCTCGTTACCTCCACCACGGTCAGCAAGACCGGCGCAGCCGACCTTGTTTTCGACCAAACGGATTGGGCCAATGACGGTGACAATAC
Source organism: Phycisphaerae bacterium (assembly GCA_035529015.1). GTDB lineage: Bacteria > Planctomycetota > Phycisphaerae > FEN-1346 > FEN-1346 > JAUVZF01. The sequence goes on along the minus strand of DATKXP010000629.1, from coordinate 133 downwards.
GACCGTGCAGATTGACGAGGGCCGAGTGGTCGTTGCCGGCGACACGTTCGGTTTCGACCCGCTGGGCGGCGCCGCCGTCGAGATCAACACCGGTGCCGAGTCGCTCGTCTTCAGCAGCAAGTTCGGCAACTAC
>DATKXP010000628.1:0-2227 GCA_035529015.1 Phycisphaerae bacterium | reverse complement strand
GCGGCCGCCTCCGGCCGCGACGCGCCCGACGCCGCCGACAAGGGAACCGTCAGCACGGACGATGCCGTCGCCCTCTATCAGCGCGTCCTCAAACTCGCACCCTCGTACCAGGCCGCCCGCGATCGCCTCGATGAACTGGGGGCCGGGCTGGAGCCCTCCTAATCCTACAACGCTACGTCGCCTTTTTTGTCCGCCTGGTGGCCTTCCCAGGCCACCAGGAACAGGCATGAACGGCGTTCGCGGCGGCCTGGGAAGGCCGCCGCGCGGAACGTAGCGTAGTCGTACCAAGCCGCGCGGGGCAAGCCCTGCGGCTACCCAAGCGCCCGTGCGTTGACTTCGGCGGCATCCGGCCCTATACTCCGCCCGATGCGTTTCAGGGCCATCATCGCGATCAGCCTGCTCGCGGCTCTGGCCGCCGCGCCGGCCGGCTGCAAAGGGCCGGGCGACGAGAGGGTCGGCCCCATCACCCTCAAGCCGCTGGTGCCCAAGGGTGGTTCGTCTGCCACGGCGATGTACCAGGTCCGCACCGTCCTGCTGCAGCATCGGCTCCGCCCCGACGCACCCGTTGAGGACGTGTGGCGTCTGCTCGGCACGACCGGCATGTCGCACGAGAAACGCTCCCTCTGGGACGCCAACGATCTGCGTCTGGGCGACGGCGCCGGCCTGGCCGCCGAGCGCCTCAACGAACTGCTGGCCGAGACGCCCGACCGCACCGCCAAGGTCCGCGACCTCGTGGTGCCGGAGAACCTGGACTTTGCCATCGCCCTGGGCGGCGAGCGCGAAACGGTTGACCTGGTGTGGACCGACGCCGCCGGCCGCCTCGCGGGCCGCCACTTCGACGGGGCCTCCGTCCGGTTCCGCGCCGTCTGCCGGCGCGACCCGGCCGACCCCGACGCCGTCTGCATCGCCCTCGTCCCGGAGGTCCAGTACGGCCCGGAGCGGATGCGGTGGGTCCGGACCGAGAAAGGGCACGCCCAGCAAATGGGCCGCGCGTCGTGCGTGCTCACGGACCTGGCGGCCGAGGTGCAGTTGCCGCCCGGGCGGCTGCTCGTGATCGGTCCCACGTCGCCGAAGATCGGACCGGGCATCAGTTTCGGCGCCGCCGCCTTCTTCGAGCGCCGCGGCCCCGACACGTGGCAGGAGACGATCATCCTCACGGCCCAGCCCGCCGCCCCCGGCAAGGCGCCCCAGGGCGGAAAGGTCCCGTTCCTGCCTTCCGCCAAGCCCAGGCCCGGCACGGGCAAGGCCGCGAAGTAAGATTCCCGGCCCCCTGCCTTCCTTACGGCTCGGCAGCCCCCGTCTCGCGGGCGACCAGGGCGTGGTAGGCGTCGGCCAGTTTCGTCGTGACGGGGCCCGGTTTGCCCTGGCCGATCTCGCGGGCCTCGACGCGGGCCACCGGCATGACCTCCATGATCGAGTTCGTCAGAAACACCTCGTCGGCGTCCAGGAGATCGTGGACCGTGAGGGCCCGCTGCTCGGCCGGCACGTCCACCTCGGCCGCGATCTCCAGGACGGCCGCACGCGTGATGCCCGGCAACACGCCCTCCTCCACGGGCGGCGTCAGAAGGCGACCGTCCTTCACGAGGAAGACGTTGGACATGGCCCCCTCGGCCAGGCGGTTCTTCGTGTTGAAACGGAGCGCCTCGGCCGCCCGTCCGCGGTGCGCATCGCGCAGCACCAGCAGGTTCGCCATGTACGCGGTCACCTTGTGGTACGTGGTGGGGTCCGACTCGTTTACGCGGATGTCGGAGACGACGACCGTCGCGCCGCTGGTGTAGAACTCCGGCGGGTACGGCGTCATGGGGCCCGCCGTCACGAGGAGCGTCGCGGGCGGGGCTTCGTCATCTTCGAGGCCGGCCGCCAGCGCCCCCCGTGTGGCCGTGATCCGCAGGCGCGCCTCCCCCGCGCCGTTCGCCTCGACCAGGCGGTCGATGATCTGGGTGACACGCTCGTCGGTCTCGGTGACGAAGATCCGAAGCACCTGCCCGCTCTCTCGCAGCCGCGCCAGGTGCGCCTCGAGCCGAAACGGCCTCCCGCCGTACGTGCGGAGCGTCTCGAAGAGTCCCGCCCCCAACAAGAGGCCGGCGTCGAGCGCCGAGACGCGGGCCTCGGCCATCGCGACGAACTCGCCGGCGACGTACATCAACGGTTGTTCGGGCATCGCGCTCCCCTTCGGGTCGCGGCTAAAACTCAGCCAATCGCCGGGTGCCATGCTTTCGCTCGCGAA
>DATKXP010000627.1:0-2035 GCA_035529015.1 Phycisphaerae bacterium | reverse complement strand
GACAAGCCCGTCGGCCAGTGGAACACCTTCCTCATCACCATGAAGGGCGACCGCCTGACTGTCGAACTCAACGGCGAGGTCGTCATCCGGGAAGCCCAACTGCCGGGCGTGCCGTCCGAAGGCGAGATCGCCCTCCAGCGGCACGGCAATCCGATCGAGTTCCGCAACATCTACATCAAGGCCCTGCCGAGCGCGGCCAAGCCGCAGGCCGCCGAGCCGCAGGCCGGGACCGGTGATCCCGTGCAGGCGGTCATCGAGGAAGTGGAGAAGAGCAGTATCGACCGCCGAATCCGCCTGCTCGCGCCCGAGAAGGCCAGGCGGTTGGCCGAACTGGTCCGGAAGGCCAAACCACGCCTCGTGGTCGAGGGCGGAACCGCCGTCGGCTACTCGGCCCTCTGGATCGGCCGCGAACTGAAGGCGGCAGGCCGCGGCAAACTCATCACCATGGAGATCCTGCCCGAACTCGCCCGCGAGGCACAGGCCCATCTCAAGAAGGCCGGTCTCGAGGACTACGTGACCGTAAAGATCGGCGACGCCCGAAAACTCGTCAAAGACATCGAAGGGCCCATCGACTTCGTCTTCCTCGACTGCCATCCGCCGAACTACTACCCCGTTTTCATCGGCCTGGAAGACCGGCTCCGCCCCGGCGCCGTCGCCGTGGCCGACAACGCGGGCTACGGCGCGAGCGGCATGGCCAACTACACCAAACACGTCCGCTCCAAGTACAACAGCCACATCGAATGGTTCGACATCAACCTCCCCTGGTCCAAGCGCGACGCCATCGAAGTCACGATCATCGAACCGCCGAAGGCGAAGGAGGAATAGGGGGAGAGGACCGGTCGGCGGTTCAATATCCCGGACTACAGCCTCTGGCCTCCAGCCTGCAGCCTGTTACGGTGATCATGCTGCACAGGGGGCCTGAATCTTGACCGGTATCAGGCACTGAAGATGACCGTCAAAAGAACCGACGGCAGCGACTACCTGTTCATCGAGGCCGGCGGTTTCAGCACCAGAGACCCCGCGGCCTGGCGGTCGCCGCTGTATGTGATGAAGCAGGCGGGGCAATGAGTGTACGTGTATGAACTACGTACCCATGTGACTTCACCGAAAGGACACCACTATGCGTCCCAAACCACTCATCCTCTCATTGTCGATCTTGCTGGCCCTCGCGTTGTGCACGGGCGACGCCATCGCTGGCCCACTCAAGACGCATGGCATCTTTTCGAGCAACATGGTCATCCAGCGTGACAAGCCGATCACGATATGGGGTTGGGCTGAGGCCGGCCACAAGGTGTCCGTCCAGTTTGGCGAGGAGAAAGCCGAGGCCACGGCCGGCGGCGAGGCGGGCCGCTGGGAGGTGACCTTCCCCGCCCGGCAGGCCGAGGCCACCGGTCAGAAACTGACCGTTACCTCGGGCGATGAAACGATCGCGATGGAGAACATCCTGATCGGTGACGTCTGGGTGATGAACGGCCAGAGCAACATGGCCTTCGGGCTGGGCAAGACCTACCGCGCCGACATGGAAACAGCCACCGCGCACCTGCCGCTCCTGCGCGAGGTCCGCATCTCGACCAATGAGTCGTACACGCTCCAGAAGGATCTACCGGCCGACCGGGTCGAAGGCTGGACCGTCTGTACGCCGGAAACCGCTGGCGGGTTTTCATCTATCGGCTACACCTTTGCATCACGCCTGCAGCGGGCGTTGCAGATTCCCATCGGCATCATCGACAACGCGCGCGGCGGTGCCTCCATTGAAAGCCTGGTTCCCCGTCACAAGTTCGACGACCACCCGCTGGCCGCCAGGTACCTGGAGTGGGTCGAGAAGCGCCGAGCCGAGTTCGACTGGGACGCGGCCGTGCAGAAACTTGTCGAAAAATGGGAGAAGGCCGTCGCCGATCAGCGCAAGAAGGGCGTGCCCGAAGACAAGTTGCCGCCCAAGCCGACCCGCAAAGACCTGCGATCCTGGAGCGTGCCCGGGTGGAGCCCAAGCGACGCCGCTTCCTGCTACAACGGCATGTTCGGCGTCTTCAAGGGC
>DATKXP010000626.1:0-8165 GCA_035529015.1 Phycisphaerae bacterium | reverse complement strand
ACCGGAAACCGGCCGTTCGGCAGCAGAACCGAAAAAAGCGGGCCGGACTCCGTTACCCGGAGTCCAGCCCCGCAACACACGCTATCTGACCAGTTAGACTGGCCCCTCTCGACCAACAGTATAACACAGAATCCGCCGGAGTCAATTTTGCAGCCGCGGAAACTGCACCATTCTCTACCTTCGCCGCCGGATCAGGACCCCTGCGGCGCCGAGGCCCAGCAGGGCCAGCGTGGCCGGTTCGGGGACATTAACGTCGCCCCGAGTCGAACTACCCTCCGTGAGGATCCACGTGGCCCCGAACTCGATGCGCTGAAGGGAAGAGCCTATCGGCACGCCGCTGGCTTCAGCCACACCCACGTCAACTGACGTGGAGCCGTCGGCCGGGCCGCCCAGCGCCACAAAGGTACCCTCGTACGACCAGAATTCGACGGCCGCGCCGCTGAGATCGACAGCGATCCCGTCCGGCGATCCGTTCTGCAGACCGTTGGTTGGCAGCAGCAGAGAGTAGTAGCGGTTGCCGTCGGCCTGCGTGCCGTGGAAGGTGAACGCCCCGCCCACGTTGTACGTATCGTACGGCGCGCCACCGTTGCCGTTGTAAAGCGTCACGGTGACATCGTCGGCCGCCGTGGCTCCCGTCAGAACGACCTCCAGGAACTCATCTTGATCGGTTCCCGCGTTGTCGTAGTGGAACTCGTTCAGCAGGGGCGCGCCCGACGCCAGCGGCACGGCCGGAACCAGCAACACCACAACGGCGGCGCCCACCCAGGACACAGTCTTGGCATTTCGCATGGCTCTCCCTCCCTTGGTTCACTCTTCCCCTGGTGCAACCAACGCAACGGGGGAAACCGGCACCGCACCGGCCTCCCCCGTTGCGACGACTGGTCTTTGGCTCGTGCCCGACGCGTCGATCCCCGCATCACGGGCATGACCAGCCACAACCCACTGCGCCCCCGCCGCCTTGCGGGAGCCCTTATCAGCGCACGCTCTCTCTACCTTCTGCGGCGCCGGGCCACGAGCCCCAAGGCCCCGAGGCCCAACAGGGCCAACGTGGCCGGCTCGGGCGTGATGACGAAGGCCAGGTCGAGTGTCCGGCCCTCCAAGTCGTGGCCGTCCGGGTACGTCATCGGTCTCCAGAATCTGGGCAGTTCGGAACCCCAATCCCAGACGGCGTCGTCGTTCCAGTGCAGGTCGGGGAGCGTGGTCTTCCAGCCGAACAGGGCCTCGTCGTCCATGGGCACGGCGCGCAGGTCGAGCCAGTAGATCTTGCCCTCCTCCTGCCGCGCCGCCACGACCGGGTCGAGGAAGAAGTTGTACTGCCAGCACATGGTGTCGGCCGGGCCCTCGGGCGGCTGGGACGGGATGTATTGCGGTTCGGCAGGGTCATACCAGCCCTCCATGATGTCTGTCCTATAGCACCGGACCTGGAATTCGCCCGGCTGGAACGTGTGCGCCCAGATCTGCTCGCCCGGCCGGCTGAACGTGTCGGGCCCCGCGGGAATGTCCTCGTGGATGCTCAGCGTAAACGCCACGGCCTTCGGATCACCGGTCCCGCCGACCGCCGGAATGGGCAGCCGATCGCCCAGCCAGGACCCCCAGATGTGGATGTCCGTAATCGGCCCCGTCCAGGTGCACTTGAAGTCATCGGCCAGGATGTTGAGGCCGGAGGCGTTCACGTCCATCCCCAGCGGGCCCAGGTCAGGCAACTGCGGATGGTGCATCTTGTGGGGGTCGCCGGGGTCCCAATCTGCGCGCGCGGCCCCGGCCAGCGCCATCGCCAGCAGACCCGTACTCACCCAAAACAGTGTTCTTGCCCTTCGCATGGCTCTCCCTCCTTCCGTTCCACCCCTCGTGTTTGACGTCGTGCGAATCTGGAGAACGCGGCAGCGCGCCGAGCGTCAACTGCCAGGCCGTCCTCCTACTTCCTTCGCCGCCGCGCCGCGAGGCCGCAGGCGCCGAGCCCCAGGAGGGCCAACGTGGCCGGCTCGGGCGTGAGGGCGAAGGCCAGGTTCAGGTCCATTCCGGGGAAGTGCGCCCCGTCCGGATAGGTCATTTCCTGCCACCCGGCGCCGTCCCACCAGACGGCGTTGTCGTTCCACTGGATCAGGGGCGTGGTCTTCCAGCCGATCCGCTCGTTGGCAATCGTGCCGGCGTCAGCCTCGACCGCCAGCCAGTAGATTCTGTCCCTGTGCTGGTCGAACGGCTTGTCCGGAAACTCGAAGTTGTACTGCCATATCCGGGCATGGTCGTCGGTGACGACGACGCCCGGCGGGGTGTACCAGTCCGCCTTGCTGCCTCCGAGCGTCTCGTACAGCCGGGCCGCGTAGTCGCCCGGCCCGAAGTCCATGGACCACAACTCGGTGTCCGGCGTGCTGTAGTCGGCCCCGCCGGCGGTCACCGGCCTGTCGGAGTAGAACTTGAGGGTGAAGGCAACGTTCGCGTGATTGGGAACGGCGTCGCCTTGCCACGAGGCCCAGACGTGGGCGCCCGTGAGCGGCACCCCGTCCACGCACAGGAAGTCGTCCGCCAGCATCAGGCGTGTCATGTCCACGTCGAGGCCCCGGCCGCTCACGTCCGGCTGCTGAAGCCATTTCGGGATGTCCAGGTCGGCCTTCGCGCCGGCGGCCGCCAGAAGGCCGATAACGCCTGCACACCCAAGGATGATCGCTAGTCGCATGGTATCCCTCCTTTCCTCCAAGGGGGCCGGCCGGGCGACCGGCCCCTCTACCTTGTTTACACGTCACGTGCGTCGCCGCCGACGGACGATCAGCCCCGCGAGGCCCGCGCCCAGCAGCGCCAGCGTGGCCGGCTCGGGCGTGATGACGAAGGCCAGGTCCATGGGAACCACCAGTTCGCCCTGCGGTCTGGCGAGCATGTTCCAGGCCGACCCCGACGGCGGCACGACGTCGTCAGGAAGGGCCACCGGCCAGTCAACGTCGATCCAGACGGCGGCGTCGTTGAAGCGACGGTCGGTCGTCTTCCAGCCATAGGCCCAGCCCATCGCTGGGGCGAAAAAATCAAGGAACGTCACGAAGCCGTCGCCGTCGAGGTCCCCCGTGTGGCTGACACTGAGCCAGTAGATCTTGCCCTCTTCCTGCTGGAAGGCGTTGGCCTCGTCGAAGACGAAGTTGTACTGCCAGCAGGTCTGGTCGTCGCCGATGACCTGTTCCTGGTTGGGGTCGTAAAACGCCTCGGTAATGTCGCCTGCGTAGACCCGCTCCGCATTGGGCTCGACATACGCGTTCCATAGCAGGTTCCCCGGCATGCTGTAGCTTGTGGGGGTTGCGGGAACGTCGTCGTAGATGGCCACGTTGAACATCAGGTTCGGTCCCGGCACGGGACGGAGGTCATCGAGGTACGAACTCCAGACGTGGACGTCGGTGACCGGACCGTTCTCGGAGCACTGCCAGTCGTCGGCCAGGATCTTGATGCCGGACCCACTGATCGCGTTGTTGTATGGGCCGTCGAGCACGTCAAATCCGTTTTCAAGGTCGGGCAACTGCGGATGGTGCATCTTGTATGGGTCGCCGGGGTCCCAGTCGGCCGGCGCCACCGTCGCCGCCAGCAGCACCGTCAGACCGAGCGTCATCCATCGAATTGCTGTCGTCGCCTGCATGGTCATTCCCTCCTGAGTTCGTGCGGCTCGCCTTTAGCGGCGGCCACACGTCGCGTTGCGAGGTTCGCAAGTCAGCGTCCCGCCCGGACCATTTCCGGGCGGGGCCGCAGGTGCATCATGTCTACGTCCGGCGCCGCCGGGCCACGAGGCCGAGGGCGCCAAGACACAGCAGCGCCAGCGTCGCCGGTTCGGGGACGATGACGCCCGTTCCCAACAGGGCGTAGGTGCCGACCACGCCTTCACCTTCCAGGGCCATGCTCTTTGCAAAGACGAACAGTTCCTGGTCGAGGTACTCGGGCCGGTTGAGGATCATGAAGTTGCCGTTCTTCTGCACGTCCGGCGGGAGGTCGTCCTCGGTGCCCTCGAAAACGATGATGAAATCACTACCGGGGGCGAGCAACTGCTCGCCGAAGTCCGGGATGTCCTCGACCATGTCGTTCCTTCTGAGTTGCAGGAGCATCCCACGGTTCAGGTCGTCCAGACCCAGGCCCATGTCATCGACGCAGGCCAGGGCGAGGTCGAAGACACGCGTCGCGATGTCCGAGGCGGCGATGCGGAACCCGCGGGCCAGCACCGTGGTCTTGGGGCCCATGTCGGACGTCGGGCTGGGCCCGCCGGCAGCCGCCGGGGTGCCCGTGACAATGGTGTGGCTCCAGTCGTGCATCCCCAGCAGCGGCGCGGCGGTTGAACCGCCGCCCGGGTGGATGACCGTGGCCGAGACGACCGACCAGTCCCACACGTCCTGCTCCAGGCCGACGTGGATGATCTCGCTGTCGGGGATGTCGTAGGCCTCAGGCGTGAGCCAGATGTGCGAGATGTCATCCTTGCTGTCAACGCCCGCGGGCATCGTGACGAAGGTGGTGAATGGGTGCGGCCCGTTGTTGTCGTAGTGGAAGAGGGGGTCCGGGTTGTTGGTGCCTGTGGTTCGTACGATGAAGTTGCGGGTCGGCTGGCCGCCGATGTTCTCGTAGTCCCAGTTGATGCCGAGGGTCCTGAGGCCGAGGGGCTGGCCCGATGCGCTGTTGAGGCGGACGAAGCCGTCGACGAAGCGCATGCCCTGCGAATGGTCGGCGGGATTGCGCCAAGCGGCAGAACCGCCGCCCTCCGCCCAGTTGTTGGGAACGTTGGTATAGGCTGAGATCACGATGTTGCCCGTACCCGTCGTCTCGGTGAAGTTGAGGTTCTGGACTGGGCCGCCTGGGGAGTACATGTAGCGGAAGGCGTCGAGTTCGTCGTGGCCGAGGACGTGGTTGTAGTCACCGGGGTTGATCCAGGAGCGCATCATTTCGTTGTTCTGATCGGCGACGAGCGTTACGGGGGTGACCCCGTTGTAGCGCCAGTTCCGGTTGAAGTTGTCGGCCTGGTCCGGGTGCTGCATACCCAGCACGTGGCCGAGTTCGTGAACGACAATGGAGCGGATGTCGCCGAAGGGCTGCCACCCGGTGGTCCGCTCGTACGAGTAGACGGCGCCGTTGGCCGTGGCGTTTGCCGTGTCCCATTGGCTGAACGCCAGGCGGACCTGATCCTTGACGAGCGGGTTCGGCCAGGCCGCGTCGAAACTCGCGTCAAAACTGTAGGTAAGGTTCGTCAGGTCCCACGAGGGATAGTCGTTCGGGTTCGTCGCCAGGTCCGAGAAGCCCGAGTCGTCCACACCCGAGAAGGTGGCAAAGCCCAGGGCGGCAGACGGCACAAAAGCCAGACAAGCCATGGCAACAACGGCCGTCCACAGGTTAGCAGAGAGTTTCTTGGAAGCCTTCATCTCGCGTCTCCTTAATGCAAGTGCCAGGTTCGTTCGTTAAGACGACGTTAAAAAAGCCTTGCTCCTGCTACCCCTCCGGTCGCAGCGCGGCCCCCACCCGCGCGGGAGCCGCGCCACACAACCGCCTGGGTCACTTCTTGCGGCGCCGCGCCAGCAGACCCACGGCGCCGAGGCCCAACAGGGCCAGCGTGGCCGGTTCGGGCGTGATGACAAAGGCCAAGTCGCGCGACTGGCCGCCGATAACCAACTCACTGGTCGTGCCGCCAAGCGGGAACTCCCACACCAGCAAGGTCGCGTCGTCCATGAAGTGCGAAGGAGGGTCGCCGGTCAGCACGGCCGTTTTCCAGCCCAGGTCCACCTGATTTCCGGTGGTCGGGTCTTCAGCCCAGACATTCAGGCCCAGCCAGTAGATCTCCCCGGATTGCTGTACGAAAGGAGGGTCAACGTGAAGCCCAGCGATGATGTCTGTGATGTTAACCTGGTAGTAGTTGACGTGATCAGCGGGGCTGGGATCCTGGTACGGGTCGAACCAACCCTGTTGACCGGCGCCATCCCAACGGACCTGGACCTGGTCGCCGGTGAAATGCCCTTCCCACTTGTCATTCAGCCAGTCGGGGATGCTGTACCCGTCCGGGCCGTTGGCGATGTTCGGCAGAATGTGGGCATCGACCTGCTTGATCGTGAAGGGGATTTCGCCACCGGGGGCGCCCGGCGTCTGGTCGCCCTTCATCGACACCCAGAAGTGGATGTCCGTGATGGGTCCCGTCTGGCTGCACTGCCAGTCGTCAGCGAGGTTGTTCGCTAAGCGGACAGTCTCCTCCACGTCTGGAAGCCATACGTCGGACAAGAACGCCGCGTCCCAACCGTTCGGGTCGGGCATCTGGGGGAAGTGCATCTTGTGATTGGTGGCCTGCATCGGGTCCAGCGGATTGTCCGGATCCCAGTCGGCCCGGACAGTTCCGGCGGCCAGAGAGAGGCCCACGCCAACCGCAAGAAGGGCAACCAGCATGCCCCGCCGCCTGCGCCTTGCAGCAATCAGGCCGCCGAGCCCCAGGGCAAGCAGGGCCAATGTGGCCGGTTCGGGCGTGATGACGAACGCCAAGTTTAGAGGCTCCTGGGTCACCGGATCGTATAGAGGGAATTCATCGAAAAGGTAGTTGCCCGGCATCATCGGGTCCTCATACTCCAGAGTGGTCATCGCCGGGTCGCCAAAAGCATCCTGTGACGTCCTCCAGAGGGGGTAGGCGTCCTGCGGCGACATGTCCACGAGATGCACTCCCAGCCAGTAGCGCTGGCCGACCTGCTGCTCGAACGGCTCGAAGATGTCAGTGATGTTCACCTGATAGAGGCCGTCTTCCTCGCCATAGGGGCGCACTGTGTGCTCCCGGTACGAGAAGACCCTAGACCACAGCGCCTGACCTGGCCCAGGGGCCGCAAGGTCTTGCGGGGCGATGACAACCGTCACGGCACCGAGTTGCCCAACCTCACCTTCCGGCCACGAGAACCAGAGGTGAATGTCATTTACCGGTCCGCTGGCTGAGCACTCCCAATCGTCCCACAACAGGATAAACGAGCCTACGTTTAGGCCGTTCGGGTCGGGCAACTGGGGGAAGTGCATCTTGTACGGATCGCCGGTATCCCAGTCGGCCCGGGCAGCCGGCGCCAGGACGAGCACTGCCAGGCCAACCATCATGCAGGAAACAGTTCTTGCTGTTCTTGCTGCGTTCATCGTCTTACCCCTTTCGTTCGTTTCTCGGACGTCGCACGGTTGCGTCCTCCGCGCCCCTCTGTGGGGCGGTTTCGGTTCCAACGCTCTATCGCCAAAGCCCGTCCGCTCCCTCACGGTCGCGGCTCGGAACTGGCCGCAACGTGCGGCCGGCCCCATCAAGCCGCCATTACTTCCTACGCCGCCGCGCTGCGAGACCGACGGCGCCGAGACCCAGCAGGGCCAGCGTGGCCGGTTCGGGCGTGATGACGAACGCCAGGTCCAGGGGTTCCCCGGTAGGCCCTTGCAGGGGACGCCAGTCCATGCCGCCGACGGCCGGATCCAGAAAGCCATAGACCGCGGCGTCTTCCCAATGCTGGCGCGACGTCTTCCACCCCAGTTCGGGCGGGTTCACTCCGGCCGCGCCCGAGGCGATCACCGACAGGTCCACCCAGTAGATCTCGCCCTCCTCTTGCCGGAACGGATCGGGGAGCCTCGGGATGTTGACTTGCCAGATCCGGAAATGGTTGTCCGGCTCAACGACGGGGGGATCCTGGTACGGATCCAACCAGCCCTGAAGGCCGGTCTCGTTCCAATCGCGCATCTGGAACATGCCCGGTGTGAGGTTGTAGGACCGGATCAGGTTCCCGGGCATGCTCCAGTTGCCCTCCGGATTCTCCGTGGCCGTGATATTCTTGTGGAAACTGACGTGGATCTCGTCGATCTGGAACGGAAGGTTCTCGTAGTCCCAACGTGCCGACAGCCAGAAGTGCAGGTCGGTCACGAGCCCCGACTCGCTGCACGTCCAGTCGTCGGCCAGGACCCTCGGCCGCATGAAGTTCACGTCCCATCCCTGCAGATCCGGCATCTGCGGGAAGTGCATCTTGTGATTCGTGGCCTCCATCGGATCCGCCGCGTTCGGACGCCAGTCCGCCCGTGCTCCCGACGCTGCCACCATCAGTACGGTCAGTCCAACCACCAGTGTCGTTGCATGTCTCATGGTCTTCCCTCCTTGCATCTCCTCGGCCGCACCCCGCGGCCGTCCAAGAACGTGGGGGAAGCGCGCTCCCGCTGAGCGGCTTCCCCCG
>DATKXP010000625.1:0-10556 GCA_035529015.1 Phycisphaerae bacterium | reverse complement strand
GTCCCTTCCCAGCGAACCGGTCGTCTCGGACCTCCTCAAGCGGCTTGGCGCCGGCCGATGTCTGCCCGTTTTGGCCGCCCGGCTGGAGACGACGTCGGGCGATTTCCGCAAGCACCTGCTTGACCTGGTCATCGGCTTCGCATCGGACGAGCAGGTAGACCGCATCCTGGCCCGCGCGCTGGACCAGGAAACGGACCCGGCGCGCCGCGCGTGGCTAACCGAGAAGATCCAGGGCCTCAAGGAACAGGCCGGCTCGGCCGAGAGCACGGCCCCGTAGGACGCACCCCAGGCGAACATAATGCTACTTTGTCAACTTCCCTCCGATCCAGGCAGGTGGCAGCGCGGCGGCCGATGCTGGCCGCCGCGCGGTGGGAAGGATTGCCCACCGCGCTGTCCCCAAGTGGGGAGATGCGAAGTTGACAGAGTGGCCATAAGAGGCTACCGGGCATGACCACGCCCGCCATGAAACAGTACCGCCAGATCAAGGCCCAGTACCCGGACTGCATCCTGTTCTTCCGGATGGGCGACTTTTACGAACTCTTCTACGACGACGCCCGCATCGGCTCCAAGGTCATGGGCATCGCCCTGACCAGCCGTACCAAGGGCCCCAACCCCGTCCCCATGTGCGGCGTGCCGTATCACGCGGTCGATTCGTATCTGGCGAAGATGATCCGCGCCGGGTACCGCGTGGCCATCTGCGAGCAGATGGAGGACCCCTCCACCGCCAAGGGCTTGGTGAAGCGCGACATCTCGCGCGTTGTCACGCCGGGAACCCTGACCGACGATGCGCTGCTGGAGGACAAGGAGAACAACTACCTCGCGGCCGTCCACCTCGACGGCGAACGGGCGGGCCTGGCGTGGGTGGACCTCTCGACCGGCGGGTTCTGGGTCCGCGACGTGGCGACCGATGCCGTCCTCGACGAACTGACCCGCCTGCGCCCCCGCGAGTGTCTCGTTGCCGAGGGCGCCGGGCGAGCGGTTTCCGACCTCGTGGGGACGGTGCGCGAGGTGACGGGCGCGGCCATCACCGAGCGGTCCGGTTTTGTCTTCGACCGCGACGAGGCCCGGCGGTTGCTGACCGCGCATTTCGGCACCGATTCGCTCGATGGATTCGGCATCGCTGACCTCTCGGGCGGCATCTCGGCCGCCGGGGCCGTCATCGACTACCTTCAGGACACGCAGCGGACGGAACTGGGGCACATCCGTCGCATCGAACGCGTCGCCGGCGGACGGTGGCTGTATCTGGACGAAACGACGCAGCGCAGTCTGGAACTCGTCGAGACCCTGCGCGACCGACGCCGCGAGCACAGCCTCCTCTGGGTCCTCGACCGGACCCGCACAGCCATGGGCGGGCGGTTGCTGCGGCGGTGGATCACGTTCCCGCTGGCCCGCGCCGACGAGATCCGCGAACGGCTCGACGCCGTCGAGGAACTCGTCCAGGGCGGCGACCTGCGCGAAGACCTCGCCGCGCGTCTGTCCGACACGTCCGACGTGGAGCGGATCGTCGGCCGCATCGCCACCAGGCGCGCCACACCGCGCGACCTGCTTGGCCTTGGCCGCACGCTGGGCGCGCTGCCTGCCGTCAAGGCCCGGCTGACCGCACGCGAGAGCGACCTGTTGAACCGGATCGAGGCGGACCTCGACCTTCTCGGCGACGTCCGCGAGGTGATCGATGCCGCCGTCTCCGACGATGCGCCGCTGCGGCTGAGCGACGGTGGCGTCATCAAGCCCGGCTACAACGAGGAACTGGACCGCCTGCGCGACGTCGGCTCCAGCGGCGCCAAGTGGCTGGCCCGGTTCCAGGCCGACGAGATCCAGCGGACCGGCATCCCCACGCTCAGGGTCGGATTCAACAAGGTCTTCGGCTACTACATCGAGATCACCAACACGCGCCGCGACCGCGTGCCGCCCGACTACGTCCGCAAACAGACCCTCAAGAACGCCGAGCGGTACATCACGCCGGCGCTCAAGGACCACGAGGTCGAAGTCCTCTCGGCCGAGGAGAAGGCGAAGGCACTGGAGGCCCGGCTGTTCGAGGAGGTCCGCTCGCGCGTGGCCGCCGAGACGGCCCGCCTCCAGGGGACCGCCGAGGCGCTCGCACAGATCGACGTCCTGGCAAGTCTTGCCCGTGTGGCATCCGAGCGGGGGTACGTCAAGCCGGTGATGGTTGACGAGCCGATCCTCGGCGTCCGCGACGGCAAGCACCCGGTCCTGGAGATCGTGCTCGGGTCGGAGTTCGTGCCGAACGACGTGACGCTTGGCGGCGACGGGCCGCTTATCGGCATCATCACGGGCCCCAACATGGCGGGCAAATCGACGTACATCCGGCAGGTGGCCCTTCAGGTGCTCATGGCCCACATGGGGTCGTGGATCCCCGCGCGAAGTGCAACCATCGGTCTCGTGGACCGCATCTTCACGCGCGTCGGCGCAGCGGACGAACTGGCGCGCGGCCGCAGCACCTTCATGGTCGAGATGACCGAGACGGCCAACATCCTGAACAACGCCACCGACCGCAGCCTGGTCATTCTCGACGAGGTGGGCCGCGGCACGAGCACCTTCGACGGCGTGGCCCTGGCGTGGGCCGCCACCGAACACGTCGCTCGCGAGGTCCGTTGCCGCACGCTCTTCGCCACCCATTACCACGAACTGACCGAACTGGCCGACGTGCTCGACGGCGTCGCCAACTTCAACGTGGCCGTCCGCGAGTGGCAGGACCAGGTGGTGTTCCTCCACAAGATCATCGAGGGCGGCACCGACAAGAGTTACGGCGTCCACGTGGCGCGGCTGGCGGGCGTGCCGCGCGAGGTCGTCGAACGGGCCAAGCACATCCTGGCGGAACTCGAAGCATCGCACCTCGATGCCTCCGACCGCCCGCGCATCGCGCCGGCCGACGCCGGCCCGCACGTCCGGCAGGTCCAACTGACGCTCTTCGAAGGGGAGGGGGCTGCCATCGCCGAAGAACTCCGCAACCTCGACCTCGATAGCATGACGCCCCTGGACGCGCTCAGCAAACTCAGGGAACTCAAAGACGGCCTGTAAGGCAGCCGTGGGCTTTGTGTTGACACGTCGCACGTCGCCTGACACAATACCCTTATAATGCCTCAGCGAGGGCCGGGGGCAGGGGTCACCTGTCAGGAGACCATCAGATCATGGCGACGGATAAACTCTATACGACGCGCGATTTTGAGGGCATCACCGTCGTAGCGTTCCAGCAGAGCCACATTCTCGACGCGATGACCATCGAACGCATGGCGACCAGCCTCAAGGAACTCATCGAAGGGTCCGAGGGCGCCAAGTTCATCCTCGACTTCGCGCGGGTCACGTACCTGTCGTCGAGCGCCCTGGGTATGCTCATCGGGCTTCAGCGGCGCATCGTCCAGCAGAAGGCCACCGTCAAACTGTCGGGCGTTCACGACGATATCATGGAGGTCTTCCACATCACGAAACTCGACACCGTCTTCGAAATCTACAAGGACGGTCGCGCCGCCCTCGAGGCGTACCGCAAGCATCTGTAGGCGAGGAGAAGGCGCATGTCGGACGGCATGCTCGATCGCGAGCAGCGCGGCCACGTCGAGGTTCTCACGGTGCGCCAGGCCGAGGTCGTCCAGGCCGAGATCATCGAGCGGCTCGGACACACGATTCGGAAGGCCATCGACCTGTCCGACGCCGCGTGTTTCGTTCTCGACCTTTCGGCCGTTCGGTTCATGACCAGCGGCGCGTTGGGGCTTATCATCCATCTGCACGCTCAACTGGCCGAGCGCGACCGAGCCTTCGTCCTGGCGGCGGCCACAGATGACGTGGCCAGCGCCCTGCAGCGCGCCCGCCTGGCCGAGGTCCTGCCCGTGTACGCGACCGTCGAGGAAGCCGTCCGCGATCAGGCGTGCCCGCCGCCCGGCGACTCCTGAACGGTGCTCGGCAAGTACGCGGGCAACGCTGCCTGAAACGAAGGGAACACGACATCATGGCGAGGTCCGACCTCTACTCGACGTGCAGCATCGACCCGGCGATGGTCATCGTCTTTAAGCCCAGCCACATCCTGAGTGCGGATCGGGTCAACGAGATGCACGACACCTTGAAGGACCTGGCCAGGCAGGCACGTGAAACGAAGTTCATCCTCGATTTCTCGCGCGTCGGGTATCTCTCGTCGAGCGCGTTGGGCATGCTGTTGGGCCTTCAGCGCGACTTTGCCCAACGCGACCGCCAGATCAAACTCGTCGGCATCAACGACGAGAACAAGGAACTCTTCCGCATCACCAAACTGGACCGCGTCTTCGACATCCACGACGACACGCAAGCGGCACTTGAAGCGTTTCGCAAAGACGAGTAGTTGCCTTCTGCCTCTGCCCACCGGCCTGACGTTCGGCCTCTGTCGCTGCTCGGCGACCGGTGAATCGCGCTCGGCTCGCGTGCGGCGGCTTCGGACACCGGCCTATGCCTCTTGAGTGGACGATTCGCGGCGCTCGGCTTCTCGACGACCGGCACGATCGCGACCGGGCCGACGTGCTGCTTCGCGACGGCCGCATCGAGCGGATCGCGCCGCACCTCGAACCGGCCGCCAACGATCTCGACGCGACGGGCCTGGTGCTCTCGCCCGGCTTCATCGACATCCACTGCCACAGCGAGTTCGCGGCGCTCGTCTATCCCCGGGCCGAGAGCAAGATCCTGGCGGGCGTGACGACCGACGTGTCCGGCAACTGCGGCGCGAGCCCGTTCCCGCTGGTCGGCGAGTTCCGCGAGCGCCGGCAGGCCGAATGGGGCCGGCACGGTCTGACCCTCGACTGGCAATCGGCCGCCGGGTACTTCGACCGGGCCGAAGCCTCGCCGTGCAGCGTCAACCGCGCTGTTCTGGCCGGGCACGGCGCCATCCGCGCGGCGGTTGTCGGATATGCCGACCGTCGGGCCTCGACCGAGGAGCGGCGAAGGATGCGGCGGCTTCTTGTCGAGGCCCTTGAGGCCGGCGCGTGGGGCCTCTCTTCGGGCCTCATCTATCCGCCCGGCTGCTATGCCGACGTGGACGAACTCGCAGGTCTCGCCCGCTGCGCCGCCGATGCCGGGGCGTTCTACTCCAGTCACATCCGCAACGAGGGCGACGCGCTCCTGGAGGCCATCGACGAGTTCCTCGACGTGGTGCGTCGCAGCGGCGTGCGCGGCCAGTTGAGCCATCTGAAGGCGTCCGGCGCGGCCAACTGGCGGAAGATGCCCGACGCCATCCGCCGGCTTCGCGAAGCCCGCTCCGACGGACTGGCCGTCACCGCCGACCGCTACCCGTACCTGGCCAGCATGACCGACCTCGACTCGCTGCTTCTGCCGAACTGGGCGGTCGAAGGCGGACGCGATGCGGAACTCGCTCGCCTGGCCGACCCCGCCACACGGCGCCGCCTGGCTGACGAGATCCGGCGGCTTCATCCGGAATCAGATTACTTCGAGCGGATCCTCATTGCCGCCGTCACCGCTCACGGCCCGCAGGACGTCGTGGGCAAGACGCTGCGCCAAGTGGCCGAGACGGCCGGCCGCGACCCCCTCGACGTCGCCTTCGACCTCGTCCTCGAGCACGAGGCCCAGGTCAGCGCGATGTACTTCTCGATGAGCGAGGAGAACCTGCGCGACGTTCTGGCCGAACCGTACGTTGCCATTGGGTCGGATGCCGCCCTGCGCCGCCTGCCGGACCTCGCGGAGGGCAAAGGGCCGCGCGGCCTGTCGCATCCGCGCGCGTACGGGACGGCAGGACGGTTCCTCGGCACGTACGTCCGGGACGCGGGGCTCATGGACTGGCAGGAGGGCATCCGGCGTCTGACGAGCCTCCCGGCCGACATCGTGGGCCTGGCGGACCGAGGCCGCCTCCGCGAGGGCGCGTGGGCCGACCTGGTCGTCTTCGACCGCGACACCATCGCCGACAGGGCCACGTACGAACGGCCGTGGGTTACGCCGGCCGGTATCCGGCACGTCTTCGTCAACGGCGAGCCGGTCGTGAGCGAGGGGCGCCACACCGGCGCCGTGCCCGGCCGCGTCTTGAGGCGGGCGGTGACATGAGACCGCGGATTGCCATGACGGCCGGTCTCGGACAACTCGACGGCAAGCAGCGTGTCCATCTCCTGGTGCCGTACGTCGATGCGGTCGTCGCGGCAGGGGGCATGCCCGTCGTCCTGCCGCCGACCGGCCGCGACGCGACCGCCGACGAACTCCGCGCCGTGGCCGACGGTCTGCTCCTTTCCGGCGGGGGCGACATGGACTCGGCACTCTGGGGCGAGGCGCTTCACCCGAAAGCAAGCGTGATCGATCCGCGCCGGCAGAAGGCCGACCTCGCGTGGCTGGCTTTGGCCGACGCCTGCGGCATGCCGGTCCTCGGCATCTGTCTTGGCTGTCAGCAGATGGCCGTCGCCCGCGACGGGAGCCTGATCCAGCACCTGCCCGACGAGCCGGGGGGCGTGGCGGACCACGGCGGCGGCGGACGCCCGGAAACCAGGCATCCGGTTACGGTCCAGGCGGACTCGCTGCTGGCGCGCATCGTGGGGTCGGAACCGTTTGCGGTCAACAGCACCCATCACCAGGCGGTGCGCGAAGCGGGTTGCGGCATGCGGGTCGTGGCACGCAGCCCGGACGGCGTCATCGAGGCCATTGAAGACCCGACGCCCGGCCGGTTTTTCCTGGGCGTCCAGTGGCATCCGGAGCGTATCATCGCCGAGCCGCCGCACCCGGCCCTGTTTAAGGCCCTGTGCCGGGCGGCTTCCGAAATGAGGCCAACCTGACCGAAGGAGCGCAGCGGATGCCCTCAGCGCGTGCCACGCGCGGCGAGGCCCTGACGATCGTGCCGCCGGACCGGCGCCGGCACGGCGAGGCCCTATGCGACATGATCGCCAAGATCTTCGGCGGCGGTCGCGGGTACTACCGTTTCCGTGATTTCTGCCGCAAGGTCTACGTCCTGCCGAGCCACTACGACTGGAAAGCGTCGCGCATCGGCCTCATCGGCGACCAGATCGTGACCCACTTCGGCGTGTGGGACATCCAGGTGCGGATCGGCACGGCCCGTGTCCGCGCCGGCGGCATCGGCGCGGTGTCCACGCACGGCGACTACCGGAGGCAGGGCCTCATGGTCCGGACGGCACGCGCGTCGGTGGCGGCCATGTGCGAGGGCGGATACGACCTCTCCGTGCTCTTCGGCATCTCGAACTTCTACCACCGCTTCGGGTACGTGCGGGCCTGGTGCCCGTCGGTGTACACCGTCAACGTGAGCGATCTGCCCACGGACCGACCCACGGGCCGCGTCCGCAAGTTTACGCCGGGTCATCGCGAGGACATTACACGGCTCTACAACCGCGAGCACGCCCGTTTGACCGGCACGGCCGTCAAGCCGACGTATCCGCGCGGCACGTACCCGTGCCCGATGGAGGGATACCGCTGGACGGACGCTCGCGGGCGGACGGTCGGTTACGTCATCCTGCGCCCCGACAGGGACATGCAGTGCGTCGAGGCGTCCGGCGACCCACGGCAGGGCGTGCGCGTGCTGGCCGGGGTGGCGCGGCGGCGGGGCTTCCGGGAAATCACGTTCGACACGCTCCACGACCGCAGCCGTCTCATCAAGCACATCCGGAAGGGCAACTGCCGTGTTGAGACCCGCCACCTGCGCTCGGGCGGCGACATGGCGGCCACGATGAACCTGGGCACGACGCTCGAGAAGATGGCGCCTGAACTCGGGCGGCGCCTGCGCGCTTCGCTACTGGACCGATGGCGCGGCAGGCTGGTTGTGGCCGACAAGCGCGAGACCGTGACGCTCCACATCGACCGGTCGCGCGTGAAGGTCGCCCGTGGGGGGCGATCCAAACACGCTATCCGTGGCGGCGACCGGATGGCCCAACTCCTGATCGGCACCGACGACCCGGCCGTCACGTTGGAGACGGCCCGCATGACGGTGACCGGCGACGCCGCCCGTCTTGCGGAAGTCCTTTTCCCGAACGAGCATCCGATGCTCAGTCTTCGCGACCGCTTCTGAGCCGCGCACGTGACCGCGACAAGTCCCAACCCGCCCGGTTCCGCCCCGTCCGTCCGGCGGTACGAGCCGTTGGCGCCGGCCGCCCTCGCCTTTGTCGTGGGCATTCTCATCGGCGAGTTCGTCGGCGGCAGGATGCTGCCGTGGTGCGCTGTGGCGGTGGGGGCGGCTGCGACGTGGTTCGTCTTGCGTGTGCGCGGCGTGAGACAGCGGACGCTTCTCGCCCCGCTGCTCGTCCTGCTCCTTGCATCGGGCGCGGCCAGATACCGGTCGAGTGAGGAGCCGCCGCCGGACGATGCCGCGCGGCTGATCGACGGGGGAAGTCGTGTCGCCGTCCTCGAAGGGATCGTGGTAGGCTCCGCCCACCAGACCTCGCCGCCCAAGGACGTCTTCCTTCCGTCGATGCCGTACTACGTGCGGAGCAAACTGATCCTGGCATGTGAGCGTGCCCAGGTCGATGGCCGGTGGGTGCCCGCGCGCGGTCGCATCCACACAAGCGTTCGGAGTCCGCTTCCCGAGGCGGGTGAGAGCGTGCCCCACCTGGGCGACCGCGTCCGGGTACTCGGGCGGCTGATGCGGCCGATGCCGCCGGCGAACCACGGCACGTTCGACATGCCCACGTACTTCCGCCGCCAGGGGATCCGCGCCTGCCTCTACACCGACCACTGGGAAGCCGTGACGGTTGTCGAGCCGGCTGCCGACCCGCTCCGGTGGGTCGTCGGTGCGATGGGCCGGTGGGCCGTCCGGCGATTCGAGCGGATCGGGAGCCCGGAGGGGCGGGCCGTGGCGGCGGCCATCGTGCTCGGACGCCGAGACCTCCTGCGGTTCGACGCCGGCCAGACCGAGCGGACCGACATCGAACGGGCCTTCGTCGTCACGGGCACGGCACATTTCCTGGCCGTCTCGGGTTTCAGCGTGGGCCTGGCGGCGGCGGTGGTGCTGCTCGTCGCACGGCTGCTTGGCCTGGGCCCGCGTCCGACGGCGGTTCTGGTCGCGGTCGTCGTTCTCGCCTATGCGTTGATGACGGAACTGAGGGCGCCCGTGGTCCGCGCGGCGATCCTCATCTGGATTCTGTGCGCAGCGTGGATGCTCGGGCGCGAGCGGATGCGGCTGAATTCGCTTGCCGCCGCCATTCTGGTCATTCTGCTCATTCGGCCGGGCGACGTGTTTACGACGTCGTTTCAACTCTCCTTCGCCGTCGTCCTCGGCATGTTCTGGCTCGTGGACAAAGTGGAACGGACGGTGTTTCGCCGCCGGCCGGACGACGAACTCCTGACCGGCGCCCGGCGGCAGGGGGCCTTCTCGATCCCGCACTATCTGCGCCAGACGGCCGCCTTGTCGGTCTCGGCGGCGCTGGTGGCCGTGCCGCTGGTGGCGTACCGCTTTCACCTTGTAGGATGGTTGGCGCCGGTCGGGAGCGTTGTCCTGGCGCCGCTCGTCTTTGTCCTCATCGCCGGGAGCATGGCGCTGGTGGTCCTCGGCGCCGCGGCGCCGTGGCTCGGCGACCTTCTGGCGGCGGTCCCCGACGGCATGGCCCGGGCGATCGTCGGCGTCGTGACGGCACTGGCCCGCGTGCCGGGCGGACACTTTTACACGGCCGGCTTCTCGTGGCTGTGGCTGGTGGTGGTGTACGGACTCCTGGGGGCGTGGGTGTGGCGCGCGCGGATCGGGCTCTCGCGCCGCCGGCTGGCGATCGCCGTCCTGGCGGCGGCAGGCGCCTTCATCTGGAGCGGCGGGCACCGGGCGCCCCGGCAGGTGCGGGCCACGTTCCTCTCGGTGGGGAGCGCCAATACGAACCTCCTGGAACTGCCGAACGGGCGAAACGTGCTGTACGATGCTGGCTCATCGCTGTCCTTTGCTCGCGCCGCCGAGGCCGCGATTGCCCCCGCGCTGTGGTCGCGCGGCATCGAGCGGATCGACGCCGTCTTCCTGAGCCACGCCCACTTCGACCACTTCAAGGACGTCCTGCCGCTCGTGGAGTGTTTCGGCGTGCAGCGCGTTTTCGTGCCGCCGACGTTCCTGAGGAAACGTCTGGAGAGCGACGATGCGGTCGTCGAGGCGCTGCTGGCGCGCGGCGTGGACGTCTCATTCTTCGGGGCACAGGACCACCTCGCCGGCGCGGGCGAGACGCGAATCCGGGCCGTGTGGCCGCGCGGCCCGGCGTCGGTGACACGAGAGATTAACGACGGGTCGCTGGTCCTCGAGGTGTTCGACCACAGCCGCTGGCTTCTGTTGACCGGCGACCTCGAACCGGCCGGCATGGCCGGTTTGATGACGGCCGAGCCGTTTCTTCGGGCCGATCTTCTGCTCTGGCCGCATCACGGCCAGGCGGACGAGGCCGTCCGCCGTCTCGTGCGGCATACGGGCGCCGAGGTGCTCGTCATATCGGCCGCACCGTCGTACCGACCGCGGCCGACGCCCAAATGGCTCTGGGAACTCGGGATGCCCTGTTTCCACACGGGCGTCTCGGGCGCGGTCACGGTTGACCTCGCCCAGGCAGGCCTGAAGGTCCGGACGTTCCGCGGCGGCGTCCATGCGCTCACCGGCCCCACGCCGGGGCCCGGGCAACCGG
>DATKXP010000624.1:0-11864 GCA_035529015.1 Phycisphaerae bacterium | reverse complement strand
CAAGCGGCGGCTGGGGACGTAGCGGCAAGGCACACCGCGGTCCGATGCATGTTCGCCAGGAGTAGTGCGCGGCGGCTTTGAACATGGTCACCCTTCGGGATGACCATGCCACCCGCCTCGACGAATGCAAGCGGCGGCTGGGGACGTAGCGGCAAGGCACACCGCGGTCCGATGCATGTTCGCCAGGAGTGTGCGCGGCGGCTTTGAGCATGGTCACCCTTCGGGATGACCATGCCACCCGCCTCGACGAATGCAAGCGGCGGCTGGGGACGTAGCGGCACCTGCTCCGGGGCGCCTCATCCCGGGCCGCCCCACCGTTCGAACAGTTCCACGAAGCGCGGCACGAAGAGGATGAGGCCGACGACCAGCGCCCCGACGGCGGCCATCAGCACGGCCGCCGCCGCCACGTCCTTCGCGATCTTCAGCACCGGGTGCCGCTTGCCCGTCACGGCGTTCGCGAGCACTTCGAGCCCCGTGTTGAACGTCTCGGCCACCCAGACGAGGACGATGGCGATCACGAGGTCGGCCCACTCGCCCGTCGTGAACGCCCGGACGTTGACGTGCAGCACCCCGGCCAGCACGAGCACCAGCACCGACGTGGCCGCGTGAAGCCACGCGTTGTGCTGGCTCCGCAACACGAACCATATGCCCATAAAGGCATGGCGAAAACTCCGCGCCCGACCCATCACCGTGAACGGCGAGGGGTAGAAGACCTCGGTCTCGAGGCGGTCGCCGCCGCGGCGTTTGTCGCCGTCGGGGTGGTGGTCGCCGGAGTCGGTCGGTGGCTCGGTCATGGTGTTTCTCCGGGGCGGGTGAGTTCCTCGAGCCGTTCCCGGAGCACGGCGCGCTTCTCGTCCGGCAGGTCGGCTTCGGCGAGCACCCGCCGCACCCCGTCCTCGAACATCGGCCGCGCGAACGCGCTCGTGAAGTACCGGTCGGGCCGCGCCTCGATCATCTTCAGGAACCCCTCGAACTCGGCAAAGTACGAGCCGTAGATGTGGAAACTGTCGGCCATGTGGACGTACTCGCCCGGCACCACGTCGAGGTCCCGCGCCACCTGTCGCTGCAGTTCCGTGAAGGCGAACATGTTCATGAACGCCGCCTTGAATGCGTCGTTCGACCGGATGTGGATGGCCAGGTTCAGCCGGTCGGGCCCGCCCGATGCGTCTTTCTCGATGCGGAACCACACCCGCTGAAGGCACGCCGGGTCGGCGATGCCCACATCCTTCCACGCCTGCCACGTCACCGCCTGGGCCCGCCGCGTGTACGGCGCCTCGCGAAGCAGCCGCACCGCCTCGGCGATCTGATCGATCGGCTCATCCCTGCCCGGCACGCGGTACGCCCGAAGCCGCTCGTGGTACGTGTACTCCCACTTGCCCTCCTCGGGGGCGACCCAGTGATCGTGGACGCCGTAGAGGACCTCGGCCCGGTACACCTCCAGGTCCTCGAGGCCCCCCGGGAAGGCCTTGTGGATGCGCGGCTCGGCAAACGGTTCGGTCACGTGGATGAGGCAGGCGACGTCGCGGCTCTCGGGGTCGCCGGGCTTGTCGTACTGCGTCTGGAAGCGTGCGCCCTCGTTCCAGCACCGGAGGACGGCGGTCTCCCAGCCTTCAGGCAGCGTCCGCTCCTGGACGTGAATCGATTTCATGAATACGTTGCCCCGTTCAACGGTACAGGGATGTGACCCCCGGCGCGGCCCCCCGATCCGGCCGCCGACGCGCCAAACCCGCTATGGCGCCGGCGAATTGTAGGCCGCTGCCCGCCGCGGAGCAAGACGAATCATCGGCCAACGGCCTCGAACGCCCGCGCTACAACACACTGACCAAGCGGTCTTACGTAAGTCTTTTGCTGTGGCGAGAACGGCACCCGCTTACTTACGTGCGCGGCTAGTTACACTCGCGCCCGACCAGCCACGTGAGATGACGAGCCGCGAGCGTAAGCGAGCGGCGCCGCAAACGCCCGCGCTGCAACACACTGACTAGCCGCGAGCATAAGCGAGCGGCGCCGCAAACAGCAGGCCACAACACACTGACTAGCCGCGCGCGTAAGTAAGCGGCGCCGCCGACCAGAGAAAAAACCCTTTGCGGCCGCCGCGGCTGGTGGGAAGATGAATGCACACGGAAGCACCTTGGGCCAAAACCGTTTTCGCTCGATCGCAATGGAGCCTGCCATGACCCAGCCGCCGCCCGACCCCGCCACACTCGCCGCCCCGCCGCTGCCCGAATCCCCGAAGGCAAGCGGCCTGACCATCGCCGCGCTCGTCTGCAGCATCGCCGGAATCTGCACCTGCGGCCTGGGCGGCATCGTCGGCCTCATCCTTGGAATCGTCGCCCTCAGGAAGATCGGCGCGAGCGGCGGCACGATGGGCGGACGAGGCATCGCCATCGCCGCCATCATTGTCGGCGGCTTCACCCTGATCATCGGGGCCCTCTTCCTCGGCGTCCCACTTCTGCTCATGGGGTTCCGGAGCGGGGTGCATGACTGGACCACCGAGACGTGGGAGAAGGCCAAGGAGGACGATGAGGAGGACGCCACCCCGTTCTTCGGCGAGGAACTGAACCGGGCACCCGACTTCCCCGAGCGCCGACCGGCCGCGCCCTGGCTCGCGCCCGCCCTTGAGGAGCGCCGATTGGCCTTCGCTGCCGTCGCGGCCGTACCCACGGCCATCGTGTGAGGGAGACGCGCATGACCGGCGCACCAACCACCACCGCCCCCCCAGGGCCGCCACCGGCCGGCGCAAAGACCAGCGGCCTGGCCGTTGCGAGCCTCATCTGCGGCATTGCGGGCCTGTGCACGTGCGGCGTGGGGGGGCTCGTCGGCCTGGTGCTCGGCATCGTGGCGATGGGGCGGATCAAACGCAGCGGCGGCGACCTCCAAGGCCGCGGCTTGGCCCTGGCGGGCCTGGTCGTCTCGATGATCGCCATCGTCCTCGGCGCGGCCATCATCGCCGGGACGGCAGCGTTCTGGTTCTACGCCGAACGCGAGGTGGACGTCGCGCAGTTCCGGACCAACGTCCAGGTCCTGTGCCAGAACGCCCATGCGTACAGCGCCGTCCACGACGGCCGCCTGCCCCCGCCCGACTCCTGGCCGAGGGCCCTCATGGACGCCGGCCTCATCACCGACCTCGACTTTCTGGCCGATCCCGCCAACCCCGGCGCCGGCCGCGCCGTCGCCATGAACCGGGCCGTGGCCCTCGCCGAGACCTACGACCTTGCGCGGGCCAGCGAAACGGTCCTGTTCTTCGAGTGCCGCCCGGGGAGCCCGCTCTCCGGCGGCCGCGACCTCCTGCCGCCCGAACCGCGACACGCGGGCGGCTACGTCATCGGCTTCCTCGACGGCCGCGCCCGGATGATGACGCCCGAACGCATCGATCACCTGGTCTGGAACCCGAAACCCGAGTAGCCTGTGACCGGAAAGGAACCGTCATGAGCACCCAACCGCCCGCCGATCCGCAGATTGTGCCGCCGGCCCCTCCGCCCGGACCGGCCAAACGATGCGGCCTGGCCATTGCGAGCCTCGTGTGCGGCATTCTCAGCCTGCCGACGGTCGGCCTTGGCGCCATCCTCGCCGTCATCCTGGGCATCGTCGGCCTCGTGAAGATCAGCAAGAGCCACGGCGCCCTCGGCGGCAAAGGGATGGCCATCGCGGGCATCGTTCTCGGCGGCCTGTTCTTTCTCGCCCTGCCCTTCATCGGCCTCATGGCCGCCATCATTGCGCCGGCATTCATGAGTGCCAGGGGCATGGCCCAGTCCGCCATGTCCATGAACAACCTGAAGCAATTGAGCATGGCCGCCCAGGTCTACGCCGTCGAGCGCGACGGTGCCCTGCCATCGCCGGACAGGTGGCCGCAGGAACTGGAGCAGTTCTACGGCTCGGACCAGGTCCTGAAGAACCCCGCCAACCCCGACGCCGGCCGCGGCTACGCCATGAACGCCGCACTGGGCGGCATGCGCCTGGATAGCATTCCGGAGGCGGCCCGGACGGTCCTGTTCTTCGAGTGCGCGCCGGGCGCGCCTCCCTCCGGCGGTCCGGGACTCCTGCCGACGCCACCGCGCCATTCCCGAGGCCACAACATCGCCTTCTGCGACGGACACGTCGAAGTCGTCTCGCCGGACGACCTCGACCGCCTCATCTGGGACCCGAAAAAGTAGAGAGCGTCCGGAACAGCCGGGTGGCATGGCCACGCTTGTACGTGTTTAGCGCGGGTGGCACGGCAGCCCGAAGGGCGGCCGTGGGCAGCCGGTGTCCAACACGGCCGCCCTTCGGGCTGCCGTGCCACCCGCCATTTTGCCTTCGCCAATCCGCAATGCTACTCTGCGAAGCAGCGCTTACTACTCTGCGAAGCGGCGCTTCGCTGCGAAGCACGAGTCGCTGCGAAGCACGAGTCCGCAATCCCCAATCCGCAATGCCTCTCAGACCCCTACCCGTTGTGCCCCGCTCAAAAAAAACCCCAAAATTCTGCTTGACACCCCCGCGGCGGACGCCAGAATGGCCGTCAAGGGTGGGCCGGGGAGTTCAGGGGCACGTCGTTTCGGGCCGCTCGGTCGCAAGGGCTCCGGCAGCGGACCTTCGTGCCGCGGGCCTGCCTGTTCGTGAACCATCGCGCAGCACGCGAGAAAGGAGTGGACCATGACCGAGGCACCGCCTCCCGCCACCGCAGCCACCAACGGCCTGGCCATCGCGAGCCTCATCTGCGGCATCGCGGGGTGCATACCGGGAGCCGGCATCGCCGCTGCCATCATGGGCCACATGGCCCTCGGCCGCATCAAGATCTCCGGCCAGGGCGGGCGCGGCATGGCCATCGTTGGACTCATCCTTGGCTATCTCAGCATTGTCGGCTGGATCATCGTGATCATCGCGACCATAGCCGGAACCATGGCGGCCGTGGAAACCTTGGAACAGATGGAGACCATGCCACAGATCGAGCCCATGCCGTAGGCCGGCGCGGTCCGAGAAGAGAGGCTATACAGCGCCCGCGTGTGGCGGGTGCTCAGCAGTGTCTAAGGCGCCCGTGGGGGTACCCCCCTGCTCTCGCGGGCGCCCTGTTTGCGCACACCTCTCGCAGGGCGGGGCGCACTCGTAGGCCGGGGCGCGCCGCGGCACGTTGGGGGGGCCGCTCCCTTGCGGTCGCGGCTCGGACAGGGTTGGTTGCGGCTGGGATCGTGTGGTGGAGGCCTTCGGCACTTCGGCACTCCGCCCCACGCCGTCGGTCACTCCACCAGTTCCAGCATCTTGTCGTAGAAGTCCCGGTACCCGTCGCGCTGGTCGGTCTTGAGCCAGGCCATGGCGGCGCGGGGATGCTGGTTCAGGATGCCCGTGACCATGTACGGCACCATGTAGCCCCACTCGAGTTGCGTCTGGAGCGGCAGGATGGTCCCGGCCACGCAATCGAGGACGGGCCGGATGTTGAATTTCGGGTTCTTCAGGAAACCGAGCAGCAGTTCCAGCGGGCAGTTGCCGGCAGCGCGCCCCAGGCCGTAGATCGTACCGTCCACGAAGTTCGCATCCTTGATGATGCCCTCGATCGTGTTGGCGAAGGCCAGTTGCTGGTTGTTGTGCATGTGGACGCCGACCTCTTTGCTCGGCATCAGCCGCTGGTACTTCTCGACAAAGTAGTGGACCTGCTCGCTGTAGAGCGCCCCGAACGAATCGACGACGTAGCAGGCGACGGCGTGCGTCTCCTTCTCCAACTGCTCCAGGGCCGGGTCGAGTTCCCAGTCCGACTCGATCGAGATGGCCATCATGTTGATCGTGGTCTCGTACCCGCGCTCGTGGGCCACGTTCTCGATGGCGATGGCCTTGTCGATGTCCTTGACGTACGTGGCGATGCGGATCGTATCGACGACCGACTCCTCCTTCGGCAGGATGTCGTCCGGGTCGGACTTGTGGGCGTCCATCATGACGCAGACCCTGGTGCCGTCGTTCCGGATGCCGTCGGTCGCGGCCCGCAGGTCCTCTTCGTCGCAGAACCGCCACGGGCCGAACGCCTTCGGGTCGAACATCTCCTTGGAGTTGCGGTACCCGAGTTCGACGTAGTCGATGTGCGCGTCGCAACAGGCCTTGTAAACCGCGCGGACCGTCTCCAGCGGAAAGTGCGAATCGTTCGCCAGTCCGCCGTCGCGGATCGTGCAATCCAGGACCTTGATCTGTGGACGATACACGGCTCGTCTCCTACGTATCCTCTGGGCCGTCGCCGGCCCGCCCCGGTACAGGCCCATAGGGCCCGGTCGCCGCACGGCCCTCCGGGCTCCCACACCCCTCGATGGGCCGCCACGAGCGACGCGAGCACGGCATTATACACACCATCGGCAATCAGGGGAAGATAATGTAGCGAAGAGCGGCGCACGGGGTGTGACTGATTTTTCCTGGCAGCCCCGCCAGGGGCGTAAGACGGTAGCCCACGGCGTGAGCCGTGGGGCACAAGCGATCCGTAACATGTTCTGTTTCTGTTGGAGCCCCGGCGGGGCGATAGAAGGTTCTGCCGCCCCTGCGGGGCTCCAACCAACAAACACAAACAAGCGTTCGGGCGTTTCGCTTGCCCACGGCTCACGCCGTGGGCTACCCTCTATCGTGCCTTCGGCACTGAACACGGCACGGCGCACCAGGTTGCCTGTGCCAAGAAAACCAGTCACACCCGGCGCACGGCACCGCACGGCGGCATCCGGGCCCGGCCGGTCACCTCCGCGCCAGCAGCAGGTACGTTTCCCCTGGTTCCAACCCGGAGACAGTGAACGCGTCCTTGCCGCCAACCTCGAACGTCCGCCACGGCCCGTCCCACGAGTTGTACCGGTAGACGTCGAGCGTGGTGGCGGCCGCCGGGATCCCCGTCACCCGGTACGCGGGGCCGGGACGGTCGGTCCAGGCCTTGCGGTTCTGCCAGACCCAGACCTTGCGGCCGCCTCCTTCGAGGACGAATTCGCCCTTGCCTTTCGGGCGGCAGGCCACAAACTCGGTGCCGCGAGTCAGGCGGCAGACCATCCGGAGCACCTTCCCGCGGGCGGTAGGCGTCCACGGGGCCAGTTGCGTGCACAGGCCGTAGTGGTCGTCCTTGGCCGCCAGGTTGAAGATATTCCACGGGAGCACGAACTCCGTCACCCGCTGGCCGCGGTTGCCGACGACGCCGAGGGCGTCCCACAGGGCCGTGAAGAAGCCCTTGGCGGCGTCGTCTTCGCTGAGGAGGCGTTTCTTGAAGTTCATCTCGGTGGTGTGGAACCGGATATCGGCCGTGATCCCCACGTCGCGTTTGACCTGGTCGAACTGGTTCTGGAGCGAGTGTTCCCACGTGCCCTCCATGGGGACATGCTTCACGTCCCAGTAGCGGTGGATGTCGAGGGACCACAGTTTCCCCCCGTTGTACAGCGGCGCCACGGCCTTGACGTAGGGGTTCTTGCCGGCGTGGAGCGACCCCTCGATGTACCCGCCCGGGCTGACGTGCAACGCGGCTTCGACCGAGTGGACGCCGTCGGCCAGGCCTTCGATGGCGGCGGCGTAATCGGCCGGGGGAATCGGCGTCGGGTTGTTCGACTTCCACGTGGGCTCGTTGATGGCGGTGTAGACGCGGATACCCCAGTCTCGGACGCCCTGCGACCCCAGCCACGGGCTGTTCGGGCGGAAACGCTCGGCAAAGGCCCGCCCCACGGCATGCCACTTCGCGTGCCCGCCGAGCGGGCCGTTCCAGCGGGTGTAATACTCGAAGAGCAGAATCGGCGTGATACCGTGCTTCTGGGCCATCAGGACCAGCGAGTCGCATCGCTGGGGCAGAGGCTTCTTCTCCTGCGGCGAGAAGTACACGCCCTCGGAGACGGGGATGCGGCACATGCCGGCGCCGACGACGTTCAAAGCCTTGAACTGGCTCTCGGCCTTCGCCAGGTCGCGGGAGACGCCGAAGTTGCCGCCGCCGAGGATGCTCCCAGGGTCGGCCGCCGCTATACCACAAGCCATCAGCGCAACCAGCACGCACGGACCGAAAACGCTCGCTCCGAGCCGGGGCCTGCGGTCGATGGGCCGTCGGAACATGGTCGCTCCTCTTGCCTAAGCGGTCCGACATAAGTCTCTTGAAGTTCGTGCGCGGCGGGTCTCCGTACCCGCCGCGCGTATGTGCTGTGATGCGCGGTGGGTGCGGAGACCCACCGCGCAAAACTTATGTCGGACCGCTTAGAGGGGGTTGTCGTCCGAGTTCGTCAACGCAGCGGCATGGTAATGGCCCGTCCGGCGCGGAGCAAGCCCCCGCGACGTGAATCCCGGCCCTGCGGCTGCCTCAAGACGGGCGGTGGCCCGCCCCGATACAGGCCTGTATGGCACGGTCGCCGCACGGCCCTCCGGGCCCGGACCGGACCGCTTCCGCAGCGGCAAGGCACGGCCGGGCCCCTGCCACTGCTCCGTACGGCCCCCGGTTTTGTTAGAGTTCTAACAATCTCCGCCGCCATTTCCGAGACGTAAGTCCTTGCGGCACAAGGGTTTGCGCGGACCGGGCCGTTTCGGGCCTGTTTTATTGCATTCGGGCCATACGTCGAATCACGTCCTGCGCGGCCCTTCGGCCGTTTTCGCCCTTTTTGATAGCGCCAAGGCCGTTTTTCGACTCCCGCGATTGTTAGAGTTCTAACAATCTGCCGTGCCTCCAGCCTCCGGTCTCCGGTCTCCAGCCTCGTCCGTCCCCGCCTTTTGTATACTTTAGCACCTATTGACCCCGCTCCACGCAGGTTAAAAAAGGGGTAAAAAGGACGAAGAACGGACTAAGTTTGAGCAAAAAGGAGCAAAAAACCGATCAAAACGACCCACGTTTTGCCTTGCCTATCTTAACATTTGAGGGCCGAAACGCCGTTTCTTGGCCAGAAACGGGGTTCGACACCCCGAAAAGCGCCATTTTGGGGGGTCCAAAGAAAGGCCGTTTTCGTAAAGTATATACCGGTGCCAGCCCCGGCTCAGACCTCGTCGGGTATCTCGTAGCCCTTGCGGTAGGCGGGTTTGAGGAGGCGGTTGGCCTCGTCTTTGTCGAACGTGCCCGTTTTCGCGTCGTAGACCAGGGCCGTGTTGCCGGCACGGTGGGCGATGTTGCCCATGTGCATGGTCGAGCACGTCTGGTGGGCGATGGCGATATCGGCGGTGGGGGCCTTGCGGCTGCGGATGCAGTCGAGGAAGTCCTTGTAGTGCGGCTCGTCGCACGGCCGGCCGTACATCTTCTCGACGACCTTCCCGGCCGAGGTCATGACGATCCACCCGCCGCCGTGACGGCCGACGATCATCATCAGGTCCGACCCGTACAGTTCGATTCGCGTGGCGTTCTGGGTCCAGTAAGGGAACTCGTCGTTGCGGCGGATGGTGGCGGTGGTCTTTTCCATGTACCGCGGGTAGCCGGTGAGTTCGAAGGTCATGACGAAATCGTCGAAATCGTAGTTGACCATCTGGACGTCGGGCACCTGCGAGTCGTCTCCGCGATGGCAATATCGGCCGCCGAGGGCCCGGACGCTCTTCGGCATGCCGGGGTCGCCCATGAGCATCAGGGCGAGGTCGATCTGGTGGATGCCGTCGTTGCCCATGTCGCCGCCGCAGAAATCCCAGAAAAAGAGCCATCCGCGGATGAGCCCCTGATGATACGGCCGCGCGGCCGCCCGGCCGAGCCAGGCGTCCCAATTGAAGCCATCGGGCTGCGTGCCGGGGTCGCCCAGGCGGAACGGGCCGCCCGCTTTCATGTTGAAGACGCGCACGAGGCAGATCTTGCCCAGTTTGCCCGTTTTGAGGTACTCGAGGGCCTTCAGGTTGTACGGGCCGCTCCGGTTCTGCGTGCCGACCTGGACGATGCGTTTGTACTTGCGGGCCGCCTCGACCATCTTGCCGCTCTCCCAGATGTTGTGCGATGGCGGTTTCTCAACATACACGTCCTTTCCGGCCTGGCAGGCCCGGATGGTGGCGGGGGCGTGCCAGTGATCGGGCGTGGCGACGATGACGGCATCGACGTCCTTGGAGTCGAAAACGGCCTGCATGTCCTTGGCCGGCTTGGCCTTGGCCTCCTGAATCTTGGCGAGGAACTTGGCGCCGTCGTCCAGACGGCGGTCCTGCAGATCGCACAGGTACGTGACGCGGGCACCCTGCTCCGCCAGGCCGTACATGACGTACCGTCCGCGTCCGCCGCAACCGATCAGGGCAACGTTGATCCGCTCGTTTGCGCCCAGGACCTGCCTGGCGCGTGCGGCCGTGTAGGCTGCGACGCCCAGTCCCGCGGCCGCCTTGCCGCCCGTCTTCAGAAGATTCCGTCGCGTGATTGCTGCCATTGCTGCGTCTCCCTTCATGCGTGTTGCCGCCGCGCTCAGGTTCGCGCCCCATGTTACCACGTCATTTCGCCTGATGCAGCACCTATTTCGTCAGCCGTCAGGGCGGGGTGCGGGTTTAGCGTCAGATCCGGCAGCAGAAAAGAC
Organism: Phycisphaerae bacterium; assembly: GCA_035529015.1. GTDB lineage: Bacteria > Planctomycetota > Phycisphaerae > FEN-1346 > FEN-1346 > JAUVZF01. The sequence continues at coordinate 1,452 of DATKXP010000624.1, read as the reverse complement.
ACGGGGCGACTGGCAGCGTCGGCGCGGTCGGCATTTGGGCGTTGACACGATCGGATTCGGCGGGTAGAATTCGCTTTCCTCTTTGGGAGGAATGCGTTTCCCACGGGGTAGCGGTTCCGCCGCAACGTCTGAGATTTGAGGTTCCGAACGGGGGATCTCGGCTGCGGGATCTGAGATTTGAGATTTGAAATTTCAGATTTCAGAATCTCAGATTCCAGGTTTCAGGCACGGGCGGACGTGGGGCTCCGGCGACGCGGCCGCTGAGTCCAAGCCCCGGAAACGCCAAACAGTGCCGCGCATCTCGTTCATGCGCGATAGAGAGCGTCCGACGTCCAAAGTCGAAAGTCCAAGGTCATGCGGCTTGGGCGGCCGTTCGGCGTTGAGACTTTGGGGCGTGTTGCCCGAAGCGTGCGGCGGCCTGGAAAGGCCGCCGCGCGGGAAGCAACGTACGGGTGTTGAGGGTACAATCATGACGAACGCACGGCCGTCCGACTGGTTCAACGAGCCGTTGACCGGTATGCCCGCGCGCTCGCTCCTGTACGCCACGGGGACCGTGACGCCGGAGGAGATGGCGAAGCCGTTCATCGGCGTCGTCTCGAGTTTCACGGACCTGATCCCCGGCCACGCGCACATGCGGCGGCTGGAGCGGAAGATCGAGCACGGCGTCTTTGCGGGCGGCGGCGTGGCGTGGCTTTTCAGCGTGCCCGGCATCTGCGACGGCATCGCCATGGGCCATTCCGGGATGCACTACAGCCTGCCCAGCCGCGAACTCATCTGCGACATGGTCGAGACCATCACGCTGGCCCATCGGCTCGACGGCCTGGTGCTGCTGACGAACTGCGACAAGATCACGCCCGGCATGCTGATGGCGGCCGCGCGGCTCGACATCCCGGCCATCGCCGTGACGGCCGGGCCGATGCACTCGGGCAATTACAATATGACGCGGCTCGACCTGGTGCACGACACGTTCGAGGCGGTCGGCCGTTTCAAGGCCGGGCAGATCGACGAGGAGGAACTGGCGGCCCTCGAGTGCGAGGCCTGTCCCGGCGGCGGGTCGTGCCAGGGTCTGTTCACCGCAAACACGATGGCCTGCGTGACCGAGGCGATGGGCATGAGTTTGCCGTACTGCGCCGCCGCGCTGGCCGCCAGCGCCAAGAAGGATCGCATCGCCTACGACTCCGGCAAACGGGTTGTCGAACTCGTGAAGCAGGGCGTCACGGCCCGGCAGATCATGACGGCGGAGGCCTTCGCCAACGGCATCGCCATCGACATGGCGCTGGGCGGATCGACCAACACGGTCCTGCACCTGATGGCCATCGCCAACGAGGCGGGCGTGGAACTGGAACTGGAGCAATTCGACGAGATCAGCCGCCGCACGCCGCACCTCACGAACTTCCGACCGGCGGGCGACATGATGATGGAGGACCTCGACCACGCGGGCGGCATCCCGGC
>DATKXP010000623.1:0-6145 GCA_035529015.1 Phycisphaerae bacterium | reverse complement strand
TCCAGGACGGGTGCATCGTCCAGACGGTGCGTCTGCCGCGCCGCCTGTTCGATGAAATACCCCGCGTGGCCGAGGCGTCTTATACGGTAAGCGACGTGTCGCCGAGCGACGTGTCGCAGGGCGAGGACGTGGCATGACGGTCGGCAGGACAATTCGGCGGCGTCCGACGGCGGCGGGCGTGATGCTCGCCGCGGCGCTCGCGGTCCTCGCCGCGGCGTTCGCGGTCCTCGCCGCCGCGCCGAACGTCGTGCTCGCCGCGCCGGCGGGCGGCGGGTCCGCCATCGCGGCGGCTCCCCACGTCGGCCCCCACGGACGGCCCGGGGCCGAGGCGCCGGGGACGACGGAGGCCGGCTGTCGCCTCTACGCCCTGCCGGAGGATTACCGCGGGCCCCTGGGCGCGTTCAACCAGACGGTGCTGCTGGCGCATCAGAAGAAGCGGCTGGCCGCCATCAACGAGCAGTTGTACGTGCGGCTGCGGATGGTCGAGACGCGGCACTATCTTCTGTTCAGCGACGCCGACGCGGCCACCACGAACCGCTTCCGCGCCTGGAGCGAGGCCCTCTACGAGAGCCTGCTCAAGCAGTTCGGCCTCTCGGATCGGACCCGCGTCTGGGACGGCAAGTGCATCGTGATTTTGTTCAACCGCCGCCGCCCGTTCGAGGCGTACTCGAAACGGTTCGACGGCCACGACGCCCGAAACGCCGGGGCGTACTTTGCCGCCGAGGTCCACGGACCGGGCCTGCCGCACCTGGTGCACATCTGTTTTCCGCTCGACACGAACGACGTGCGGCGTCAGCAGGAACTGTTCGCTCACGAGGGCACGCACGCGTTCTTCGAACTGTACAAGACGCCCGGCCGTCTGCCGCTGTGGCTGCACGAGGGGCTGGCCGAGTACATGACCACGGTCAACGACGGCGCGCTGCGTGGTCCGAAGTGGTTCCCCGCCGTCCAGGTGGCGGCAACGGGCAGGCCCCTGGCGCCGCTGTTTGCGGCCGAGCCCGCCGACGGCCTGCCGGTCGAGCAGTACAGCGTGGCCTTCACGCTGGTCGATTTTCTGCTCGAAGAGGGTCGGTCGACGTTCAAGACGTTCGTCGATGGCCTCAAGGACGGCAAAGAGCAGGAGGCGGCCCTTCGAGAAGCCTACGGCTTCGGCCTCGCGGACCTGGAGCGCCGCTGGCGTACCCATGTCCGCCGCAAGCCGACTGGGCAGTAGCATGTGTCCCGCGCAGAATGGCGGGTGGCATGGTCATCCCGAAGGGTGACCATGTTCGCATTGCGACCGGGGCGCCGGCGCTGCGGCGCGTATGTGACCTCGCCCTCCTCTCCGCGTCCGCCTGGGCATCGCGTCACTGGCAACAGGGACACTTGCGGCGTGCGGCCGTTTCGGTTATCCCTGTAAGCGTCATCCGAGGCCGTGTCTCTTTGGGGGGATGATGCATGGCTGTCAAGTCGAAGACCTCACGGTTTGTGTTCATCGCAGTGGGGTGTGTCACCGTCGTCCTTCCGCACGGTTGTGATTCCGCGGCCAGACGCGATTCGGCCAACGACGTGGAGGTCTTGTGTGACCGGGGCCTGGCCTATCTCGACAAGGGCGAGTACGACAAGGCCATCATGCAGTATACGAATGTACTCGAACTAGATGCCGGACATGCGGCAGCCCACTACAACCGGGGACTCGCGTACCATAAGAAGGGCGCGCACGACGCGGCCATTGCGGATTACACCAAGGTCATCGAACTGCGACCTGAGTTCGCCAAAGCCTATAACAACCGTGGCGCTGTATTCTGCGCAAGGCGCCAGTACGACGAGGCCATCAAGGATTGCACGATAGCCCTCAAACTGGATGCCGGGCATGCGGGAGCCCACTTCAACCGGGGCCTCGCGTACGCTCACAAGCGCAACTACGACGCAGCCATCAGTGACTACACCAAGGCCGTCGAGTTGGATCCCGAGTACACGGATGCCTACAACGACCGAGGCCGCATCCACTCACTGAGGGGCGAGTACGACGCGGCCATCGCGGATTACTCCAAGGCGATTGAACTGGCCTCGCGACACACGAAGGCCTACGTGGGCCGCGGATTGGCGCACACGGGGAAGGGCAACTGCGAGGCCGCCATTGCGGACTTCACCAACGCCATCAAACTCGACCCGACGCGGGCGACGGCCTACCGTGGCCGCGGGTTGGCGTATGCGGCGAATGCCGATCACGACGCCGCCATCAGGGATTACACCAAGGCCCTAGAACTGAATCCCGGGGACGCCAGCACCTACAGTGTCCGGGCTTGGGCGCACTACTTCAGGCATGACTACGATGCCGCCTGGGCCGACGTGAAGGAATGCAAACGGCTTGGTCGGAAGATTGATGCCGACTTCCTGGCCAAACTCCGCAGAGCGTCGGGGCGGGAGGAATGACCGGGCTGTAATCACACTCCTCTGTCATCCCCACGTCCGCCTGTGCGCGGAGTCGGGCCGGAGGGGTCCACAGCGGAACCGCAGCCGCGCGCGGCCTGCCCGGGCCGTAGTATTCTGTCACGTCATCGGCAGGGTCCCAGACGTAACCCTCTTCGAAACGTAGAGCGCGGGTTGCGTTGAGGACGTGCGGCGGGTGACGACGCCTTTCGGCAGCTAATGACAGGAACCGGCGGCTTCGGTGTGCGCTGGATTCGCTTGCTGGCCCTGCCTCCTCCTTCCGAAATCTATCGCGAGAATGCCCAAACCGCTGATCAGGAACGGGATGATGAAGCCGCTCTTGATGGTGTGAATAGCATCGGGACGGCCGGGGTGATTGGTGAGCGCCAGGAGCGCAATCGACACCGGGCAGGCGAGAACATACATCGCCAGCGAGACGGCCAGTTGCCAAACAGACGGTCTTACGCCGGAAACGGTGAGAAGGAAGGCGAAGACAAGTGGCGTAAGAGGAACGACCGCATAGATCAACGTCGCATAGATGTGGTACAGCGTCTCGCCTGTGAGCAGCATACTGACAAATGCGCTCGGCCCCGCATTGAAGTGAGAGACAAGCGCGAACAACGCAAAGAGGTACCAGACAACTGCCGCTATCGCCGTGTCGGCCAGGAACACGGCACGGTCAACGGCGCCTGGAATCGGGACAACAACAGCAAGCCAGACCATGAACATCAGGGCACCGGCAGGGACCGCCCAATGGAAGTACTCGAGCCAATCAAGCCCGTCCCACCCGTGGACCTCCAACTCCACGCGCCACACGACGGCCGCGAGGATGGCGACGCCGACGAGACCGCAAAGGGCTAGGGTGACTCGCTTCATTTCTGATGAAGGCCCCGCTCTAGGCACGCTCCACAAAATGCAGGTTCTCGTCGGGCTTCTCCGGATGAACGAGCCCGAACGCTTCGGTCTCAAGCATGAAGCCCCGCCCGAGATACTCCCAGTCCTCCCCGGGGAACTCTTGCGAGAATGACTGCGACCCGACGACGAAGACGACACGCCCCGGGCTGCCCGCGTAGATCACGCGGTCCCCGAGGCGGACCTCCTCGCCGGTCCTGTATCGTGGGACTTGGGAGTCCATCGAGCGCGACCGACGCACGGCCAGAACAACGAACCGAACCCAAAGGTACACCAGCAAGGGAACGCCAACAGCAGCACTCACATTGTCGACTGGATGCCGCTTGAGGAGTTCGACCTGTCCCAGGATGACCGTGACTGCCGCTAGCATGTTGCAGATGACTACGACTCCAAGAAGTGTGCCGACCCCCGGTGTTGCCATGTGAAACAACTCGGCGATGCTGAGACGTCTTGCGGCAGCACACGCGGCCCAGGCTGCCACGCTTACAAGCCACACGATGCCGAGTGCCAGGGCCATTCGAGAACCCGCAAGCGAGACCTATCCCGCGACCTGCATCTTACCATCCGATCCCCCTGCGTGCCAGCGGATACCCTCCTCCCCGCCTTCGCCCGGGGGTGGAGCCGGGCCGGAGTAGTCCAAAGCGGAACCGTAGCCGCGCGCGGCCTCTGGCGGCGGCCTGGGAAGGCTGCCGCGCGGTTTGCGCCCCGTTTCGCGCGGCGGGTCGGGAGACCCGCCGCGCAAGCACTCGCGCAGCGCGAACTGTTGTAGCCCCGACCCCCGCCACGTGGTATAACTCCTTCTGTCCCGGACCGGCCGGGGCAACTCGGAGACACGGCCGATGTTGGCGATGGGCGAGACGCGGCTGCTGTTTTACAGCGAAGGCCTGGCGATGACCGGGTACGTGACGGCCGTCGTGGGGGCGGTCGCGTTCGTCGTCGTTTTGCTGCACGGCGCGATTCGGGCGGTGGGCTCGGCCGAGGGCGACGGCGGCAAAGCGAAGGCGGTCGATCCGATCCTGCCGATGTGGCAAGTCACGGTGGGCCTGGCGCTCGCGGCGCTCGTGTTCCTGATGGCGTGGGCGGCGGCGGGCGATTCGGGGTGGCAGACGCAGATGGCGCTGATGGGCCTGGTGGCCCTGGCGTGCGGCGTGTGGGTCCTGTTCTTTTACCTGCGGGTGTTCAACTACCTGGGCCGGCTGCCGATGGCGGGCCTGCTGGCGATGCGGTTGCTGGCAATCCTGCTGCTGGTGCTTCTGATTTTCAAGCCGGTCCTCAGTTTCGAGGAGACCCTGGAACACCGGACCGACCTGTACCTGCTGGTGGACGCGTCGGAATCGATGTCGGTGAGCGATTACCCCGACACGCCCCACCGCCTGAGCCTGGCGGCGCGGCAGGTGGAGGAGTACCTCGGGCGGCTTCAGACCGCCTTCGAGGTCAAACGCTTCTGGTTCGACACGCGGGCCCACGAGGTGGAACAGGACCAGTGGCCCAGCCCCGAGGGCGACGCCACCAACCTGACGCGGGCCGTCAAAGACGTGCTGGCGGCCGCGCAGATGATTGACACCAGCGGCATCATCCTGATGAGCGATGGGCTGCACAACGCGGGCGGCGACGTCGTCAAAGAGATCACCGCCCTCGGACCGCCGCGCATCTACACCGTCGGCATCGGCACCGACCTCACGGCCCAGAGCGGGTACCAGGACATCAGCATCGAAGACATCCGGGCGCCCGAGGAATCGACCGTCAACAACATCGCCAAGATCACGGTGGACGTCGAGGCGGTGGGCCTTGCGGACCGCGGCATCCAGGTGGAACTGCGGGAGAACGACGCGCCGCTGGCCTCGGCGCCGCTGCGGCTCGACTCGGTGCCCGGCAGCCAGAGCGTCACGCTCACCTTCACGCCCGAGACCCTCGGCCGCCATACCTACAGCGTCCGCATCCGCCCCGACCCGGCCGAGCGGCGGTCCGAGAACAACGAACGCGACGTCCACCTGCTGGTGACCGACCCGAAGATCCGCGTCCTGTACGTCGAGGGCGTGGTGCGGCCGGAGTACAAACCGCTCAAGAGCGTCCTTGAGACCGACCCGAACGTGGAGGTGCTGGCGCTGGTGCAGGTGAAGCGGGGCGAGTTTCTGCAATCGGGCAGCATGACGGGGGTGTCGCTCACGGGGTTCCCGCAGACGCTGGAGGACATGCGGAAGTTCGACGTGTACATCGTGGGCGACCTCGACCGGAGTTACTTCTCGCGGCAGCAGTTGGAGAACCTGAAGACGGCCATCAGCGAGGGGCGTGGCGTCGTCATGATCGGCGGGTACAGCAGTTTCGGTCCCGGCGGGTACGAGGGCACGGCGATGGAGGAGATCCTGCCGGTGGCGGTCGGCCCGCGGAGCATCGGCCAGGAAACCACGCCCTTCGTCCTGAAATTGACGCCCGAGGGCGCCAACCACCCCATCTTCTACGGCACCCGCGACTTCTTCCGGTACCAGAGCGATACGCCCCGCCAGCAACTGCCGTATCTGAAAGGGTGCAACGTCCTGGCGCGGGCCAAACCCGGCGCGAGCATCCTGGCCGAGCATCCCGAACGGACGAACGAGAACGGGCCGCTGACGGTCCTGGCGGTGCACAACTACGGCAAAGGCCGCGCGGCCGCCTTCGCCGCCGACACGACCTACCAGTGGTACCTGCCGTTCAAGGCCCTGGGGCGCGAGTCGCCGTACATCAAGTTCTGGGGCCAGATGGTGCGGTGGCTGGCGAACAAGGAGGTCAAGGAACAGTCGGACAAGCCCGGCGTGGACCTGCTGGTGCGCAAACCGTACTACAA
>DATKXP010000622.1:0-27185 GCA_035529015.1 Phycisphaerae bacterium | reverse complement strand
AGGAGGGCCTGTGTGGGGTGCTCTTGGGCGTTGTCGCCGGCGCTCAGGACCGAGCATTCCACGCACTCGGCGACCCGTTGCGGCGCCCCGCGCTGGTCGTGGCGGATGACGATGGCGTCGAGGCCCATCGCATCGACGTTGCGGACGGTGTCGGCCAGCGACTCCTTCTTCTTGAGGCTGCTGGTGTCGGCGTGGAACTGGTAGACCCGAGCGCCGAGGCGTTCGCCGGCAAAGGTGAAGGAGGTCCGCGTCCGGGTCGAGTCTTCGCAGAAGAGGTTCAGGATGGTCCGTCCTTCGAGCAGGCGCGGCGCGGGCTCGCGGCCGGTGCAGCACGGGAAGAACTCGTTGGCCGTATCGAGGACGGCCAGGATTTCGTCTGCCGTGGCGTCCTCGAGGCCGAGCAGGTGTTTTCGCGTCCAGCGGTCGGTCGCGAGTCTGGCCATGATGTGCCCCCGCGCAGGAAGGGTCGGTAAGTCCTTGTTCCGGCGGGAGACTATAGGCCCGCAGGCCTGTGGCGGCAATGAAAAACGGACAGGTGAACCCGACGGTCCGGCGCAGGCTCCGTGATGGCGTGGCGAAGGCGCGCGGGTTGACGCTGGCCGCACGCGGGTTTTGACGATAGGATGGTGTGGCGGAACGGGTTCAACGAGCGGGCCCAGTGAGGTGTGGTATGGCCGCAGCGGACCACGGTCGGGGGGCCGAGATCTTGCGCGGTGGGTCTCCGTACCCACCGCGCGGTCATCGAGCGCTCGCAGACCGATCTGCGCGGCGGGTGCGGAGACCCGCCGCGCAAGCCCTGCAAGCAACCGCGAGATGCGGCATGGGTGAACGCACGAGGCTTGTCGCGGTCGTGGCGGCGGCGCTGGTGGGGTTCCTGCTCGCGCATGGCCGCTGCGGAGCAGCCCGGCCGAAGCAGGGCGGCGCGGCGAAGCAAGGCGCGGCGTCTCGCGCGCCGGCACCGTCCGATTTTGAGTCCCTGCGGCTGGCCATCGAGGACCTGGCCGAAACGTTCGGCGAGCGGTACGGGGGCGGCGCGGCGTACCTGGCGCGGCTGGATGCGCTCGAGAAGGCGACGAACCGCCCGGCGGCCGCCGTCGCGCGCGAGTTCCGTGCGCTTCAGCGCGAGTCGCTGCTGGCGAATCCGCTCCTCGACTTCGACCGGCTCCTGGTGGTCAAGCGCAAGGTCCGGGGCACCGGGAGAGACGCCCTGGGCTTCCCGACGAACCACGAGTGCAACTCGTCGCTGAAGCGCGGCGGCTGGGACAACGAGATCGCCGTCCTCTCGCCGGTCGGGCCGGAGGGTCGTCTCCAGACGCTGTACCGTCCGAAGGGCGGCGGGTACGTCGGCGAAGTCGATCTCCACTGGGACGGCCGCCGCCTGCTCTTTACCCAGAGCGATGCCGAAAACTGGAAGGTCTGGGAGGCGCGGACCGACGGCACGGGCCTGCGGCAGGTCTCGCGGGCGCCTGCGGACGTGGACTGCTTCGACGCCTGTTACCTGCCCGACGCCCGCATCATCTTCGGAAGCACGGCGGCGTACCAGGGCGTGCCGTGCTGGCACGGGCAGCACGGCAAGTTCGTCACGAACCTCTACGCGATGAACGCCGACGGGTCGGGCATGAAGCAAGTGTGCTTCGACCAGGACCACGACTTTCACCCGGTCGTCCTGAACGACGGCCAGGTGCTGTACCACCGCTGGGACTACACCGGCATCAGCCACATCTTTCTGCGCCAACTGATGGTGATGAATCCCGACGGCACGGGCCAGCGGGCCGTGTACGGCAGCAACTCGTGGTTTCCGAACTCGCTGTATTTCCCGCGGCCGATTCCGGGGCGCCTGGACAGCATCGTCAGCATCCTGAGCGGGTACCACGGCGTGCACCGGATGGGGCGGCTGGTGGTGATCGACACCGGCCGCGGGTGGCACACGACCGACGGCATCGTCCACGAGATCCCCCGGCGCGGGCAGCCCATCCGCACGGCCATCCGCGACAACCTCGTTGACAACGACTGGCCGAAGTTCCTCCATCCCTGGCCGCTGGGCGGGCCGGACGCGCCCGAAGGCGCCGCGGGCAAATACTTCCTGGTCTCGTGCTGGATGAATGCCAAGGCCCTGTGGGGCATCTACCTGGTGGACGTCTTCGACAACATGGTGCTGGTGCGCGAGGAGCCCGGCTGCGCCCTGCTCGAGCCCATACCGCTCAAGAAACGCACCAAGTCGCCGGCCGTCCCCAGCCGCATCGACCCCGAACGCACCGACGGCGTTGTGTACCTGCACAACATCTACGCGGGTCCGGGTCTGGCGGGGGTGCCGCGCGGCACGATCAAGCGGCTGCGCGTGTTGGCCTACCACTTCGGTTACCGCGGTCTGGCGGGGCCGGACAAGATCGGGTACGGCGGCCCGTGGGAGGTGATGCGGATCCTTGGCACGGTGCCGGTTGACGCCGACGGCTCGGCCGTGTTTTGTGTGCCGTCGCGGACGCCGGTGGCGGTGCAGGCACTCGATGCCGAGGGCAAGGCCGTCCAGTTGATGCGGAGTTGGTTCACGCTGATGCCGGGCGAGTACCAGTCGTGCGTGGGGTGCCACGAGCGCGTCGGCGACGTGGCGGGCGCCCAGTTGGCCGGGGCCCTGAAGCGCGAGCCCCTCCAGGTCGAGCCGTGGTACGGCCCGGCGCGCGGCTTTGACTTCGCCCGGGAAGTGCAGCCGGTCCTCGATGAGTACTGCGTCGGCTGTCACGACGGCCACGCCCAACCTGCGGGTCGGCAGAAGCCCGACTTGCGGGCCGAGGACAAGGTCCCCGGTTACGAGGGGCGGCGTCTCAGCAGCCTGGGCGTTGCCCGCATGCATCCGGCCATGAAGGAGGCCACGGGCGGCGTGCTCAAGTACACGCCGGCGTACGAAGCGCTGATCCCGTACATCCGCCGCGTCAGCATCGAAGACGACGTGAGTCTTCTTGTGCCCGGCGAGTACCATGCCGATACGAGTTCGCTCGTCCAGATGCTCCGCAAGCACCACAAGGGCGTCAGGCTGGATGCCGAGGCGTGGGACCGGCTGGTCACCTGGATCGACCTGAACGCACCGTGCCACGGCACGTGGGGCGACGTGTTCCCGGTACCCGACGGGGCGCACCAGCGGCGGATGGAATTGCGGCGACTGTACGGCGGGCCGGAGGAGGACCCGGAGGCGGTGCCGCCCACTCCGCGCAAGGCGGTTGCGTGGATCAAGCCGCAGCCGCTGCCGAAGCCGAAGGTCATCCAGGTGGCCGGGTGGCCGCTCGGCGCAGGCGAAGCCCGCAAGCGGCAGTCGGCCGCCGGTGGGCGCGAGAAGACGATCGACCTGGGCGGCGGGGTCACGATGACGTTGGCCCGCATTCCTGCGGGCGAGTTTGTCATGGGAGATGCGGCGGGCGAGCCCGACGAGCGGCCGCTTGGGCACGTCCGCATCGAGAAGCCGTTCTGGATGGGCGTCTGCGAGGTCACGAACGAGCAGTACCGGCGTTTCGACCCGTCGCACGACCCCATGTACTACGCCAAGCGACACGGGCGTGGCGACGACCGGGGCCTGCCGCTCGATGGGCCGCGGCAGCCGGCCGTTCGCGTCTCCTGGCGCCAGGCCCTTGGCTTCTGCCGCTGGCTCTCCCGAGAAGCGGGGATGCCGTTCACGCTGCCGACCGAGGCCCAGTGGGAATACGCCTGCCGCGCAGGCAGCGCCGAGGCGCTGGCCTACGGCAGCCTGGACGCCGACTTCTCGGCATGGGCGAACGTGGGCGATGAGTCGTTCACGCTGGGCCCGTCGAGCGGCGGGACGCAGGTGACGGGCGGGCTGGAACACATGATCCTTGAGGCGGCCGGTCTGGCCGATATCCGTTTCGACGACCAGGCCAAGGTGACCGCCCCCGTCGGCGGATACCAGCCCAACGCCTGGGGCCTGTACGACATGCACGGCAATGCCGCCGAGTGGACGCGGACGACCTACAAAGCGTATCCGTATCGCGACGACGGGCGTGACGACGCCGTGCCGGAGGGGCGGAAGGTGGTGCGCGGCGGGTCGTTCTTCGATTGTCCGGCGCGGTGCCGGTCGGCATTTCGGTTGGCCTACCCGGCGTGGCAGCGTGTCTTCAACGTGGGGTTCCGGGTGGTGTGCGAATCCGCCGAGTCCCGGCTGGCCGACGTCGGGGAGTGAGGCGAAAAAGGTACCAGGTACCTTTTTGGCGTGGTGCCTTTCGGGGGACGGGCGTTTTCGGTAATCTGGTGTGCGGTCGGGGGTCGAAGACAAGGGCGGCAGCCGTGCCCGTCAACAAGCGGGAACTCTGGCAGATGTATACGACGTCCGGCAAGCAGTTTCTGCGGCTGCGGAACCACCGGGAGGCCCGGCGGATGTTCCAGGCGGCGCTCGCGACGGCCGAAGAGTTCGGCCCGAACGACCCGCGCCTCGGCGTGGCTCTGAACAACCTGGCCCGCGTCCACCAGGCCCGCCGGCGCTACGATGAGGCCGAGACGTTGCTGAGGCGGGCCCTCGACGTGGCCCTGAAGACCCGCGGCCGGGAGCATGCCGATACCGCCGTCAACATGGCGAACCTGGCAGGCCTGTACCAGGTGCAGGGGCGGTACGAGGAGGCCGAACCCCTCTTGCGTGAGGCGATCGAGGTCTTCGGCAAGACGATGGGCGAGGCGCATCCGAGCATGGCGCGGCTGCTGGGTGCGTATGCGGCGGTGCTCGGCAAGATGGGCCGCGACGCCGGGGCGGCTGACGCCAAAGAGCGGGCCGACCGCGTCCGAGCGCGCGGTGCGGGTCCGGGCGCGTCGGGGTGAGTGCCCGGCGGCGAATCGTCGCCGCCGGCTCGCGTCAAGAAACGGTGCAGGGCTCCGGTCAGGAGCGGTTCCGGGCCGACCGGTAGAGAGGACGACACGATGAGCCGCATGCGATGCCTGGCGAGGCTTTGGGTGGTACTCGTGGTTCTGGTGCCGGTGGTTGAGGTGATCGGCGCCGAAGCCGCGCCGGCGGCCCCGGCCCCGGTCGCGCCGGCTGCCCCGGCGCCGGTCGCGCCGGCTGTTCCGGCGCCGGTCGCCCCGGATGTTCCGGCGCCGGTCGCGCCGGCTGTTCCGGTGCCGGTCGCCCCGGCTCCTGCGGCACCGACCCAGGAGAGCATTTGGGCCGACCACATGAAGGCCGCCGACAGCGCGCTGAAGACCCAGGATTACCCCAAGGCCGAAGCGGAACTGATGGCGGCCGTCAAGGTGGCCGAAGGGATCGAAGATAAGACCCAGCGGCTCATCTCCTCGCTCGCCATGCAGGTGCAGGCGTATGCCGTTCAGGCCAAACACGCCGATGCCATCGGTCCGGGCAAGCGGCTGGCGGCGGTCTGCGAAAAAACCTACGGGGCCGATCACCTCACGGTGGCCGCTGCGCTGAACGACCTGGCCGGTCAGTACAAGGACCTGAAGAAGTTTGATGAGGCGATTCCCCTTTACACGCGGTCCCTGGCCATCGGCGAGAAGGGGGGAGCCCGGGGCGTGCCGTTGGCGGCCATGGTGCTGGACAACCTGGCGCAGGCCTACCGCGACCAGGGCAACCTGGATGACGCCGAGAAGAACGCCGCCCGGTCCCTTGCCATCCGGACTCAGTTGTACGGTACGGGGCACGGCTCGTACGCCGACAGCCTGCGGACCGTTGCCACCATCCAGGCTGCCCGGGGCAAGCACGCCGAGGCCGAGGCGATGTTTCGCCAGGTCCTCGCCATCCGCCGCAAGACCCAGAGCTGGAACCGGCCTGTGATGATTCGGGCCCTGATCGACGTCGCCGACGCCTGCAAGGCGCAGGGGAATTTCGAGAGCGCCGAGATCCTGTACAAAGCGGCCCTGAGGGCCGGCGAGGGTGGACTCGGCAGGAACGACGAGGTCCGGGCCGAGATGTATGAGGGTTACGCCGACCTTCTGAAGACACTGAAGCGCGACGACGAGGCCGGACAGATGACCGAGCAGGCCCAGATCATCCGCAACCGACTGGCCGGCCCGGGGGGTCCACCGGCCGGCCCGGGGGGTCCACCAGCCGGCCCGGGCAAGTGACCCGCCGGCGCGGGTCTCCTGAAAGCGCGGTGGGCAATCTTGCCCACCGCGTAGCGCGGCGCCTCCGTAGCGCGGCGGGCAGGATTGCCCGCCGCGCAACACGCTGCAGGCAAGCGTTACCTGCTCTACCGTGCGGCGTTTCTTGCCGCAGCGTCCACCAGGAGAATCGGCAGGGCCTGCAGTGCGCCCCTGAGCGTGTAAAGGGCCTCGACTTCGCCGCGGCAGTTGTACCAGCACGCGCGGCAGCGGTTGGTTCGCCATCGGTCGCGGAGGCGTTTGACGAGGACCGGCATGGGCGTCTCGACGATGGAGCCGACCGGCCGGCTGCGGTCCTCGACGCACTTGGCGACGAGCCCGCTCTGGTCGATGTTGAAGGTGGCGCGGCCGGCGCGGCAGCCCGGCAGACCGCCGTCGAGGGCGGCGTCGAACCGCGACAGGAAGTACGGGTTCGACAGGAAGCCGCGATACCGCCGGTGCAGGTCCAGCAGCCGCTCCGAGACGGGCGGCCGGGGCCGATGCGACGCATCGCCCGTCTTCAGCACGCCGTACGGCTGGACCATGAAGTTGGCACCGAGGTCCTGGGCCAGGGCTGCCACGCCTTCAAGGTCATCCTGGTTGTCGGCCGTCAGGACGGCCATCACGTTGACGCGCTGGTGGGGGGCGGTGCGCGTATCGCGGAAGACCTCGATGGCCCGGACGGCCTCGCGGAACGCGCCCCGGACGCCGCGCTGCGCGTCGTGGCGCGGGGCGTCGGCGTAGTCGATCGAGACGCTGACGCCCCAGAGCCCGGCGGTCCATAGTTCACGGGCGCGGTCGGGCGACACGCGCCAGCCGTTGGTCGTCAGGAACGGGAAGTGCCAGCGCGCCAGTGCCGCGACGATGCCCGCCAGGTCGCCCCTCAGCATGGGTTCGCCGCCCGCCAGGTTCACGAGCAGCGAGCCCATGCGAGCCAGGTTGCGCGCGCCGCGTTCGAACTGGCGGACCGAAAGTTCCTCGTGAGCCGAGTGCGGCTCTTTCCAGTACCCGCAGATGCGGCAGCGGAAGTTGCAGCGGTACGTGACCTGCCACGCGCACCAGACGGGGTAGCGGGCGAGGTAGGCGCGCACCAGCCGCGCCTTCTTCGCGAGGTCCGTCAGACGTCCGGTGGCGTTCATCGTTTCTTCCGGCGCATGGGCGGCGCGAGGAACGGCTTGAGAATCAGGTTGAAGGCCGTGCCGCGGCGGCCGATTCTGACGCGCTGGGCCCGTCTCAGCAGGGGCACGATCCACGGACGGTGCACGACGTACGGCAGCAACTCGCAGGCGGCGGCGATGTCGTCGGCGGGAAACGACGGCACCGCCACCGACGGCCGCCCCGCCAGGCACGCCGCCGCAGGGTCCGGCACCAGCCACCCGTTTTCCCGGGCGATTCGTTCGGCCTCCGTTCCCGGCGCGGGATAGTGCAGGACGGCCTCGACACGGTCCGGGTCGAGACGCCCGAGCAGGGCGGTCGTCTCGTCGAGGGTCACGGTGGTCTCGTAGGGCGCGCCGACCTGCACGCGTGCGACCGTCCGGA
Source organism: Phycisphaerae bacterium (assembly GCA_035529015.1). Classification (GTDB taxonomy): domain Bacteria; phylum Planctomycetota; class Phycisphaerae; order FEN-1346; family FEN-1346; genus JAUVZF01. Next base: position 19,565 of record DATKXP010000622.1, on the reverse strand, counting down.
TGCCCGCGCGGCGAAGGGCCGAGAAGGCCTTGACGATGGCCCCTTCCGGCACGTCCATGCCGAGGACCTCGTTGCGGATGAGGTTCGACGCGCTGCCGACCGCGACGGCGGCTTCTTCGCAGCCGGCGCGGGCGAGCAGCGACGCGGTCTTGTCCTTGACGTCCGGGGCGTGGAGGGTGGTCCGAATGGGGAGGCCCACCTCCTTGCGGTAGCGGTCGGCGAAGTCCGACAGCCACGCCGGCGACGACACCCACCGCGTGTTCCCGACGCGCCAGCCGCCCAGGTCGAACTGTGTCTCGGCCACCAGGCGCATCTCTTCGATGCAGGGGTTGACCGGGCGGTGGCGCACGGGCCAGCCGGCGGCCGCGCGCCGTGCGGGCGCGTCGGGTGCGGCGCGACCGGCGGTTCGTGCTTCTCCGCCGCGCGCGACGGTCACCGGCGCGAAGCCGGCCGAGTCGAGCATCTGTTCCGACCGATAGAGGTCGCGAGCCGGTCTGGGGGCGGCGGCCAGATCGTCGGGCGGCGGGGGCGGCGAGTTCTGCATCACGCCCGTCTCGCACTTCACCCAAATCCCGGGCGTGCGGAGCGAATCGACGCGGCTCGCGCGGGCCTCGAGGTACGCCGGGATCGTGGCGTCGGCCGGCCCGACCGCCACGGCTTCCGCCCCGGGCAGGCTCAGACAGAGGTCGGGGCACAGGCGAGCGTGCGGCCCGAAAGGAATCAGCGGCGCGCCGAGGGCCGACGCGACGGCTCCGGCGGCGCGGGCGGCCACGTCGGCGGCCAGCGCCTCGATATAGATAAGGACCAGCCCGGGCCGCACTTCGGCCATGGCTGCCGCCAGGTCCGCCTCGTCGTCGGGCGTGACCACGGCGAGCGACACGGTGTGCCCCCCCTCGCGGAGCGCCGCCGCCAGGACCGCGATGTCGTCGCGGTAGGCCCGCTCGGCGAATCGGGCATTGGCGACCGGTTGCAGGATGACGAGGTTCATCGGCTACTCCGCGCCGGCCGGCGGCTCGGCCATCAGGGGGGGCCAAAGTGGATCGTCGGGCGACAGGCCGCACACGTCTCGCAGAACGCGCTCGCGGCCGTCTTGGCGCAGCATCTCCTGAAGACGCACGGCGCCGGGGTCGTTCGGATCGTCGTACCGGAGGGCCGAGCGGATGCCGCCGGTGACGTGCACGGGCTCGATGCCCTGCTCGATGCACAGGCGCGCCGAGCCGACAAGACGGTCCTCCGGCCCGAGTTTGCGCAGCGGGTCGGCGGCGACGCGGGAAACCTGGTCGCCGAGGGCTCGGTTGCGATAGCGTTCGAGCAGGTCGTTCTCATAGGCGCGCTGGACCTCGGCGTCGAAGCCGAAGCGGCGGCACAGGGCCTGCCCCGTTTCGCTCATGGCGGCGCGGACCTCATCGGCTATGGCCCCTTGGTCCATCGCCTGCCAGACGAACTCGCGAGCGGCCTCATGCCCCATGTACGCGCAGACGGCGTGGCTCATGTTGTGGGTGGCGAGTTTGCGGGTCTGGTAGGCCAGGATGTTCGCGACCGGCTCGATGCCGGGGAACCGGGGCGGCGTGCCGCGAAACGCCGTGGCGTCCACCGGCAGCCGGGCGTACGGCTCGCAGGCGATCCAGAGCGGGTCGCGGCGGCGGATGGCGTCGGGCACGACGGGCACCATGCGGCTGACGACGGCTTCGACAAAGCCGAACCGGGCCTCGAAGGCATCGCGGGTCACGGCCTGGCACTCGCCGGCAGCCATGAGCCGCTTTAGTTCCGCCCACACGAGGTCCCTCAGGTGTCGGCCGGCGCCGACGAGGTTCTCGCACGTGATGATGTTGAGGGGCTCGCCGCCGCGCGACAGCCGCCGGGCCAGGCCGGCCGCAAGAGCGGGCGCAACGGCCCCCAGGGCACGGACGCCCACGGCCGTGCACGCCAGCGCCGCGTCGGCGAGGGTTTCGGCCACGGCGGCCGTATCGCGGCCGTGGATGGCGCCGGCGCCTTCGATGGAGACGGTCTCGTCGCCGTCGTTACTGATGTGATGGACCTGGTAGGCGCGGCGTGAGGCGAGGGCCTCGACGATTCCCTCATCGACGTCCACGAAGATGAGGCGGTATCCGGCGGCGGCGAAGAGTTCTCCCATGAAGCCGCGTCCGATGTTTCCGGCCCCGATCTGGACGGCGATGGGTTGCGTATGGGTTGGCATGAGCCTATCCAACGTGGGCGCGGGCGCGCGGTGCGAGCCTGGCGTTACCCGGCTGCTGCGCCGCTGGGCGCTGCCATGCTTCGTGCGGCGGTTGGGTTACAGAGCCGATGGACCAGGGCCTCCATGGCGAGGCGGTCGTTGGGGGTCGTCTTGGCTTCGAGGTCGGCCTCGACCAGGGCCTGATAGGCATCGGCCAGATTGGTTTCCGAGAACGCGGCGGCAGCGCGGCGGACGCGGTTGAACGCCGCGCGCGGCACGCCGGCCCGGTCCATGGCGGCATCGAGGCTCATCCCCCCGGCAAACGCCCGGACGCGAACGAGTTGCCGGAACGTCGTTCGCAGCAGGCCGACCACCTGCGGCGCCACCATCCCCTCGGTCCAGAACGCATCGAGCAGTTCCAGGGCCTGGGGCGCCTGGCGTGCCGCCACGGCGTCGCACAGGGCCCAGACCCGTTCGTGGTGCCCGCGTGCGATCAGCGCGTCGACCTCGGGCGTGTCGATTGGGCTCGCGTCGCCGACGAACAGGGCCAGCATGTCGAGGGCGTGCGTCAAGGCGGCGAAATCGCTCCCGAGGTAGTCCCGGAGCATCCGAGCGGCGGCGTCCGTGAGCGTCTTGCCGTAGAGGTTCCGCGCCTGATGCTTGAGCCACGGGGGGATCTGGTTCGGCCTGTCGGCCTCGCACTGGACGACCAGGCCGATCTCATCGACGCGCCTGGCGAGTTTGGTCGAGGTGATCCACTTGGCCATTTCCAGGCACAGGACGCCGGTCGGGGACGGCTCGTCGAGGTACTTGAGGATGGCGTCGCGTTTGCGTTCGCCCTGGTTCTTGGGACTGAAGAAGGCGTCGGCATCGCGGATGAGGACGAGCCGGCGCGGCGCCAGGAACGGCATGGTCCGCAGGGCGTCGAGGACGTCGGCGAGTTGGGCGCCGGCGCCGTCGAGTTCCAGCAGGGCCATGCCGGGGTCGGCTTCGCCGAGGGCCCGCTCTCGGACAATGCAGCGGCCCTTGTCGAGCAAGTACGGGTCGGTGCCTCGGAGGACGTAGATCGGCAGGGGCTCGCCGGGCGCCTTGCGCTTCGTGAAGTCGCTCAGCCGTTTGACGTTTGCGTCCTTCCTGGGCTTGCGCTGTGCCATGCGGCGTGTGCCTTTCGGGTGCGGGGGCGCTGCAGCGCCGAGCGTCTTTGTACGCGATGGCGGGCCGGGTTGTCCAGCGTCGTCTTGCCGATGCCCGGACCGATGCGCGCCGGGTGTGGCGCGCGGCGGGTTAACGCGAGGCGGGCAGGATGATGCGGAAGGTGGTGCCTTCGTCCACTTCCGTGTCGAAGGCGATGCGGCCGCCGTGCTGGGCGACGATGGCGTAGACGGTTGAGAGGCCGAGGCCCGTGCCTTGTGCCTCGGGCTTGGTTGTGAAGAACGGTTCGAAGATGTGCGGCCGGTCGTGGGGCGCGATGCCGTGGCCGGTGTCGGCGACCGTCAAGGCGACGCAGGGGCCGGCCTTCAGCCCTTCGGCGAAGGGGTCGTCGGCGTCGAGGGTCACGTTCTCGGTGGTGATGGTGAGTGTGCCGCCCGTGTGCATGGCGTCGCGGGCGTTGACGGCCAGGTTCATGACGACCTGGTGCATCTGGGTGGGGTCCGCCTGGATGGTGTGCAGGTCGGGTGCCGCGTTCGTGACGAGGGTCATGTCTCTCGGGAAGGTGCGTTCGATGAGAGCGGCGGCCTCGTGGACGATGTCGTTGAGGTTCACCGGTTCGCGTTGGGTGGGCTGGCGGCGGCTGATGGTCATGAGTCGGCGGACCAACTGGCTGCCGCGCCGAGCCGCCTGCTCGATGCTGGAGAGCGAGTCGTAGTCTTCGGCGCCCTTGGGCACGGCGTCGCGCAGCAGTCCCGCCGCGCCGAGGATGGCCGTCAACAGGTTGCTGAAGTCGTGGGCGATGCCGCCCGCCAGCGATCCGAGGGTCTCCATCTTCTGGGCCTGGAACAACTGTTCCCGCAGTTGCACCAGTTCGGTCACGTCACTTGCCAGGGCGAGTGTACAGATGACGTTGCCGTCGGCATCGAGAACCCGGGCCAGGCTGAAGAAGGCCGTGAAGTGCGATCCGTCCTTGCGGACGGCCGGGTACTCGCCGGACCATGCCCCCTCGCGCTGCAAGGCGGGCAGGATCGTGTGGACAAAGCCGGCGCGGCAGTCGTCGGGGTAGATGAATTCGACATGGCGGCCATGGACCTCGTCGGCGGTCCATCCGAAGAGTCCCGCAGCGCCGCGGTTCCAGAAGGTGACGTTCCGGTACGCGTCCACCACGATGATGGCGGCCTGAGCGTTCTCGACAAGGACGCGGTACTTGGCCTCGCTCTCGACCGCGCGTTCGTAGAGCCTTGCGTTCTCGAAGGCGACGGCGGCGTGAGCGCACAGTGTCTGGAGCAGTTGGACGTCCTCGTCGGTAAACGCCTCGGCCCGGGCGTGGCCGGCGCTGAGGACGCCGACGGCCTCGTCGCGGAACAGGAGCGGCACGGCCACCACGTGGGTGATGCCGAAACGCTGCGCGGCCGCTGCGCCCGGCGGGGCGAGGTCCCGGGCCGGGTCGGCGCTCTGATACGGGAGCCGATGCAGAAAGGCGCTGCCGGTCAGGCCCTCGCCGGGGGCGACTCTCAGCGTGTCGGCCTCGGCGCGCGACAGGCCGCGGTGGGACCGGACGACGAGTTCCCGGCGCTCGGCGTCGAGCGTGGAGATGGCCACGCTCGGCAGGTCGAGCAGGCGTGCGGCGGCCTCGACGATCTCCGCCATGATGGTCTGCGGCTCCATCGAGACCGTCAGTTTGAGCGTGAGTTCGTGGACGGTGGCCATCCGCTCGTAACTGCGGCGGAGCCGGTCGCGGCCCGACCGCTCCAGCGCCACGACGAACAGGAACAGCCACAGGATCGGCAACAGCGGGGTCAGGAAGTCCTCGGCCACGTCGGCTTGCGGCAGCGTGCCGGACCACTCCAGCACGTTCGCCGCGCCGTGGAAGAAGGAGAGCCCGATGACGGCAATCAGCAGCGTCTGCACCGGCCCGCCGAACGGTCGCGGGCGGAAGAGGACCAGCAGGAGGCCGATGAGCAGGGCGCCGGCCCCGATCAGATCCACCAACACGATGGCCCACTCCGGGATCATGGCAGGGCCTCCCGGGGCGTCCGGAACGCACGCCACAGGACCACCAACAGCCATACGCCGGCGGTCGCATACCCGATGTGCTCCAGGAGGTTCAGCAGTTCGCTGGCGAAGCCCCCGGCGCGCGCCACGTCGGCGCTCTCCTCCCAGAAGATGATGGTCGCGCCTTCGCCGCGGCTCGGGATGCCCTCCAGGACCGTGGCGGTCCAGGCGGTGGCCATGAGAAGGAACGGGACGACGAACGGCCGCAGCGCCCGAAGCGCCTGGATGGTGCGCCGGTTCCCCAGCAGATACGCTGCCGTGACGGCGCAGAGGCCCAGCGTCAGGATCTCGCCGAACTGGAACTGCATGGTTCCCCCCACTCGCGCTATCAAAGCGGCAGACCTGCGCCCCTGGCGGTCGGCCCGCCCCTTGTGGCCATTCAGGGGCGCCTCTTGTGAGATGGCATCATTCCCTACTCCACAAGTATACCGGCCCGGCTTGCGCGACACAACGGTTTTCGGCGCGGCGTGTTTGTGGGGGTGTGGCAACGTTTTCTGGCGGTACCAGCCGCTTACTGACCTCGCGCGGCTAGTCAGAGGCGCGCCGCACGTGCATGCAGCATCGACTAGCCGCGAGCGTCAGCGAGCGGGGACCTGCCGCCACGTTGTATCCTGCCAGGAATCGTTGCCACACCCGTTTGTGGAAACCGGCAGCCCTGCTCAACTTTTCAGCGCGATGCGGTCGAAGCCGGTCAGGGGGCGCAGGACTTCGGGCACGACGACCGACCCGTCGGCCTGCTGGTAGTTTTCGAGGATGGCGATAGGTGTGCGGCTGGCGGCGATGGCGGTGCCGTTGAGGGTGTGGACGAGTTCGGGCTTCTTGCCACGTGCGCGTCGGAAGCGGATGGCGAGTCGGCGGGCCTGGTAGTCGGTGCAGTTGCTGGTGGAGGTGATCTCGCCCCAGTCGCCGGCGTCGCCGCGGCCGGGCATCCAGGCCTCCAGGTCGAACTTGCGGTACGCCGGGCCGCCGAGGTCGCCGGTGGCGATGTCGATCACGCGGTACGGGATGCCGAGTTGCTGGTAGATGCGTTCTTCGATCCGCAGCATCTCGGCGTGCATCGCGTCGGAGTCCTCCGGAGCGGTGAAGGCGAACATCTCGACCTTCGTGAACTGGTGGACGCGGTACAGGCCGCGCGAGGCGCGCCCGTACGCGCCCGCCTCGACGCGGAAACAGTGGCTCAGGCCGCCGACCTTCAGCGGCAGCCGGTCGGCGTCCAGAATCTCGTCCATCCAGAGGCCGCCCAGGGTGATCTCGGCCGTGGCGATCAGGCCCAGGTCCTGCCCGTCGATGCGGTAGATCTGCGACTCTTCGCCGCGCGGGGTGAAGCCCGTGCCCTCCAGCACCTTCATGCGGGCCATGTCGGGCGTGGCGTACAGCGTGAAGCCCTCGTCGCGGAGATGATCGAGGGCGAACCGCACGAGCGCGTGTTCCAGGAGCACGGCCTCGTTCTTGAGGAAGTAGAAGCCCGTGCCGGTGACCTTGGTGGCGGAATCGAAGTCGAGGATGTCGAGAGCCTGGCCGAGTTCGACGTGGTCGCGGGGCTTGAAATCGAACTGTGGCGGCTCGCCCCATCGGCTGAGTTCGCGGTTGGCGGCTTCGTCGTCGCCGACGGGGGCGTCGGGGTGCGTCAGGTTGGGGATCCTGGCCTGCTCCGTGCGAAGGCGTGTCTCGACGTCGGCCAGGGTGGCCTCGCGCTCGGCGAGGGTGTCCTTCAGGGCGGAGGCTTCGTCCACCATGGCGGGCCGGTCGGCGTCGTCGGCGGCTCGGATGGCGTCGCTGAGGGCCTTGCGTCGGCCGCGGAGGCCGTCGATCTCCTGGATGAGGGCCGACCGCTCGTCGGCCAGGCGAAGCACGAGGTCGATGTCGGCGGTCATGCGGCGGTTGCGGGTGTTGGCGCGGACCTCGTCGGTCCGCGTCCGGATGGTGTCGAGGTCGAGCATGCGTCGTTCCTTATCGAGCCGGCGCCCGCATTGTGCCGAACGCGGGGAGGCGATGCAAGGTTTTCGCGTCGCTTGCAAACGGCTGGGCACCGAGTAGAATACCGCCGTCGAGACCATACGGGTTCGAGAGAGAGACGATGCCGGCCAACCTGACGCCGCAGTACCTGAATGCCGAGAAGGCCTTTCGGGCCGCCAAGACGGTGGCCGAGAAGATCGCCGCGCTCGAAGAGATGTACGCCACGATCCCCAAGCACAAGGGGACCGAGAAGATGCAGGGGGACATCAAGCGGAAACTGGCCAAGTTCCGCCAGGCCGCCCTGCAGGTCAAGGCCAAGGGGGGCGTCGATCCGTTCCACGTTGAGAAGCACGGGGCAGGGCAGTTCGTCCTCTTCGGGATGCCCAACTCGGGCAAGAGCGCCCTGGTCGGGGCCGTCACGAAGGCGCACGTGAACGTGGCGCCGTATCCGTTTGCGACGCACGGTCCGGTGCCGGGGATGATGGCCTTCGAGGACGTTCAGATCCAACTGGTGGACCTGCCGCCGGTGACGCGCGAGGCCATCGTGCCCGGCATGATGGGCACGGTGCGAGGCGCCGACGGCATCCTCGTGTGCGTGGACCTCTCGGCCCCGGACCTCCTGGATCAGGTGGACGCGTGCCTGGGCATCCTGGAAGGCCGTGGGATGGTGCCGGAAGGCCGCGAGGTGCCCGAGGGCGGCGTCGAGAGACGGATACTCCTGGTGGGGACGAAGGCTGATGTGGCGGGGGCGGCGGACACGTTCGCGGCCCTCAAGGAATTGCACGCGGGCCTGGCGCCGATGTTCGCCACCAGCGCCCAGACGGGGCAGGGGATGGACGAGTTGGCGCGCAGGTGTTTCGAGATGTTGGACGTGGTCCGCGTCTACAGCAAGGAGCCCGGAAAGCCGCCGGACATGAGGCAGCCGTTCATTCTTCCGCGCGGCAGCACGGTGTTGGACATGGCGGCCGATGTGCACCGCGAGATCGCCCAGAACCTGAAGCGGGCCCGCATCTGGGGCGGGGGCAAGTACGACGGCCAGCCCGTCCAGCGGGACCACGTGCTGGCGGACCGGGACGTGATCGAACTGCACGTGTGAGGGCCCGTTGCCGTTGGGACATCGGCGCCCCTTCCCGTCGGCGTGCCGCCGACGGCTAAACGAGTGCCGCCGACGGCTGAACGAGTGCCGGCGACGGCTGAACGTCGGCGGTGGGTTTAGATGTTGACGTTCGGGCCGAAAACGGCGAGAATGGCACACAGGGAAGTCTACACGTTCCCTTTGGGATGTGGGGGCGGTGTGCCGGAGAGTGGCCATCGTGACCCCTACAACAGGCGACGGAGACGTTTCTTCCGACCGGCGATGTCGGACGGGTGGGGTGTCTTTCTTTTGTGAGGCGAGGTAACGATGCTCGGACCACGCAAACGGCTGGGCGAAATCCTGCAGGAGTGGGGCAAGATCACCGAGAAGCAGGTTCGCGACGGCCTGGCGAAGCAGCAGAGGAGCGGCCGCCGCCTCGGCGAAATCCTGGTGGCGTCGGGCGATTGCGACGAAGTCGATATCACCAAGGCGCTGGCCCTGCAATTCGACATGGAGTACGTCGATCTGGACATCGGCACCGTCAACCCGCAGGTCATGGAGATGATGCCGGAGTCGATGATGCAGGAATACCAGATCATCCCCCTCGAATACGCCGAGGGCCGGCTGAAGGTGGCGATTACCGACCCGCTGGACCTGGAGTCGGTCGATGCGATCCGGTTCCGCCTGAACATGGAAGTCGATTGCGTCCTGGCGGCTCGCGAGCGGGTGCAGCAGGTCATCTCGGGGTACACCGAGCAGTCGGAATCGGAATCGGTGGACTCGATGCTCCAGGAGTTTACGTCCACGGACATCCAGTTTGAGGACCGCGGCGAGAAAGGCGCCGAGGATCAGGCCGAGTCGGCCCCGATCATCCGGCTGGTCCAACTGATCATCACCGAGGCGGTGCGGATGCGGGCGAGCGATGTTCACATCGAGCCGCTGTCGTCGCGGCTGCGTGTCCGGTACCGCGTGGACGGCGTGTGCGTGGAACGCGAGCCTCCGCCGAGGCGGCTCCAGGGCGCGATGACCACGCGCATCAAACTCATGTCGGGAATGCAGATCGAGGAGAAGCGGTTGCCGCAGGACGGCCGTATCCGCATGCGGCTCGACGGCGAGGAACTCGACTTCCGCGTTTCGACGCTTCCGGCGTATCACGGCGAGAGCGTGGTGCTGCGAATCCTGAGGCGCGAATCGATCAACCTGGGGCTCGATGCGCTCGGGTTCCTCCAGGACGATCAGGAGTTGTTCCAGAAGTTGATCGCTCGGCCGAACGGCATTTTCCTGGTGACCGGTCCCACCGGCTCGGGCAAGACGACCACGCTGTATGCGGCGTTGAACCAGTTGAACACGCCGGACCGCAAGATCATCACGGCCGAGGACCCGGTGGAGTACCACATCTCGGGGATCAACCAGGTCCAGGTGAACGAGCAGATCGAGTTGACGTTCCAGCGGATCCTGAGGGCCATGCTTCGCCAGGCGCCGAACATCATCCTGGTCGGCGAAATCCGCGATCTGGAGACGGCGGAGATGGCCATTCAGGCCGCACTGACCGGACACTTGGTATTCAGTACACTTCATACAAACGATGCGCCCAGTGCGCTGACACGCATGGTGGACATGGGCGTCAAGCCGTTCCTGGTGGCCAGTTCGGTCCAGGCGGTCATGGCCCAGCGGTTGGTCCGCGTCTTGTGTCCGGAATGCAAGGAACCCGACACGGAGATCAAACTGGCGACGCTTCGCGGCCTGGGCGTGACGGACGAGCAACTGAATCAGGCGACGTTTTTCCGCCCGGTTGGCTGCGAACATTGCCACAATCTGGGGTACCGCGGCCGGCTCGGGATCTTCGAGGTCATGGTGATGAACGCGGAACTGCGCGAAATGGCCTTCAAGCACCAACCTCTGAGCGAGATCCGACGGGCGGCTCGGGCCCTCGGGATGCGGGCGCTCCTCGAGGATGGGCTCATCAAAGTGATGCGGGGGATTACGACCCTGGATGAGGTCCTGGCGAGGGCCCATCGCGAGCAGGTCGGCGTGTAGCACTACGGCGCGACTTGCCGCGAGGCGGGTCTCCCGCCTTCGTCCCGACACGGACCGGGACTACGGCGGCCAGGCCTGACCCGCCTCGCAACGGCGAGAATGGGCTTTAACGCGCGAGCAGGTCGGCGTGTAGCGGCGAAAACGCCCTTAAGGGACCCGCCAGGGGGGCATGGCAGGGTTGGCGGCTTGTCTGCAGCCCCCGGCGCTGTTACAATAAAGTGGGCGATAACAAGGGTTTACGTTGTTTTGGGCGGCCGTGACGGCGGCTGGGTGAGGAGAGGGGGCGGCCGAAGATGCCGCCGATTTGCGGCCGGGAACGCGGGTTCGCAAGAGCGGACGATGATTCAGATTGACAAACTCCTGCAGTTCGTGGTTGCCAAGAACGGGTCGGACCTGCATCTGCACGTCGGCCGGCCTCCCGTGGTCCGCCTGCATGGCCGGCTGAAGAGCCTGGAGACCGATGTTCTGACGCCCGATGACACGGCCGGGCTGATGCGGAGTATCACGCCCGACCGCAACCAGCAGGAACTGGAGGACGTGGGCTCGACGGACTTCGGATTCGGTTTCCAGAACAAGGTTCGGTTCCGGGTGGCGGCGTTCAGGCAGCGCGGGCACGTGAGCCTGTCGCTGCGGCTGATCCCGTCGCGTCTGATGTCGCTGACCGAGATCGGGTTGCCGCCCACCGTCGAGTCGCTCCTGAGCCGCACGCGGGGGCTCTTTCTGGTGACCGGGCCGACGGGCTCCGGCAAGACGACGACCCTGGCCTCGATGGTCAACTACATCAACGAGAACTTCGACCGGCACATCATCACGGTCGAGGAGCCGATCGAGTACTATCACGAGCACAAGCAGTCGATCATCAATCAGCGCGAACTCGGCACCGATGTCAACTCCTTCAGCGACGCCGTCAGGCGGGCGCTTCGGGCCGACCCGGACGTCATTCTGGTGGGCGAGATGCGCGACCTCGACACGATGGAGGCCGCCATCCGTGCCGCCGAGACGGGTCACCTCGTCTTCTCGACGCTCCACACCACGGGCGCGGCCGGAACCGTCAACCGCATTGTCGATGCATTCCCGGTCGCGCAGAAGGAGATGGTCCGCGTCCAGTTGGCGAGTTCGCTCATGGCGGTGGTCTCGCAGACGCTTGTGCCTCGCATCGACATGCCCGGCCGCATCGCGGCCTACGAGTTCATGATGATCACGCCTGCGGCCCAGAACCTGATCCGCAAGAACGAGCCGTACCGGCTGGAGTCCTTCATTCAGACCGGCCGCAAGTGGGGCATGCAACTGCTCGACGATTCGCTGTGGGACCTGTACTCGCGCAAGATCATCGCGGTGGAGGAAATGCTCGAACGGTGCCAACGCCGCGAGGAACTCGAACAGAAACTGATGGCAACGGCTGAGGGACGCGAGGCGCTGAAGGGCATCGGCGGACCGTTGGACGTGTTGGACCTCAACAAGTTTCAGAAGACGACGGCCCGCTGACCCGCACACCGCCCGCGCAAGGAGAGGATAGCCTGTGAGCCGCGTACCGAGCCGGGAAGAAACTTCTGGAGTGACCGAGTCGGCCTCGACCGAGGCGCCGGACACGCCCAAGGCGACGAAGCGGAAGAAGAAGTCCCGGCCGAAAACGATGGCGGTGCCCACTCAGAAGCGCCTGGGCCAGGTCCTTCTGGACATGAAAAAGGTCACCCAGAAGCAACTGGACGAGGCGCTCGAGATCAAGCAGCAGAAAGGCGGCGCCATCGGTGCGGTCCTGGTGGATCTGGGTTACTGCGAGAAGGACGACATCTCGGCGGCGCTGGCCGTGCAGGCCGGGATGCGGCGCGTCCATCTGGACGAACTGGAGATCCCGCCCGAGGTCATCGACCAGATGGACGGGATGACGGCCCGCAGTTACAGCGTGGTCCCCATCGAGTTCGACGCGGGCATCCTGACGGTGGCCATGGCCGACCCGAACAACTTCCGGGCGCTCGATGAACTGCACATGCTCCTGGGCCACAACATCCGGGCCGCCGTGGCCGATCCGGCCACCGTTATCCGGGCCCTGGACAAGTACTACGCGCATGCCGAGTCCGTCGAGGCGGTCATCAGCGAGTTGGACGGCACCGCCGAGTGGATCGCCGACCACGAGGAGTCGATCGACCTGGAAGACATCCGGACGATGAGCGAGAGCCAGCCGGTCAAGAAACTGCTGAACCTGGTTCTGCTTCAGGCCATCCGCGACAGCGCCTCCGACATCCATTTCGAGCCGTTCGAGGACGAGTTCAAGATGCGGTACCGCATCGACGGCGTCCTCTACGAGATGGTTCCCCCGCCGCGGCACATCGCGCTGGCCGTGGCAAGCCGCATCAAGGTCATGGCGAACCTCGACATCGCCGAACGCCGCGTGCCTCAGGACGGCCGCATCGAACTGACCGTGGGCGGCAAACCGGTGGACCTGCGCGTCAGCGTCCTGCCGACCATGTTCGGCGAGAGCGTCGTGATGCGCGTCCTGGACCGGAGCCAGGTCGAACTCGACATCACCAAGTTGGGGCTCCGTGAGGATGAGCAGGACGTCATTGCGGACCTGCTCGGGCTCGCCAACGGCATCGTCATCGTGACGGGGCCGACGGGCTGCGGCAAGACGACCACGCTGTACGCGGCCCTGTCGGCGATCAACCGCGTCGAGACGAAGATCATCACCACCGAGGACCCGGTCGAGTACGACATCGAAGGCCTGATCCAGGTTCAGATCAACGCGGACATCGGCCTGACGTTTGGCCGATGCCTGCGGCACATTCTGCGGCAGGACCCGGACGTGATCCTCGTCGGCGAGATCCGCGACCTGGAGACGGCCCATATTGCCATCCATGCGTCGCTCACCGGTCACCTTGTGTTCTCGACCCTCCACACGAACGACGCGCCGACGGCCATCACGCGCCTGTTGGACCTGGGCCTTGAGCCGTACCTGGTGACGGCGACGCTCGAAGCGATCGTGGCGCAGCGGCTTGTCCGCAAGATCTGCATGAACTGCCGGGCCGAGTTTCAGCCCAGCGAGGAGATGCTCTCGGAACTCGACCTGAAACCCGAAGAGGTACGCGGCCGCACCTTCTACTTCGGCAGGGGGTGTGAGGCCTGCAACAACACCGGGTACAAGGGCCGGACCGGCATCTACGAGATCATGCACATCGACGACCCCCTGCGCGATCTCATTATGCAGGACTCGTCCACGAACGTGATTCGCGATGAGGCGAAGAAGCGAGGCATGAGGACCCTGCGCGACACCGGACTCATGGCCATTTACGACGGCATTACCACAATCGAGGAGGTCATCTCGGCTACCGTGACCGAAGGGTGACGGACGCCGCGAGGAAGGAGGCCCACCGATGCCGGTGTTCCAGTACGAGGCGATGGATGCGCGAGGCCAGGAGGTTCGGGCGGAGGTCGAGGCCGGCAGCCAGGAAGAAGCCATCACCAAGATCCGCGCCCTCGGCCATTTCCCCACGCACGTTCGCTCCAAAGGCAAACGCGCCAAGGTGGCTGCCGTCGGGCCAAGGAAGAAGGGCAAGACCTTCTCCCTCGGCAGGGTCGGAAACAAGCAACTGACGCAGTTCACCCGGCAGATGTCCACGCTCCAGGACGCGGGGCTGCCGATCCTGCGGAGCCTGCGCATCCTTGAAGGCCAGACCAAGCCGGGCGTCTTGCGAAACGCCCTCCAGGACATCGTCGAGGACGTCGAGGCCGGTTCGACCCTGTCGGAGGCCATGGAAAAGCATCCCAAGGCGTTCGACAGCCTGTACGTGCATACCGTGCGGGCCGGGGAGGCGGGCGGTGTGCTCGATCAGATTCTCCGGAAACTCGCCGACTTCAAGGAAAAGGCCATGGCCCTGAAACGCCGCATCGTCGGCGCCATGGTCTACCCCGTCATGGTCATCGGTGTGGCCGTGATCATTCTGGTGGCCATCATGTGGTTCATCGTGCCGAAGTTCGAGGAGATCTTCCGGAAGTTCGACATCAAGGGCGGCCTGCCCGCCCCCACGCAGGTGCTGATCACGTCCTCCGAGACCGTCCGGGACTACTGGTTCCTTCTCCCGCTCGTTCCCTTGGGCCTGTGGCTGATCCTCAAGGCGATCCGGTCCACCGAGTTCGGGCGGTACACGCTGGACTGGATCAAGATGCAGTTGCCCGTCGTCGGCAGCATCGTGAACCGTCAGGCGGTCGCCACGTTCGCCCGGACCCTTGGAACGCTCATCGCGTCCGGCGTGCCGATCCTCGAAGCCCTCAACATCACCCGCGCGACCGTCGGCAACGCGGTCGTCGCCAAGGCGCTGGGCCAGGTGCACGACTCGATCCGCGAGGGCGAGAGTATCGCCGGGCCCCTGCGCGCCAGCGGCGTGGTGGACCCCATCGTCGTCAACATGGTGGACGTGGGCGAGGAAACCGGCGAACTCGACAAGATGCTCACCAAGGTGGCCGATACCTACGACGAGGAAGTGGACCACCTGGTCGGCAGCCTCGTCAGTGCGATGGAGCCGGTCATGATCATCTTCCTGGGCGGCACGATCGGGTTCATTGTGATTGCGCTGTTCCTGCCGCTCGTGACGCTCATCGAAACGGTCGGGAAGAAAGGTTAGGACGACGCCGCGACCCGCTCGCCGGGCCCGGCACCGTCAAACGCGGCGCGTCCGAGGAGACACCGGATGTTCAGGCCGAGACGCAGGCGCGGGTTCACGCTGATTGAACTGCTGGTGGTCATCGGAATCATCGGCGTTCTCATCACGCTCCTCGTGCCGACCGTCTCACGGGCCACCGTCATGGTCCGCGAGCACGTGACACGTTCGACCATCAAGGAACTCGAAGTCGGGCTCGAGGCGTTCAAGGCCGACTTCGGCCTCTACCCGCCGAGCCAGCCGTACGTATCCAACGACCCCGCCGCGGGCCAGCGCGCGACCGGCGCCGCCAACCTGACCTATTACCTTCTCGGGCCGGGACGGTCGGGTTGGGGCACTGCCGGCGGGGGAATCATGCCGTTCGGCCGTGCCCGCCCCAGCCGCTCGTACGGGCCGTACTTCCGGGCCGACGAAGACGCGATGAGGTACTACGAAGATGCCGGCAGGGAAGGCCAGGTGGCCGGGTTCCTCGACCGCTACAATCCGGCCGGCGTCATTCTGTACTTTGCCGGAAGGCTCCTCGCAGACGGCAACACGCGGTTCTACTGGGCGGACTGCAACGACGGCGGCGCGGATCAGCGGGCCATGACGAACTATGCCTCCGAGGAGTACTTCCAGCAGTGTGCCATGGAGCCCCAGGGGCGGACCCAGGCCGCTCCGACGCGGTATTACCGGCAGGACTACTTCCTGGTGTCGCCCGGGTTGGACGGCCGGTATGGCGCGATCCTGCAGAACCAGAGCACGGGGGAATGGGACCCGACGGACCTCGGCACCGCCGGGGCTCACTGCGACGATATCGGAAACTGGAAGCGGTACAACGAGCCGTGACCGGCCCGGGACGTCCGATGGAGGTTGACGCGATGGAACGCTTACGCCACACGAGGACCCGTGCGTCGGTCGGGTTTACGCTCGTCGAACTGCTGGTCGTCATGGGCATCATCGGCCTGCTCGTCGGCCTGTTGATGCCCGCGGTCCAGAGGGCCATCATCGCCGCCCGCGTCGGTCGCACCAAGGCCATCATCCAGTCCCTGTCCGTCGGGCTCGAGGCGTTCAAGGCCGACTGGGGGGTGTATCCGCCCAGCGACAACGGCGGCGACGACGATCTCGAAGGCGCAAGCAGCAACTGGACCGGCGCCCCCCTGATGGGCTACGCCCTCATGGGCCCCGACGGGAAAGGCTGGGGCGTCAGGGCGGCCGACCAGAGCGGCGGCTCGTCCGACTGGGTCCTGCCCTTCGGCGGTCAGGCCAGGAAGGCCTACGGCCCGTACTTCACCCAGGAGTCGGGCGACACGTTGGCCATTCGTGATGCGTTCCCCACCTTCGGCGAATCGGTGGGCCTCATCCTGTATTACCGCTTCGACCCCAGGGGGACCTCGGGCGAGAGCGACCTGTACGGGAACTACGAGCATGATGATAACCCGGCCGGCGCCGGCGACTGGCGCGACTACAAGGGGTTCAACGACAGGAACCACTTCCTGCTCAGTGTCAGGTACGAGGACATGAATCGCGTTTCCAGGTGGCAGAGAGAGGACTACCTGCTGATCTCCCCCGGTCCTGACCGATACTATGGACACGTTTACTTCGATCCGAGGAACCCGGACGTGGTCAGGGCGGCGACGCAGAACGACGCCGAGTCCGGGAAGGCCGTGTACGACGATGTCACGAATTTCCTGTGATGTCGCCTTTGGCGAAGGAGCCGTGACAATGGACGGCCGAAACGAACCCGGCGGCGCCCGCGCTTTCACGCTCGTCGAACTGGTCACCGTGATGGGCATTCTGGCCATTCTGGTGGCGCTTATCGTCGGTGCGGGAGGGGCCGTGAGCGACATCGCGGCCAGGAAGGCGACGGAGCGGCTCCTGGCGAGTCTCGACGCCGCCCTCCAAGGCTACTACGACGACTGGGGCAAGTTCCCGTGGTACCGATCGGAGAGCGACCCGGATCTGGCCGAACTCCTGGGAAAAGTGTCCGGCGCCGGTATCACCCTCGCGGAACGCAGGGCCAAGCCGAGTTACTGCCCGATTCCGGTACCCGGGAGTTATGAGAACAACGTCGAAGCCATGCTCTATGCCACGCTCAATATGCGCGAGCGACACGGGCCTTACATGCATGCCGGCAACGAGAACGTCAGGCTTCTTCCGTACGGCACCCGCATGGACTTCCGCGTCTATGTGGACGCCTGGGGACGGCCCATCCACTACTTCCCGCCGCAGAAAGACAGCAGCGGCAATCTGCAGCCGATGCCGCTCCTCATGTCCGAGGGACGCACGGCGGACATCTTCAGTCATGTGACCCAAAGCGGAGACATGTGGCCCAACCGGAGCAAGGCCGACAACCTGGCCAACTATGATCTCCACGCGCTGGGTGTTACCCGGATCGATGCAGGAGATCGCAAGTACTGACCCCGGGGATGATTCCTTCTCGGGGCAGAGAGGCAGCCGGATGAGAAGCAGGAACGCCTTCACGTTGGTCGAAATGCTTGCCGTCGTCGGGATCATGCTCGTCCTGATGACCGTGACCTTCGGCATGTTTCGCCTGTTTGCCGAGCGGACCGGCCCGGATGCCGCCATGGCCAGAATCCAGGCCTTCCTCAACGGCGCACGCAGCCACGCCGCCGCCACCGGACGCGATGCCCGCGTCGAGTTCAAATCCAGGGACACGCGCAACGACATGATGCAGGGCTCGACCCTCGCGCTCCAGGAGTATTACTACAACGCGTCGAACAGCAGATGGGAGTGGCGGAATGTGCCCGGCAGCCAGGCCCTGGCGTTTCGCGACGGCGTGTACGTCTGTCGCGGCCTGCCCAATGTGGGCAGCGCAACGCCACCGCCCCCGGTCGATCCGAGGAACCCCAGGCCCGACGACGTCGCGAGGTGGCGGCAGTACGAGCAGCAGGTGTTCGGCAAGATCGAGACCCATGCCCTGAGCGGCAAGGAACTCGGCGCCGAGCACGACGGGTTCTATCTCGAGTTCTGCCCGGCCGGATTCCCGCCCGCCAACCCCAGAACCAACGACGCCGATATCGTCCAGGACGGTCTGACCATCATTCAACTGGCCGGCCGAAGGGTGACCGGCCATGCCTTCTACGCACTGAACACCAACACCGGCACACGGCTCGTTTTCGAGTAGCGCCCGAGCCGCGTGATGACGGCTTCGAGGGCCAGGGGCTCGCCCCTGGCTTCGTTCTCAAGTGCATGCCCGGAGAGGCGCGGTGCACGAAGTCGCGCTAGCCCATGCCGTCTGGCGACAGGTCGTGGCCGAGATGCAGAAGTTGCCCGACCGCCGCCTCACCGGGGTTGACGTGGCCGTCGGCGCCCTGAGCGGCGCCGACCCGGAATCGCTCGACTTTGCGATCGGGCTCCTCGTGGCCGAATCCGATTGGCCGGGTGCAGCCGTGCACGTGCGGAAGGAGCCCGTCGTCCTGGTCTGTCGCGGTTGTGGACGCGAGTTTCCGATGGAGGAGTTCCGGCTGGTCTGTCCCGACTGCGGCGGCGCCGACGTTGAGCCGGTTCGCGGCACGGAGTTGCGGCTGGAATCGCTGGAGGTTGAATAGGGCGATGGCCGAGCGAATCCGCCTCGAGAGAACGATTGTCACGGAGAACGACCGCCTGGCCGCCGCCCTGGCCGAGCGGTTCGACCAGGCGGGCCTGCTTGCCGTGAACCTGATGAGTTCGCCCGGCGCCGGCAAGACGTCCTTGCTGGAGCAGACCGCCCGCCGCCTCGCGGGCCGCCTGCGCATGGCCGCCGTCGATGGCGATCTCGCGACCGACCGCGACGCTCGCCGCATCGTCGATGCCGGCATGCCTTGCCGCCAGATCAACACCGGCCGCGGGTGCCACCTGAACGGCCGACAGGTGGCCGAGGCCATCGAGGCGTACAACCTGGCCGAACTCGACATCCTGTTCATCGAGAACGTGGGCAACCTCGTCTGCCCGGCGTCCTTCGACCTGGGCGAGCACCGACGCGTCGTCGTTTCCTCGACGCCCGAGGGCGACGACAAGCCGGCCAAGTACCCCGTGGCCTTCCTTGGCGCCGACTGCGTCGTGCTCAACAAGATCGACCTGGTGGACGCGACCGATTTCTCGCTCGAGGCGTACCGCGGCTTCGTCCGCGACCTGGGGATCGACGTGCCGCTGCTGGAACTCTCGTGCAAGACCGGCGAGGGACTCGATGCCTGGTTCGATTGGCTTCGCGCCCAGCGCGGGGCCGTGGGCCGTCGGACGGCGCCGTCGTCGGAATGATTTCCTTGGACGCCGCGCTCCCTGTGGTATAATGGGAGGTTGACCAGTCAGGAGGATGCCCCGTGGAACAGTTGGCTTTCTGGATGCCGGGACCGTGGGAACTGGCGATCATCGCCATCATCGCCCTCATTCTGTTCGGGCGGCGACTGCCGGAGGTCGGCAAGAGCCTCGGCAAAGGCATTGTCGAATTCAAGAAGGGCCTGAGGGAAGTCCAGGACGAGGT
>DATKXP010000621.1:0-5569 GCA_035529015.1 Phycisphaerae bacterium | reverse complement strand
CGGGTGCTTGGGTACCTCGGGGAGTTCGCCGCCGCCGGCGGGGCGGTCCTTCTTGTCACCCACGACCCGCGGGCCGCCGGGTACGCGCACCGCACGGTCCGGATGGTCGGCGGCCGGCTCACCCGCGACCAGGAAGCCCCTGAAGCGGCGGCGGTTGAAGGAACGTGATGGTCTTCAGGAAGTCCGCTACGATCGTCGGTGTCCTGCTCGCTGCACTCTGCTTGTCGGCTCCGGCGTCTGCGGCCGACTGGCCGATGTGGCGCCACGACGCCGGCCGCACCGCGGTTTCGCCGGAGTCACTGCCGAGGGAACTCCATCTTCAGTGGGTCCGGCAGTTCGCGCCGCCGGCCCCCGCCTGGCCGGCGAGTCAGACGAAACTCCAGTTCGACGCCTCCTACGAGCCCGTGGTCTGCGGCAAGCGGGTCTTCGTCCCGTCCATGGTCAGCGACCGCCTGACGGCCTGCGACACGCAGACCGGCAAGGAACTCTGGCGGTTCTACACCGACGGCCCGGTCCGCTTCGCCCCGGTGGCCTGGAAGGACAGGGTGGCGTTCGCGTCCGACGACGGGCATCTGTACTGCGTGGACGCGGCAAGCGGCGACCTCGTCTGGAAGTTCCGCGGCGGCCCGTCGGAGCGGCGCGTCCTGGGGAACGACCGCCTCATCTCGACGTGGCCGGCGCGGGGGGCGCCCGTTCTGGTGGAGGGCGTCATCTACTTCGCGGCCGGCATCTGGCCGTTCATGGGAACCTTCATCCACGCCGTCGACGCCGAGACCGGCCGCGCCGTCTGGACGAACAGCGGCAGCGGCTCGGCCTACATCACGCAGCAGCACGGCAGCCCCGCGTTTGCAGGCGTAGCGCCGCAGGGGTACATGGCGGTGGCCGGCGAGAAACTCCTCGTCTCGGGCGGAAGGACGGTTCCGGCCGCCTATGACCGCAAGACCGGCGCCTTCCTCTATTACCACGTCAGCAGCCGCACGTTCGGCAAGGACGCGGGCGGCTACGAGGTGTTCGTCGGCAAGGATTGGTTCTTCAACGGCGGGGCGGTGTACCAACTCAAGGACGGGGCGGCGCTGACGCGCACCAGCGGGATGCTTCCGACCGACGACGTGCTCATCGGCTTCGACGGCGGCAAGACGATCGGCTATGCGTACCGTCCCGTCTTCGAGGAGGACACGGATTCGACGGGCAAGAAACGCAAACGGGCCGCGCTGCCGGCCGCGTGGAAGGGCGAGCCGGACGTGCCGCTTCGGCGGCTCTTCATCAAAGCCGGCACACGGGTCTATGCCGAAGGGCAAGACGGGCTCGTCGCCGCCCTCGACCTGCCGGTGCAGGATGGCCGGGCCCGCGTCTCCTGGCAGGGCCGCGTGGAAGGAGACGTGTGGAACATGCTGGCGGCCGACGGCAAGTTGTTCGTCGTCACGCGCGAGGGGTGGCTGTACTGCTTCGGTCCGCGCGAAGGGGCCGCCGTCACGCACCGCTACGACCGCACGCCGCCGGCGGCCGCGTCGGACCGGTGGGCGAAGGAAGTCGAGAACCTGCTGGAGGAGACCGACGCTGCAGCGGGCTACTGTCTCGTCCTGGGGATCGGCAGCGGGCGGCTCATCGAGGAACTCGTCCGGCGGTCCGACCTGCACGTCATTGCGGTTGACCCCGATAGCAGGAAGGTGGCTTCCCTTCGTGGCACGATGGATGCGGCGGGGGTGTACGGCCGGCGGGTGGCGGCACACGTCGGCGACCCGGCGGCGTTTGCGTTCCCGCCGTATCTGGCGAGTCTTGTGGCGTCGGAGGACCTGGCAGCCGCGGGATTCGAGAAGGGCGTCGGCTTTGTCCGGTCGGTCTTCCGGACGCTCCGGCCCTACGGCGGCACGGCCTGGCTGCCGGTTCCCAAGGCGAAGCAGACGGACTTCAAGACGTGGGTCAGCCAGGCGGACCTTGCCGGCGCCGCCGTCGATACGGGCCGCGACGGCCTCCTGCTCAGGCGAACCGGGGCGCTGCCCGCGTCGGCCAACTGGACCCATCAGTACGCCGACGCGGCCAACACGATCGTGTCGCAGGAGGCGTCCGTCCGGGCCCCGCTCGGGCTGCTGTGGTTCGGCGGCCCGGCGAACGATCCGGTTCTGCCGCGGCACGGTCACGGCCCCTCGCCGCACGTCGTGGACGGTCGGGTCATCATCGAAGGCCGCAACATGCTCCGGGCCGTGGACGCGTACACGGGGCGGCTGCTCTGGCAGCAGACGTTCGAGGACCTCGGCACCTACTACGACAACACGAATCATCAGCCGGGCGCCAACGAGATCGGGAGCAACTACGTCTCCGTCTCGGACGGCATCTACGTGGCGTACGGGCGGGAATGCGTGCGGCTCGATCCGAAGACCGGCGCGAAAAAGGACGACTTCGACCTTCCCCCGCAGGACGGCCTGGGGGAAGCGCGGTGGGGCTACGTCGGCGTGTATGAGGACCTCCTGATTGCGACGGCGATGCCGATTGGCGTGGAGTTGGTCAGGGATGTGAAGGACAAGAAGGACCCGATCAAGAGCAAGACCGTCCACGAGAACGCCCCCTATGGCGCGGGGAGCCGATGGCTCATCGTCATGGATCGCCACGACGCGCAGAAGAAGGCGATGTGGACGCGGCAAGCGGAGGCGAATTTCCGTCACAACGCGATCGTTGCGGGCGGCGGCAAGGTCTTCTGTGTCGACGGCCTGTCGCAAGCGCGGCTCAAGGCCCTGAAGTTCCGCGGTCTCGAAGCGGAGGCCGAACCGACCCTGTACGCCCTCGATGCCCGCACCGGCGGCGTCGTCTGGAAAGCGGACAAGGACGTTGAGGGGACGTGGCTGGGTTACTCCGAGGAACACGACGTGCTTCTTGTGGCCGGAAGCCGCGGCCGCGACCGCGCCCTCGACGAGGTGGGCAAGGGTCTGGCCGCCTACCGCGGTCGCGATGGGAACGTACTCTGGACCAGCGATGAGTCGTACGAAGGGCCGTGCATGATCCACGGCGAGCGGGTCATCGCGCAGAGCAAAGCGTTCAACCTGCTGACCGGGAAACCGGAGCAGCGCAAGCATCCGCTGACCGGCGAGACGATTGCGTGGCGCTATCGCCGCAACTACGGCTGCAACACGGCCATCGCCAGCCGGAACCTCATCCTGTTCCGCTCCGCCGCTGCCGGCTACTACGACCTGGAGCACGACGGCGGTACGGGGAACATGGGGGGATTCAAGTCCGGCTGCACGTCGAACCTGATCCCGGCGTGCGGCATCCTGAGCGCTCCGGATTACACGCGCACCTGCACCTGCTCGTATCAGAACCAGTGTTCGCTGGCGTTCATCCATGACCCGGACGTCGAAGCCTGGACCTTCTCGTCTGTTGGGTCGAGCAAGGAGCCGATCCGGCGCGTTGGCCTGAACTTCGGCGCCCCCGGCGACCGCCTGGCCGCCGGCGGGACGCTCTGGCTCGACTGGCCGAGCGTTGGCGGATCGTCGCCGGACCCCTCCGTCAACGCCCGGCCGTCCAAGCCGAAGGCGTTCCGCCACCACATGTCGGTCATCGAAGACGGGGAACTGAGGTGGGTGGCGGCGTCGGGACTGGAGGGCGTCGAGTCGATGTCGATTCGGCTGGCGGGCAAGGGCGCGTCGGCCCGGCCGTACACGGTCCGCCTTCACTTCGCGGAGCCGGCGGCCGGCGCGAAACCTGGCGAGCGGCTGTTCGGCGTCAGCCTCCAGGGCAACAGGGTGCTTGAGGACTTCGACATCGTCAAGGCCGCCGGCGGGCCGCGCCGCGCCGTCGTCAAAGAGGTCGCCGGGGTGACGGTTGCGGAAGCGCTGGAGGTGGCGTTCTCGGCCAACAAAGGCGAGGCGCTGATCTGTGGTATCGAGATCGTGGCCGAGTGACGCGGGCCGTTCGGACCATCTCGCGGGCCCCTTCCTTCTTGCGCCAAATGCGTCTTACGCCAACCGAGGCGAATGGCCCGGTGTTGCGAACGCCTGCCGCAAGGATGCGCTGGCCACGCCCGTTCCTGCGTGGCATAATGGTCGAGCGACGGGGGGAACCGGAGCGCTCGCTCGAGGAGTGACCGATGCACGTGCTGCGACTTGGCGTTGTCGCGTTGACGGCGGCGTTGTGGCTGTCGGCGTCTGTGGCGGAGGGTGCGGCCCCGGCGGCCGAGTGGCCCGGATGGCGCGGGCCGAACCGCGACGGGAAGTCGCCCGATACGGGCCTGCTGAAGGAGTGGCCCGCCGGCGGGCCCACGCTCCTGTGGAAGGTCACCGACATCGGCAAGGGCTACTCCGGCGTGGCCGTCAGCGGCGGCACCGTCTACATCACCGGCGACACGGGCGGCAAACTCGTGCTCTTTGCCTTCGACATGGACGGCAAGGCCAAGTGGCGCGTCCCGGTTGACGATGCCTGGACGGGCAGCCAGCCCGGATGCCGCGCCACCGCGACGATTGACAGTGGCCGCGCGTACCTCCTCTCGGGCAACGGCGTGGTGGCGTGCCTCGACACCAAGACCGGTCGGCCGATCTGGGGCAAACGCGCACGCGACTTCGGTGGGTCGCCGGGTGAATGGGGTTACGCCGAATCGGTCCTGATCCTGGGGAAACTGGCGATCGTCAAACCGGGCGGCAATAAGTGTATCGTTGCCCTCGACAAGATGACGGGCGGGCCGGTCTGGGCCAGCCAGGGCTACCAGGCCGGGCCGGAGTACAGTTCGTGCCTGCCGTTCACGTTCGCCAATGCGCCGCTCATCGTCACCGGCACGCGCAAAGGCATCGTGTGCGTCAGCGCCGCCAACGGGGGCGTGGTCTTCTCAAATTCCTTCAGTGCCAACAACACCGCCAACTGCCCGACGCCGGCGTACGCCGACGGCCACGTGTTCTGGGCGAACGGATATGGTAAGGGGGGCATCTGCCTCCGCCTTGCGGCCGCCGGCCGGCGGCTCTCCGCTACCGAGGCGTGGCGGACCGGCGACATGGTGTGCCATCACGGCGGGTACGTCATCCACGAGGGGTACATCTACGGCAACAACTCGGACGGCTGGGCCTGCCTGGACCTCAAGACCGGCCGCAAGATGTGGGGCGAGAGAGGCGTCGGCAAGGGGTCGCTCTGCTGGGCCGACGGCATGCTGTACCTGTTCGGCGAGGGCGGCGGCCGCGCGGCCCTGGCCACGTGTTCGCCCGAGGGCATGCAGATGAAGGGCGAGTTCCGCGTCGCGGGCAGCGGCCCCAGTTGGGCCCACCCCGTCGTCATCGGCGGCCGCCTGTACCTGCGGTACGACACCAACCTCTACTGCTTCGACGTGAAGGCGAAGTGACGAAGGACTGCAGGCTCCAGACCGGAGACCGGAGACTGGAGGCTACAGCCTCAAGCCGGGTGCCATGCTTTCGCGCTGTTGCGAAAGCATGAGCGACCATCACGCGGGTACGTTCAAACCGGCGCACGCTTTTGCGAGCAAAAGCGTGGCACCCCGCTTTCCGCCGCCGCTGGCCCGAGCCGGGGCAGGGCGTCTCAGCCGCCTGCCCCGTAGCAGACGACTCGCCCGTCGCGGAGGGTTGCCACGACGCGCCCT
>DATKXP010000620.1:0-3919 GCA_035529015.1 Phycisphaerae bacterium | reverse complement strand
GAGCCTGATCCTGGGCACCGAAGGGTCGTACCTGTTGACGGTCCGCGACGCCCTGGCCCTGCCCGGCGAGGAGACCCAACTGGAGGCGCGGTTCCAGGGCGGCGACTTCCTGCGCGGCCGCCAGGGACAGGTCATCCGGTTCGACCGCGACGGCAAAATCTACCGGGCCGCCTCGACCGACGCCCACGGCGTGGCGTCCGTCACCTTCACGCCCGAACAGGCCGGCGACTACCGGTTCACCGCCGACGTCAGCCCGGACGGCCTGCCCGACGATCCGCCCAAGCCGCGCGAGTTGCTCGTCGCCTGCCGCGCGGCCGACACGGCCATCGCCGTCGTGGACCTTGACAAGACGGTCGTCGCGTCGGGATTCCAAACGGTGCTGCTGGGCAACCCGACGCCGATGGCCCGCTCGCCCGAGGTCCTCAAGCGCCTGGCCGCAACGCACACGATCGTGTTCCTGACGCACCGGCCCGACTACTTCGGACCCAAGAGCAAGACCTGGCTGAAGGCGAAGGGGTACCCGCCGGGCCCCGTCCTGATGTCAACCGTCGGATCGTTCCTGAAGGGGAGCGGCACGTACAAGAGCGAGATGATCGCGGCCCTGAAGAAGCGGTTCACGAAGGTCGAGATCGGCATCGGCGACAAGATAAGCGACGTCGAGGCCTACCACGAGAACGGGCTGAAGGCGTTCCTGATCATCCAGGTAGCCGAAGACGCCCCGTCCGCGGAACTCGAAGCGCTGGCCGACTCGATCAAAGACCTGCCCGACGCCATCCAGGTGGTGACCGGATGGGACCAGGTCGAGGAGGGCCTGTTCGGTCGCGGCACGTACCCCCGCTCGGCGATGGAGACGAAACTCAGAAGCCTGGCCGCCCAGCGCAAGAAAGAAGAGGCGGCCACAAAGTAACCGCCACGCGCCGGTCCGGCCATTCGTCAGGAGGCCTATCGTGAGATTAGCGGCAGCGCTGGTGACGGCGGCCCTTGGACTTGCCGGTGCCGGATGCATCGCGTCCCACAACCTGGCCGAGGGGGAACTGGCGCGCTACGCATCGGTGCACGCCGACACGGCCGACCTGGGTCCGTACTACCGGCCGTCGGTCGGGGGGCGCCAACTGCCCGGCAAGTGGATCGTGCGCCGCCATTCCAGCCTGATCTGGTCAACGGTCTCGCTCGTCCGCGCGGGCGAGAAACTCAAGGCAGAGCCTGAAGAGATCGAACTTGCCGTCAGTCCCACCCACGCGACGGCACTGGCGAACGTCCTGGCCGATGCCCGCCTCGCCCTCGAGGACCTCGCCGAGATCGGCGAGATGGATCGCGAGACGGACCGCGAGCGGTGGGCCCACGGCCTGGCGGAGGCGCTTGCCCGCGTCGAGGTCATCTCGCGCCGCGTGGCCACCGAGGAGCCCGACACGCCGGCCGGCAAGGACGAGGAACCCCTCGCCATGGCCGCCGGGCCCATGATCGAGATGGTGGCCGCCTACCTGAACGAACGGTCCGAGGGTCATCTGCTCGGCGATCTGGCACCGGCGGACATGGACCGCGTCCGTGCGCTGCTGGTGCAGACGATGCTGCGTCTGGGTTTCGCCGCGGCCGGCAAACAGGTGCCGGACGGTCTCCGCGCCGACGTCCAGGGCCGGCTGCGCGATGCGGCGAACCTGAAGGAGGCCGTGGAGCCGCTGGCCGAGGCGCTGCAGAACCACTTCGCCAAGGCTCCGCCCGAAGGGGGCGGCGGCCTCTCGGGCACACTGCACACCGTCCTCGCGTACGCGCCCAAGGCACTTCTGGCAATGGAGACGTTGGCGCGGCAGTGGGATCGCGTGGAGGCCCTCGAATTCGAGTTTCACCTCAAGGACGAGCACCCGGTGGTCGCCATCACGATCCGGGTGCAGCCGGGCAAGGAGGTGCGGCTGGATAACTTGATCATGTTCCAGCCGGCGATCGTGTTCCGCGGCGCGAGCCGGATCGTCGTGCAGCCGAAGTTGCCTGGCACCGGCGAGACGGTCGTGGCGTTCGAGCCGGTCGGCGACGGCGCCGTGGACCTGCGCTTCGAGGGGCTGGCCTACGGCATCGCTCGGGCCTTCGTCATGCCCCTGGCGAGCGGGGCGCTGCGCGAGGTCCGCGTCTTCGCCAAGACACGCCGCCAGGGAGACCAGATCATCAACGTCGCCATCCTGATGGAGGCCGAGGGCGAGAAAGGCGACCCGCGGCGGCTGCTGCAGTTTCAGGACGTGCGGCACAAGCGTCTGGTGCGCGGGCCCTTTGAGGTGCAGAGCGCCGTCGAGGGCACCGAGCAGGTCTTCAACTACCTGACGCCCGACCGCCGGTACACCTTCCGCCGCGTCAAGACGGCGGCGGCCCCGTAGCGCCGCGATCGGACGGGAGGTCGGGGCGTGGCCTGATCAGGCCACATGGCGCCGGCGCAAAGGAAAGCCCCCGACGCAGCAAAGGCCGAGGGCTCGTCCTTGGCCAGGTTGTATTCGCCCCCTACAGCATTTCAAGATTGCGTGTGACGGATCCTCGCGCGGTGAGCAATCTTGCCCACCGCGTAGCGCGGTGTCTCCGTCGCGCGGCGGGCAGGATTGCCCGCCGCGCAAAGTGCGAGACCCACCGCGCGAGAACCCGGAACGAACACGCTCTAACGCCTGCGCCGAAGGATGAACATGCCGGCCGTGCCGAACGTCAGAAGCGCAATGGTCGCCGGCTCGGGCGTCGGCGAGGGGAGCGATTCCTTGTCCGATAGACCGCCGTCATGCACCGACCCCGTCAACCACTGCGGCGCAAACGGGCTCGTGTAAATCAGTGTCACGGAATCTTCGCCGTAGTCGATCTGGTCAAACAGAAACGACCAGACGGCGCTCGATCCGGTGATGCCCTGGGCCGCCGGCACCACGCCGCCCGCGATGCCCGGCGGGCCGCCGTCGGTGCCGATGTTACCCGCCTGGCTCGCCGTCGCCAGGCCGACCGTGAACGAACTGACCTCGACCGAGTTGCTGTTGACGGTGTTGAGGATCTCGTAAGCGTACAGATACTCGGTGCCACCGGACGGATCGAGGCCCCCTCCGAAGTCGCCGGGCGCGTAGACGGCGTAATCGACGTCCACCTCCAGCGTGTGGGCGCTGTCGGAGGCGATGAAACGCTGTGCACCCCGCCACGCGCTCATGGCATTGGGGTCGTCGCGCAAGAGTCCCGCCTCGGTCGCGGCCGCCGTCAACAGGACCGCCATCACCGACACAACCGTTATGGTTTGCTTCATCCACACCCTCCTGGATTGAGACACACCCAATCGTCGCTCGGGGCAACAGGCGCGACCCATCGCGCCTTCTCCGCCCCGATCACGCTCGGTTTTCCTGATCGTCGCCGCGTCCCCTGCTGCAGGCGGCACGGGGACCACAGCCTTGCCGGGTACCGGCGCCCGGTTGGCACAGCATTCGGGCGCGAATGCGGCAACGCTACATCGCTGCCATGTCGCGTCGGCTGCGCTGTCGCGCGGTGGGTCTCGCGACCCACGGCGCGGCAAGTGGCGTTGTCGCGCTAAGAGCAGGCATCACGCGGACACTTCAGAGTCTACGCACAAAGGTCGGCCAGGCAAACGCGAGCGGCCCAAACCCGCGGCGCGCGATCACAAGTGCTTGTTTTACAGAGCCTTACGGCCGCATGGACGCTTCGGCTTTTCCGCTTTTCGTGCGAGCACGCGCCGAAAAATGATCGAAAAAGCGAGCCGCGACAAGCGCCTCGGACGACGCCGCGGCCCGGCGGAACGGACCACACCCCTTCAGTGCCGGCTGATCCCCAGTTCGCGCTGCGTTGTGCGTGCCGTCAGGCACAGTTGAACTGTAGCCACGGGCGCAAGCCCGTGGTCATGCAGGTACGTCGATGCGTCAGAGCCCCGGAGGGGCGTTTGAGGTATCAGTCGCCCCTG
>DATKXP010000619.1:0-3983 GCA_035529015.1 Phycisphaerae bacterium | reverse complement strand
CCGCCGAAAGACATCATCGGGCAAGCGATTGCTCGCTTCACGTGGCTCCATCCCGTCTGTCACACAAAGGTGGCGTTCTGGTATCCCGACGGCAGATATCAGATATGGGAGTCGCGGCGAGATTGCGGAGTGATCCATCGCAAGCCCGAACCCAATGGCCGGGACAGACTGACAAGATGGACCGTGGTTGATCTCCCGAATCCCGAGGCCGCGCTGGCATTCGCCTACCGGCAAGAGGGCAAGGATTACGACAACCCGTTCTGGAAGTTCCTGTTCCGCGTCACCAATGAATCGCGCAAAGCCTCGGGCCGATGGTTTTGCAGCGAGTTGAGCTTCCAGATTTGCGCCGAGGGCGGGCTGCGTTTGCTCCGAATACTCAAGGCTTTCATGGTATCGCCCAGCCTGTTATTCTCGTCGCCGCTTCAGGAGGGGCCTTTCCGGCCGCCGTGGAAATCATGAGAACCTTCAAACACCAGAACAGCGTGCCGCCCGGCGGCCGGTACTTCTTTGAGGTACCGGAGACCAGGGAGTACTTCGCGTCGCCCTCACAGGGTCGTTTGCTGCAGATCTTGGAGCAACACTACGGCGCCAACAAGCTGCCGTGCCCCGAGAATCTCTGGGAACTCGTCGTCGACTTCATGTGCCGCCGTCTGCCCGCGGGGTTCTGTAACGGCGGCGACCCCGAGGTCAAGGTCTTGACACTAGACGCCGTGCGAGAGCGCACCCGCGCCGTGCGCAGGGGTCGGCCGCAGGTCGACGATGGCGTCGCTGCGAAGCGGGCTCAGATCTGCGCGGCGTGCCCCCACAACGATCGCACGTTGTGCCCCACCTGTGTGGGCCTCGTCGACTGGGCCCTGCAGCTCGTCGGCAGACAGCGCCGAGCGGAGCACACGTGGCTTGGTGTTTGCGCGCTTGACTGCAGCGCCATTGCTGCTAAAGTCTATGTCGACGGTGTGTGGTGTCCGCCGACGGAAACCCAGCCTCCGGAGTGTTGGATGCTGAAGGCCGTTGCGGCCGGGGAGTAAGGTCTTATGGAAGCCGAAGACAGAGAACCGACGTTAGAGAGTGTCACGTCCTCCGGGGCCCCGGTGCGGCGCCGCTTGGCGACTCCCGCGGCTGTCGCCGCTGTGCTCCGGAAGCTGAAGACGGCCGACGAAGACGACAGCAAGCGCCGGGCTTTGATCCAAGGCATGCTCGACGGCAATCCGCCGTACAACCAGAAGGATCTCGACGACGCCGGGCTGGGCACGATCACGAACGTCAATTTCATGGCGCTGGCGTCGAATCTCAACGCCCGGGTATCGGCGTCGCACGAGCTCTTCGCTGAGGTCCCGACACTCGTCGAGGTCAACCCCGCGGTTCCCGACCCCGACGACACCGAGGCCCAGCAACGCTGTGGCGTGATCCAGGAAGAGTTCTCGACGATGCTCGAGCTCTGGCCCGGATTGCTGCCGATGGTCGATCTCGTGGTTCGCGAGACCGACGCCTACGGCGTTGGCCCCGTGCTGTTCCGAGACGAGTGGGACTGGCGGCCGACTGCCATCAAAAGGGGCAAGCTCCTGGTAGAGCCTCGGGCGAAAGTCGTGGTCGACGACAACGACTTGCTGATGATCAGGGACGAGATGACCGCCGGCGAACTCCTGCAGCAGATCGACGACGTCGAGGCGGCGCGCCTCGCGGGCTGGAAGGTCTCGGCGGTGCGCGACGTCTTGGTGGAGTTCTTCTACAAGGGCCAGGACGGCGGCGACAAGGACGACAAGTTCCAGCGCTCGACGTGGGAGTCCCTGCAGCAGGCCCTGAGGAACAACGATCCCGACGTCCAGGCCCGGGAGTTCGAGACCCTGAAGGTCGTGCACGCCCTGACAAAAGAAGTCAGCGGCAAGCGAGGCGTCACGCACGTCATCCAGACCGAGCGCGACACCGATCCCGTGTTCCTCTTTGAGAAACCCGAGCGTTTCGAGACCATGAGTCAAGCCGTGTGGTGGATGCCGTCAAACTACGGCGACGGCTACCTGAAATCGATTCGCGGCATCGCGTCTCTGATGGTCAAAGCCGACGACTTGTCGAACCGCTACTTGGGCCGCATCTTCGACACCGGGTGGCTGTCCAGCGGCATGGTGCTGCAGCCCAAGTCTCAGCTTGATCTCTCGCGCCTGCAGTTCGTGCAGCACGGGCCGTGGACCATTCTGCCGCCGGAGCTCACCGCGATTCAGACCTCGTTCGCGCCGCAGATCGAGCAGCTTGTGAGGCTTCGAGAGCTCAGCGAAGCCGTGATGAAGTCCAACACCGGCACCTACCGGCAGTACAACGAGGGTGTGGACCGCACGGACGCCAGTCGCAAGACAGCGCGCCAAGTCATTGAAGAGACGTCGAAGGAAGCCCGATTTGAGAAAGCCGCGGTCGCGTTTCGCTACAACCAGTACGACCAGCTGTATCGCGAGATCTGGAGGCGGGCCTTGCAGTCCGACTACGTCGACGGCGAGGTCAAGTACCCCGGCAAGGACATGGTCTTGGAGTTCCTGAAGCGATGCGAAGCCCGCGGCGTGAAGCGCAAGTACATCGTCGGCAAGGCCAAGGATTACTTGATCACAGCCACCAGAGCCGTGGGTCTGGGCTCCTTGGGTATGAAGTACGACCTCACAAATCAGGTCTTGGGCACGCGGGGCATGCTCGACGCCGTGGGCCAAGCCAACGCGTTGCGCGACTGGCTGGGTGCCCGCGTGGGATACCGCAACGTCGGCAGGTACGCGAAGCCCGTGAGCCGCGACATGGCGCCAACCAACGAGTTGAGCCACGCCGTCTTGGAGAACAACGACCTGACGCAGGGCCAAGGCGTGCAGGTCGGAACCGACCAGTTGCAGAAGGTGCATATCGGCGCCCACTTGCAGGGCGTGTTGGTGCCTTTGATTCAGGGCGAAATGCGTCAGCAGGTCGTTGATCCCCAGAAGGCCATGGCGGCCCTGCAGGTCGCGATTCCGCACGTCCAGCAGCACGTCGAGATCTTGGCCCAAGACACGGAGCACAAGGCCTTCGTGGATCAAGTCATGGAGATCTTGGCGCAGGCTGAAGCCGCGTTGGCGAGACTTCAGCGCCAAGTCCAGAAGATGCAGCAGCAGGCCCAGCAACAGCAGGCCCAGCAGGCCCAGCAGGTCGAACAGGCCCAGCAGGTCCTGAAGGACCGCGAGCTCGAGGCCAAGATTCACGAGATCAACACCAAGGCTCAGATCGAGGCCATGAAGCAGCAAAGCCTCAATGACATGCGCAGGCAGAAGACCGGCGAGCAGATGCAGATCGCCAGAACCAAGGCAGCGGCTGACATCGAGCGCCAGGACGAGGCCGTGGCGGCCGAGATCAGGCGTAGCGACGCCGCGGCGGCAGCGGAGCGCCAGCGTAGCCAAGCGCCGGCGGCCCAGGTGCCCCAGAGGTAGAACCCCCAGAGAAGGAGAACGAGGTATGCAGGCTCAGCAGGAACTCAAGGACATGTTGATGACATCGGAGGGGCAGGCCGTGTTTATGGCGTGGCTCGGTTCCCCGATGACGCAGTTGCAGATCCGCGCGGCTCGCGAACGTGCGGCGCCGTTTGGTCTGCAGTCCGGAGAGGACGCGGTGATGGCTGCGTATCGCCTGGGCGTGAGTGTCGGCGGCAATCAGCAGATCGACGCCATGACGATGCCCGTGAGCGCGAAGTCGCGCTTGGGAACAGAGGTCCCGCCGTTGGTGCCGACGTACGGCGCCGAGGCGATTCTAAAGGAAGGGGAGTGAAGAGATGCCAGCACCGGATAGAATGCAAGGCGTAGGGGGTCCCGCGGCAGCAGGACCCGGTTCGACGAAACTCACGGGTCTCTTGGACGGCATGGCGGCGGGGCAGCAGATCCCGCACCGGCAGACCTTGGCACCGCAGCCCGCGGCCCCGGCGGCGGCCCCGGCCCCGGCCCCGGCCCCGGCCCCGGCGGCGGCCCCGGCCCCGGCGCCAAGCCCAGTCA
>DATKXP010000618.1:0-2970 GCA_035529015.1 Phycisphaerae bacterium | reverse complement strand
ATGGTCATGTAGAGGCCCTGGAAATCGGTGCTGTACTGGTCGGGGCCGCCCTCGTCGGCGTCATCGACGAGGCGGAAGTGGAGGAAGTTGCAGTTGGGTGCGGCGTTGCCGGCCAGGTTGTGGAGTTTGAACCCGGCCCATTCGAACAGGCCCTGCTCGCCGCGCTGGCCGAAGTTGCCCTGCTGGATGAGGGCCGAGAAGTTCAACTTGTCCCACTTCACGTCGTACGGTTCGCCGTAGTCGTCGTAGGCCTGGAACCAGTGGTTCCGGTTGAAGTCGAACTTCCACATGTTCTTGCCCATGGAGAACCGCCACACGCCTCCGCGGGGACGGTACCGGATGTGGTCGTACACCACGCCGTCGTAGACGAGCGCGCCGTGCCACAGGTAGTCCATGCCGGTGTAGGTGCCGACCGTGGGGTTCTGCTGGTCGGACTGACCCCACCGGTACGGGACGTGCATGGCGTTCAGGCGGTCCTGCCGGTCGGTGATGAGGGTGTAGACGGGCAGCGATTCCAGCAGGGCGCTCGAGTACTCGACCACGGGCTCGACGCCGGGCCGGGCCGAGCCGGTCCACGCCGGCACGCCGTCGTACACGTAGTAAGCGAAGTTGGGCTGGGGATCCTCGTCGTACGGCCCCGTGATCGAGGCCCCCAGCGTGTCGGTGGCCGTGATGCGGTACCGGATGAGGCGGCGATTAACCTGGACCGACGCCGGCACCACGGCCGTGTAGATGTCGTCGCCGGCGGTCGCGTCGCCGCCCGTGCCGTCGTCGGTCATGGGGATGCCCGACGTCCACCAGGCCGGGTCCTCGTAGCGGGGGTCTTCGATGCTGATGTAGTCGCCGGGCTCGACCACCTGGTAGGCGAGGCTTACGCTATCGACGCCGTCGGGGTCGGTGACCTTGATGGTGACGGCCACGTCCTGGCCGGAGGCGGGTTCGTTGGGCGAGTGGTTTACCTGGCGCATCTGGGGCGCGGCGTTGGCGGCGTAAGCGGAGTTCTGTGCGCCGGGGGTGGCGTGGTCGTCGCCGGCCCAGGCGGTGCGGAGGAGGCAGTCGAAGAAGGCGTCGCTCGAGCCGGCGAGCGAGATGTTCAGCAATTGCACCGCGATGACGTTCGTGCCTGCCACCAGGTAACTGCTCGGGGCGGGAGTGGCCAGCGTGTTGATGACGAACTCGGTGTTATCGCTGAGGCCCTGGGCGGCCGTGCCGTCGTAGGGAATGTTCTCGCCGCCAACGTTGAGGCCGCACCCGGTGTACGTCCCGTTGATCCAGACGTTGACGCCGTCGTCGTACTGCGTCTGCAACTCAAGGGCCGTGACGGCCCCCGGGTCGGTGACCGTAAACTCCTTGCGAAGGTAGACGGTGGTGTACCCGCCCCTCATGTCCGAGAGAAAGGTCTCGATGAAGTCAAATTTATCCGGCGGCTCGCAGTAGCCGATGGCCAGCGTGGCGGGGTTCCAGCCCGTTTCGGCGAACCCGATCTGGCGCCACTCGTTGCCCGGGGACGGTTCGGTGATGCCCCTGACGTACATCCACTCCTCGCCGTCGGAGATGAGCGTCTCGGGAGTGAAACTGCCGCCCGCCGACGGCCGCCAACTGCCCGCCAGGTCGTTGTCGAGCGCGGGGTTGATGAGTTCGATGGAGTACCCCGGGGCCTCGCCGACGGTCGGCCAGGGGAACCCCGCGCCGTAGTCCACCTCATCGACCTTGGCGCCGGCGTCGTCGCGCAGGACGAGCAGTTCGCCGTCGTTCTCGAGTTGGCCGACGAACGGCCCGTACGCCGTGACGCCGTACTTCGCGAGGATCGTCGCGGGGTTCTCGGCCACCACGACGTACCCGTATCCGGGCAGGATGGTCGTTTCGGGGAACTCGAACTCGATGCCGTCCGAGATCGTCCAGTGCGAGAGGTCGATCGGGTCGGCGGTCGTGTTATGGAGTTCGACGAACTCGGCCGGCTCGGTCTTGATGTCGGGGTCATAGTGAATCTCGTTGAAGATCACGCTGTCCAGAAGCAGCCTGGGTTCCATCGGCTCGAACAGGGCAGCGCAGACGCCCCGCACGGCTGCCCTCGAGTCTGTATCGTTGCCGCCCACCTTGTCCCTCTCCGTCACGCCGCCGGCCCTCACCCCCCGGGCGCGTGCGGCATCTACGTCTTGTCCACTATACCCCTAACAGAATCTCCAGCGCCGGCACGGCCAGCAGGTCCACGCCGTCGGCGGCGAGGGTCGTGCCGGCAGTCGTGTCAGGCACCGCCGGCGACCAGGGCGCCGGGGGCGAGGCAAGCGCATCGTCCGATGCGACCAGGAGAGCGGCCGGGGCGTCGTCCGAAGGCGTTGGCACGAGCGCGGCGGACTCGTCCGCGGGTGGCGTGTGGCACGGCTGGCTTGCCCAGCCGTGGGTGGCACGGCAGCCCGAAGGGCGGCCGTGTTGGACACCGGGGACCCACGGCCGCCCCGGCGGGGCTGCCGTGCCACCCGCCGGCTCAGCGGACGTCCGGGTGAGCAGGCCGATCTCCGGCGCGGCGGCCAGCATTGAGACTGTCTCGTCTGCCTGCACGGCTGGACAAGCCAGCCGTGCCACACTCAAAGGTGTCGCCGTCTCAGCGGTCCCTGCCGCTAGCGGCAGCGGCGCGGGCGCGCCGACGGCCAGGCCTTCGCCGCCCGTCGGAAGCAGTTCCAGGTGCGTCCCTGCCGCCATCGCCGCCGAGTAGCGCGACGTGAAGCCGCTGATGTCCCACGGATTCACGTCGGCGTCGGGCTCGGCCTGACCCGGACCGTATCCGGCCATGTCGGCGTCGAGGTTGCCCGAGAGGTACTTCTGCGTAAAGCCCGTGATGTCCCAGGGGGTAATCTCGCCGTCGGGCTCGATTTCGCCCGGACCGTAGCCGCGCATGTCGCCCCGCAGGCTGCCGACGTAGAAGACGGCCGCGCCGCCGGCCACGCCGTCGCCGCTCGGCAGGTCATCCAC
>DATKXP010000617.1:0-5630 GCA_035529015.1 Phycisphaerae bacterium | reverse complement strand
AATTACCCGTTTCTCAAAGACGCCTCCTACGAGGAGATCATGCACCACTGCGCCCGGGCGATCCAGTTCATCCGGGCCAAGTCGAAGCCGTGGAACATCGACCCCCGGCGGGTCGGCGCCTGCGGCGCATCGGCCGGAGCCCTCATCTCGGAGTGGGTCGGGTACCACTCGGACCTCCGGAACCCGAGCAGCAGCAACCCCGTCGAACGCATCACGACGCAACTCCTGGTCGTCGGGTCGCACTTGCAGCCGATGGGAACCGAGGGTCTTGCCATGCGGCACATGCGCAAAGGCGGCCCGGCCCTGTTCATCTACACGAGCGCCCCGAACGGCGACACGGTCCACAACCCCAAGTACGCCAGGATGATCAAGGCCCGGGCCGACGAACTGGGCATCCCCGCCCAACTCGTCGGCGGCAGCAGGAACGACATCCCGCCCCCGCCCGAGGGCGAGACCTGGCTCTCCCTGCAAGTCAAGTTCTTCTGCAAACACTACGGCGTGCCGTACAAGCCCCCTGAGTCCAAGTGAGCCGCGCGTCCTGGGAGAGGCATGGCATGAAGCCGAAAGGATCAATGCGCTTGGTCCTGGCATGTGTGATTCTCTCGCTTGCTGTTTCTTGGACCTCCACCGCTATTGGCCAACCGCAGCCGGATCCTGGCGATCAGCCGGAAGGCGAAGACGCCATCCCGTTCGAGGTGTTCGCAGGTTTCAAGAGGATCGAGAAGGGCAACCCGATCCTTGCCCTCAGTCCTCCGCTGTGGGCGGCGGCGACCCACGCCATCGTCGTCGATGACACGGTACACTATTTCTGGTGCAAGCGCGAGGGCGGCGCACGCTGGCTGCTGATGCACGCCACGGCTCCCGTCGGCAACCTCACCGATATCAAGCAGGACGCCCGCAACCCCATCCTCGTACCCTCGGAGAAAGGTTTCGACAACGCGGCCGTCGAGTACCCGTTCCCTTTTCGGAACCCCGCCGACGGCAAATTCTACATGTACTATCGCGGCAAGGGAAAGGCGACGCCCGAGCAGACCGGCCTGCTTGTCAGCGACGGTGACATGGGCAGGTGGACACGCGTCCGTCAGACCCCTGTGATTCCCGCCGATACCGAGCACGAGCGGCATGGCTCGACCCACCCTTCGGTCGCTGTCGTGGGCGAGGTGATTCATATCGTCTACACCGGTAAGGCGACGCGGTCGTATGAGGACGGGCTGACCATGTGTCATGCGACCGCGCCGACCAGCGACCCGGCATCGGTCACAAAGAATCCGGCCAATCCCGTTTTCAAAGGCAGCGGGCAAGCATGGGACAGCCGGGCCGTTCGTGAGGCGGAAGTGTTCAAGGGGCCGCGGTACTTCCATATCCTGTACGGCGGCTACGACGGCAAGGTCTGGCGGATCGGGCACGTCCGCACCCGCGACTTCCGCACGTTTGAACGGAACCCTCACAACCCCGTATTCACGCCGTCGGCCGGCCGCGACGCGTGGGACTGCGACGGCGTGCTGACGCCCCACGTCATCGAGATCGGCGATACCTACTACATGGTCTATGCCGGCAAGAAAGGCAAGGAATGGCAGACCGGCCTGGCCAAGGTTCGGAAGCCCTAGAACCATCGCCATCCTGGTCCGAACCGATGGCAGCAGCGTAGGTCGTGGCGTGCCCCGGCATCCAGCCGGGGGTGCGGAGCGCGGCACGCTCCCTTTTGCCGTTGCCGCCGGCGTCGTCACGCGATAGATTCTCCGTTGGTGCGGTGCTTCCGCTCCGCGCGGCGGCCTTCCCAGGCCGCCGCGAACGCAGTTTATGCCTGTTCCTGGTGGCCTGGGAAGGCCACCAGGGGGACAAGAAGGCGAAGTGACTGGTTCAGGAGGCCAACCATGACGAGTACCCGACGCGCGTTTCTGCGACAACTGGCCGGAGCCGGCGCCCTGGCAGCCGCTCCCGGCGTATCCCGTGCCGCCCCGGCACAGCGGCGGAAGCCGAACATCATCTACATCATGTCCGACGAATTGGGGTACTACGAACTCTCGTGCATGGGGAACCCGCACATCAAGACGCCGAACGTGGACCGCATGGCCGCCGAGGGCGTCCGCTTCACCCAGGCCCTGGCCGGGGCCTCGGTGTGCGCGCCCACGCGATGCTGCCTGATGACCGGCAAACACGCCGGCCACACCTCGGTCCGCGCGAACGACGGCGGCACGCCCTTGCGGGAGGGCGAGGAGACCGTCGCCTCCGTTCTCAAGCGCGCCGGCTACGCCACGGGCGGGTTCGGCAAATGGGGCTGCGGCGGCCGCGGCTCCACCGGCGTGCCCGAAAAGCACGGCTTCGACCTCTTCGTCGGCTATTACGACCAGGTCCACGCCCACTCCTATTATCCCCCGTACATCGTCCGAAACAGTGAGGAGATGGTCCTTCCCGGCAACCGCGGCGGCCGCAACGGAAAGACCTACTCCCACTACGTCATCTTCGACGAGGCGAAGAAGTTCATCCGCGCCAACAAAGACCGGCCCTTCTTCTGCTACCTGCCCGTGACGCCGCCCCACGGCATGTTCGACATTCCCGACGACGACCCCGCCTGGGCCCTCTACAAGGACAAGGAGTGGGCCGGCGAGGCCGCACGCTACGCCGCCATGGTCACCATGGTCGATCGCCAGGTCGGCGAGGTCTTCGCCCTGCTCAAGGAACTCGGCGTTGACGAGAATACGATCGTCTTCTTCTGCGGCGACAACGGCGGCAACGACTACTTCCGCACCGGCGACCGCCCGCGCGGGTTCCTCGGACCCAATGTCGATCCGAAGACCGGCAAGGCGTTTCGCGGCCACAAGGGCAACCTGTACGAGGGCGGCCTGCGCATCCCGATGATCGTGTATTGGCCGGGCACGATCCGGCCGGGACGCGTCAGCGACTTCCTGTGGTACTTCCCCGACGTCCTGCCGACCCTGGCTGAACTGGCCGGCGCGACCGCGCCAAAGGACGTTGACGGCATCTCCATCGTCCCCGAACTCCTCGGCGAGGCCGCCGCAGGACGCAAGCAGACCCCGCACGAGTTCCTCTACTGGGAATACGGATCGCAGACGGCCGTCCGGATGGGCTTGTGGAAGGCCATCCAGCCCGGAAAGGGCAAGGACTGGGAACTCTACGACCTCAGCAAGGACCTCCAGGAAGAGAACAACCTCGCCGCCCAGCACGCCGACGTGCTCGCGAAGTTGAAAGCCGTCGCCGAGCGGGAACACGAGCCGGCCCGGCCCGGCACCTTCCACGACCGCGACATCCACCAGAAAGACCGCCGGGCCAAGTATGGCGATTCCCAACCGCAGGCCGCCGGCAAGGTCAATGCGATGCCCGAGAAGGGCCTGATTCCGCGCGCCGAGTGCAAGGTCGTCCGCGCGAGCAGCGAATCCACCGGCAACCGCAAACTCGCACGACTCGTCCTCGACGGCGACCCGAACAGCCACTGGCACACCAACTTCCAGGGCACCGCCGCAACGCACCCCCACGAACTGGTCATCGACCTCGGCGCCGAACGCACCGTGCGCGGCTTCCGATACCTCGCCCGGCAGGACGCCGGCTGGAACGGGGCCGTGAAGGACGGCGAGTTCTACGTCTCAGACGACCCCAAGCGTTTCGACAAGGTTGCCGCCAAGACGACCTTCCGCAAGGTCAAGACCGCGCAGGATGTTGCCTGCGAACCCGTTCGCGGCCGCTACGTCCTCGTCCGCATCCTTTCGGGGATCACCGGCGGCCCCTGGGCCTCCATCGCCGAACTCGGCGTCATCGGCGAGTGACCGCGCGCCGTGTTGAGCCGTCGGCGGCACGCCGACGGGGCCGGCCGGACGCCTCGCACTTTGCGCGGCGGGCAGTCTTGCCCGCCGCGCGACGGAGGCGCCGGGCCGTGTTTAGCCGTCGGCGGCACGCCGACGGGGCCGGCCGCACGCGTCACGCCGGCTTGTACCACCCATCAATCAGCCGCCGCAGCCGCGCCACCTCGTCGGCGTGCTCCGCCGCCACGTTCTGCTTTTCGTCCGGGTCGGCCACCACGTCGTAGAGTTCAACCGCGGCGCCCGCCGTGTTGACGGGGTGCGGCACGCACAGTTTCCACCGGCCGCTGACGCACCAGCGCCACTGAAGGCCCGCGGCGGGTTTGTGGATGTCCACCGCGTCGTGACTGTACACGGCGCCGAAGACGGCCTCGCGGCCTTTGAGCGCCTTCTCGTCCAGCAGGTTCACGCCCTGCATCTCGGGCGTCGGCTTCAGGCCGCACGCCGCCAGAATCGTGGGAGCCAGGTCGATGCTGCTGGCGAGCGTCTCGTCGTCGCGTCTCGGCGCCACGCGGCCGGGCCACCGGACCATGATCGGCGTCCGCACGCCGCCCTCGAACCGCGTCCGCTTCGACCGCGGTGCGTACCCCGAACCGCCCGGACTCTGGATCCAACCGTTGTCGCACACGTACAGGACGAGCGTGTTCCCGGCGAGTTTCCTGGCGTCGAGGCAATCGAGCAGTTGCCCGACCGTTTCGTCGAACCATTCGCACATGGCCCAGTACCGGGCGAGGTGGATCGACGCCGTCTTGTCGCGGTATTTGTCGAGCAGCCGCTGGGGCGGGTTGTGCGGAGCGTGCGGCAGGAACGGCGCGTACCACACGAAGAACGGTTTCTCCCCCGCCGCGTCGATGAAGTCGTAGATGGGCTGCATGCCCTGGCGACCGATCGTAAGGCCCGCGTCGCCGTGACGACCGCCGCGCTTCGGGTCGCCGTGCGTCATGCCGTGCGTGAACCCGCCGCGGCTATGGTGCCCCATCCACCACTTGCCCGTCTGGAGGCTCACGTAACCCTTCTGCGCGAGGAGCCGGGGCAGCGTGGGCACCCGCTCGATGTTCGCGATGACGTGTTCGCGCAGCGCCAGCCGGTCCGCCGGCCAAGCGCCCTTGCCGGCCCCCTTCGGCGGGTCGTTCGACGTGATCCCGTTCTGGTGCGGGTGCAGGCCCGTCACCATCGACCCCAGCGACGGGCAGCACAGCGGCGCGGCCACGTAACTCCTTGGGAGGAGCAGACTCTCGCCGGCCAGTTGGTCGATGCGCGGCGTGCGGATCGTCGGATGGCCCATAAACGAGTAATCGCCCCACGCCTGGTCGTCGGAGATGATGAGGACGACGTTCGGCAACCGCCCGCCGTCGCCAGGCGATGCCGATGCCAGGCACCCGGCCGCCAGCGTCCCCGAGACGGCGGCGCTGCGCGCGAGAAACGTCCGGCGGTTCAACCGCCCCGGCCTGCTGTCGAGTCGTGTCGGCTCCGATGGCATTCGCGTTCCTCCCTTGCCTTGACCGCTCCGAGTGTACCACGATCCCGGCCCCGCGGATACCTTCACGTAGCGCCTGGGCCGTGCCCCGGCGGCCGTCCCATCGGCGGCCGCCGGGTGGAGCGCGGAAAAGGCTTGTGATTGTCCGGGACGGCGATACGGTCATCAAGAGGGTCTGCGACGGCCGTGGGCCGCACGTAACGCTGGAAATTCTGAGCGACGCCAGGACAAAGAGAGGATCCAAGCATGAAGGCAAGAACCACCAGCGCCCGGCGTTTCGTCGGGTACGCCCTGCTCCTGCTTCTAGTGCCGTTTCCAGAAAGGTCCTATGACTTTTC
>DATKXP010000616.1:0-2219 GCA_035529015.1 Phycisphaerae bacterium | reverse complement strand
CGCGCAACGGTCGGCCCCGAATCGCTTCGGCGCCACGCAGAACCGTTTTCGTTGCCGCAAGCTTATTCCACAGTTCGCTCGACTGCTGCTACCTTCAGTATCGGCGGCCAGCCGCGAAACTACTACGAGCCCATACCCCTTCGGGCGCGCCAGAAAGACCACTTTCCCGCCGTGGACCTGGCGGGAACACCCAAAGACAAGCGCCGGAGGCCGCATCGCGGCCTCCGGCGCCTCTCCAACCGAACCGCCTCCGGCTCCTACATCACGCTCTGATCCAGCTCCGGATACCGCGGCGCCACCCAGAACACGTACAGCATCTCGAAGAACCCGAACGGTATCGGAAGCGCAAAGATGACGTACCACCCGATGTGATCGCGCCGCGCCGCCTTCCAGAACGCCATGAGCTTCCAAACATAGCTCCACAGGATGACGAGCCAGACAATCACGCTTGCAAACACAACCTGCTGATCCGCGGGCACCGCGCGCCTCCTTGCCCTCCCCACCACGCCGTCGAGCATTCTAGCAGATTCCCGTCCCGCCGTGCTTCCATGGCCGATATCCGAACACACTCCCGGCCCCGGCGGCAGGCCGCTGGCCCCCCCTGGCGAATCCAGCCACTGCAGGACAATCCTCACAGGAGGTGCTGCGATGACTGAGAAGCAGGGCGCCCCCGAGGAACGGCCCGTCGGCCAGGTCACCCACTACTTCAGCAAGGCCGGCGTCATGGCCATCCAGCTCTCGGACGAGCTGGCGCTGGGAGACTTCGTCCACGTCCACGGCCACACCACCGACTTCGTCACCAGCATCCAGTCCATGCAGATCGAGCATGCGACGGTTGCCAAGGCCGGCCCCGGCGACTCCGTCGGAGTGAAGGTCAGCGAGAAGGTTCGTCCCGGCGACATGGTCTACAAGTCATAGCAGGGCCTGAGCCGACGCACCCTCGCGCGCCGTTGACACACAATCGGACCTTCTGGTACACTCCTGATGCCGTTGCGGGGTGGTGCAATTGGCAGCACGCCTGGCTCTGGATCAGGAAGTTCTAGGTTCGAGTCCTAGCCCTGCAGCCACGGACCAACGCGCGTGGCCCCGTCGTCTAGTGGCCTAGGATACATGGTTCTCAGCCATGAGATCGCGGGTTCGAATCCCGCCGGGGCTACCACCGCTCTCAACTTTGCGGGTCAGTGTGAGCAGCGCCTCCAGATTCCCCCTCACCTCGAGCTTCGCCCCGGGGCGTTTGCGGCCTGGCCTGGGGCGTGCTGTCCAGAAACTCATCCGTGCCCCCAAGCGCCCTCAAGGCGGTGTCAGGGGCGGTTGACATGCGCAGTCTGCGCCACCATCCGCGCCCTCAAGCCAGCGTCTTCTTGAGCGGTACTCTTCCGTAGTCGGCGCGCGACGCTCATGGCCGTGTTGTCCAGAAACTCATCCGTGCCCCAAAGCGCCCTCGGAGCAGTCTCACGGGCGCACGACATTCGCACGCGGGTTCATCCTCCAGGGAAACGGAGTGCCCACGACATAGCAGAGAGCCGGTCAGAGCAAGGCTAGGGTGGTTCTACGGCGAAGGGACCACTCCAACAGGAAACTCGAAACGGTACTCATGAGAGGAAGGATAGCACCGACTAAGCCGGGAAGAAATCATCTAGGTATACCCGGACAGGGCTCCTGGGGAGCACACTCAGTGCTTCGGTCGCACGGGCTCTGCTCTGGGAGCAATCCCGGCGTAGCCCTGCCTGACGAAAACCTGCTGTGCGGCAGGTGAACAGAGGAATTGCACAAACGAGCGCGCGGCCCGCGGGTCGGCAGCACATGCGGTCACCGCAGCTGGTATAGGGCGAGGAGTCGCCGCCTTGTCGGACAGCGGGATCGCCTCAAGTTCGTCTGGGAAACGCGTGGTGAAGAACGTCCAGCAGATCACTGCATCCGCCCGCCTCTCGCGAAGCGCCGCCGGAACCTGATCACACTTGTCCACCCTTGCCACAGTGTTCTGCTTAGCCGTCTCGGCAATCCCTGCCGCTTCGAACGCATGCGCCGCAATGTCCCCGAGGCACGGCTTCTCCGGTCCCTCGGCATCGCTGCGAACCACCAGCCGCAGGCCTGGTCGCGCCAAATCCAGCAGCGAGCGGATGCCGAGTGGGTTTCCCTTCTGCACGGCAATACAAGGGACCAGATAGGCTATCGTCTTCCCCTCGGTCTTTCCGACAACCCCCCTAGACTTCGCCAGG
>DATKXP010000615.1:0-3308 GCA_035529015.1 Phycisphaerae bacterium | reverse complement strand
ACTACATTCTGCCGTCTGATGCGCTCGAACCATATCTGGCAGACAGTCGCCTGTTGAACACATGGACGTACACCGCCGAGACGATTCCCCCGCCGCTGACGCTCTCCGACACGGTCCTTGCGTCGGACCACCTGCCCGTTTACACGTGGTTCCTCCCCGAACCGGCCACGCTGATTTTGCTCGGCGCCGGGTGCCTGGTCATTCTCCGCCGCGCCGGATAGCCCGCGTGCCACGAGTTCCACCGCCGCCTCTGCTGGTTCGTCCCCGCCGCGCGGCTGGATGCGCTGAGGGAAGGATAACGAGGAGCGCGTGCTCAAGCCCGGTTCTCCCGCGGCCAGACAGCGCAGGACGCCCAGCACACGACGGCAGCGTGTGGGTATGGAACTTTGAGGTCACGCCGCTGTAGGCAGCACATCACGTATCCTCCTGCACGCCCGCCATGGCGGGCGTACTCTTCGGACGCCGCGCCCACGGGGGCAGCCATTGAATCGGTCGGCAAGATTTGGGTATACTCAAGTCAGAAACAGGGCGGAGGCGATGGGTCCGACCATTATCTTGGACAAGTCGGCGCTTCAGTGCTTGAGCAGGGATGACACCTTTGAGCTCAGCCGGTACTTCTACACCGTTGTGCCGCCGGTACTGATATTGGAGATTCTGGCGGACCTTAAGAAGCCCA
This sequence comes from Phycisphaerae bacterium, assembly GCA_035529015.1. GTDB lineage: Bacteria > Planctomycetota > Phycisphaerae > FEN-1346 > FEN-1346 > JAUVZF01. The sequence goes on along the minus strand of DATKXP010000615.1, from coordinate 2,632 downwards.
AACTGAACACCGAGAATGCTCAAGCAGCTGTGAGAAGCCTTGCCGAGAAGATTCCGCCAGTCGACAGCTACGTTAATATGGATTACCGGACGCTCTGCACCGCCGACCTTCTGGGTGGCAGGCTTGAGATGGGGCGCAGGCCAGTCATCGGTGGCGGGGAGCGGGTGGTGGCTGAGAATGGTACAGTAGGAGTTTTCCGCGATGTGCAGCCCCAGAACGAAGCTCTGACGCGCTGGTCCTGTGGCGAATTCGCCGAAGCAGAGGAACTCCTCGCTGAAAAGTGGCGAGCTGCGTCCCAGGCCATTGATCTGGAAAGCACGAGGAAGGCACTTCGCGGTCACCTGGAGTGGGTGCCTCTGAAATCGCTCGCAGATGTGCGCGAGGTGGTTGATCAACTGATGAGTGTCCGGGCAGCGCAGGCCTCGCTCCTCAACGCTCTCCTTCAAGAACTCCGGATGATTCCCGAGGTCGCAGAGCGGACCAACAGTAGGTGGCGCAACGGCGGATGCCAGCTGCTGAGAGAGTTCGCTGACTATGGGAGACACTGTGCCAGCGTCAGCCTCATGTTCCAATTGGCACTTATGCATGGGCTCATCGGAACGCGGTCGACCAATCGGATCGACATGGAGTACCTGTACTATACTCCCTTCGCCAGCCTCTTCTGTTCCGGCGATAAGCTTCACAGGGCGATGGCCGAGATTGTTCTTGAGGGGGATCAATCCTTCGTGTGGCACGACGACCTCCGCCTTGCACTCCGGCAGGTCGCAGAAGCGCGGCACCGTGCGGGGAAGCCCGGATCAGAGGATTGGTGCAGGGTCCAGCCGAAAGAGGACTCATTGATCTGGCGGCTGTGGAAGAAACACCTGGGGCATGGGCCCGAGACTTTCGAGACTGAGCCTCGTTCTCAGGCGCAGAATGAAGAGACTATGGCGTCGATCAAACCATTGATGGACGCATGCGAGAAGTTGAAGCGTAAACTGCCGCCCCGCCCGAGGTGGCCTTGTCCATAGAGCGCTGACCCGCCTCTCTCTGGACACGCTCGACCCCTCATCACGTGGTCTCCAGGGTTGTTGCCATCACCGTCTTCTTCCCTGTGAACTTCTCCCACCGCTGGACCATCACGACGCAGTACAGCGGGTCGAGTTCCATCAGGTACGCCCGCCAGGCCGTCTGCTCGCAGCACGAGTCCATTGACAACCCGGCACGCATGTTGTTATTTTTTGTGGCATGGAGACCCCAGACACGCCCTATCCGGCTGCCCAAACCGTGTGTGCCGAGAAGGGCTGCGCCCGGCCCGCGTGGCTCTCCTGCCCCGAAGGCAAGTGCCTCTTTCGTTCCCCGCGCAACGGCTGCGATGACGAGACGGCTCGGACCGTCTGGGAGACCGCCCGCAGAATGGCCCAGGCCGGCGTGTGGCGATAGGCGCGGCACTTACAGAGACGGCACGTCCACGCCGGCAGCAACGGACCGCGTGGGTCCGCCAGACCCGCCCCGCACGCTGGATGCGTGGCGCCGGGGGGTCCGAACATGGTCACCCTTCGGGCTGACCATGCCACCCGCCGCCTGCCAGCCGTCACCCCCAACGGGGCGCCAAGCCAGGATGATTGCCGCGGCACGCCGCGGCCTACAGGGCTGACCATGCCACCCGCCACCCGCCGTTGCTGTTGCTTTTACCCAATCTGTCGCCGTTCTCAGCGTTCTCTCAGTGCCCTCTGCGTGCTCCCTGGCACGGGTACGGCTCGTGCCGTGGCCGGCTGCGCTAAGATCCCTCGCCGCTTGCCCGCCATAGCCTTGGCGACGGCGGGTTGCCGTTTTTTGTTAGAACTCTAACAATCTCCGCCGCCCTATCCGAGACGTAACCCCTTGCCCCACAAGGCCTTACGCAAATCGCCCGATTTTGGCCTCTCATATTCTATCCGGGCCATACGTCCAATCCCCTCTTGCACGGCCCCTTGGCCGAAATCGCCCTTTTTGATAGCGCCAGGGCCGTTTTTCGCCTCCCGCGATTGTTAGAGTTCTAACAATCTTCGGGGCCTCCAGCCTCCAGTCTCCGGCCTCCAGCTTCGTCCGTCCCCGCTTTTTGTATACTTTAGCACCTATTGACCCCGCTCAACGTAGGTTAAAAAAGGGGTAAAAAGGACGAAGAACGGACCAAGTTTGAGCAAAAAGCGATCAGAAACCGATCAAAACGACGCGCATTTTGCCTTGCCTATCTTAACATTTGAGGCCAGAAACCCCGTTTCTGGCCCAGAAACGGGGTTCGACACACCGAAAAGCGCCATTTTGGGGGGTCTAAAGAAAGGCCGTTTTCGTAAAGTATATACGGGCGCCGGGCCCAACCAGCCCCAACTAGCCCCAACTAGCCCCAAGCGTTAGCGCGGGGCCACGCCCGGCCGAGAGGGGTGCCGTGGCTCGTCAGAATTGCCTCAGAAACCGCACGTCGTTCGCGAACAGCAGGCGGATGTCTTTGACGCCGTACTTCAGCATGGCCGCACGGTCGATGCCGAATCCGAACGCGAAGCCCGTTACCGTCTCGGGATCGTAGCCGACGGCCTCGAAGACGTTCGGATCGACCATGCCGCAGCCGCCGATCTCCATCCAGCCGGTCCGTTTGCACGCCGGGCACCCCGAC
>DATKXP010000614.1:0-2127 GCA_035529015.1 Phycisphaerae bacterium | reverse complement strand
ACGTGTCGGTGCCGAGTGTGGCCGCGAGGTAGAGCTTGCCATTCGTGCCGCGGCAGAAGCGGGCGAACTTGTGGAAGAGGCTGTTCCAGTCCCGGCCCTCTCCGTTCTCAAAGGTGCCGAGGCACTGGGCAAGCCCGGTGGCGGGATCGAGCCGCCATTCGCAAGCCTCGCCGACCATCAGGTTCGGGTCGTCCGGGTTGATCGCCCCGCCGCTGGCCCCGTAGTGCGTGGAGCCGAAGAACTCGCGGACGAACGCGCCGGTCTGGTTGTTCCACACGCTGAACCGCTTCGGGAAATACAGGGCTTCGGCCACCCAGAGCCTGCCCTGCGTATCGATGGCCAAGCCGTGGATGTTCCACATGCCATCCTTCACCCATGGCCCGGTGCGAGGCCTGCCGCCCTGCCTCCCGATCGTCAGCGCCGGCTTGCCGTCGGGCGTAAACACCTTGATCTGCCCGCTCGGCTCGCCCTCGCCCACATAGATTCGGCCAGCAGCATCGACCGCAAGGCACCTGGCCTCCGTCAGTCCCCTTAGCACCGGCTTGACCGCGCCGGTTGCGGGGTCCACGGCGGCCACCGAATCGGTGCCGGAAAGGACATAGAGGAGCGAGTCGCTCACGGCGGCGACGCCGCTGGGTGCGGGCACGGGGATAGTCTTGAGCACCCTTCCGGTCTGGGCATCGAGCACGGCCACGAAATCGCTCTTCATCACGGCCACTTCCTGCGGGAAGGAGGCCTCGACCTTGCGACGCACTGCGGCCTGCAGCTTCAGCGAAGTCATCTCGGCCCCGCCGTCCACGAGCGTCTTGTCGTTGAGCATGCCGTTGATGGTCCCGGCAACGGCGTCGCGGACGTCCGGCGTGTAGTAGTTGGGCGCTGCGAGCGCCTTGTCTTCCGGCTCGTTGCCAGCCAGCCAGGCTGCGGCGCGCTGGCGGAAGTTCTTGTCGTTCTTCTCCCAGATCGCCTTGCCGATACCGTCGCCCGCGGCGGAGAGCTTGGTGAGGAACGCGCGCCAGTTGGTTACATCGCTCCTGCGGAAATTGTAGGACCGGAAGGTGAGGTAGAGCTTGCCGTTGCGGGCCGCCATCGCCTCGGCCTTGTCAGGCATGCCCGGCTGGTCCTTCCAGAGATCGTTTACGAAAATATCCCTGAACCCGCCGTTGTTTGCCTTGTCCCAGTTCTGATATGAGCCGGTGGCGGTGTCGAGGCGGAAGAGCACCTGCGGGCTACCGGAGTTGTTGCCGACGTAGACGAGGTCGCCCTCAACTGCCAGCAGGTCGGCGCCGCCGAATCCGCCATACTTGTGTTTCCATCGGACGTTTCCCTCGAGGTCGCAGGCGAGGAGGCCCCGGCCCGCCTCGGCGGCTCCCCAGCCAAGGTACACCGTATCGCCTTGTGCGGCACATGTCCATGGCACGCCGAGGTCGCCTCCCCAGTTCGAGGTGGGGCCGCTATGCCAGGGTGCGTTGCCGCTGTTGCCCGCCCAGCCTCGCAGGCGGAGGCCTATGCCCTTGTGCCAGATGGCCTGCCAGGTGTAGTCGCCGACGGGCAGCGCCGCGCCGGGCGTTAGCCAGATCGGCGTGGCCAGGCCGTCCCACGTCACCGTGTGCTCGCCCTTGGCCATCGGCTCGCAGTTGAGCAACTGCCGCACGACAATGCCGTCGGCATTGCGGATGATCATCGACACGTAGCCCTCGTCCGGCATCCTGAAGTTGACGGGCTTGAAGCCCTTCGGCCCTTCGCTGAGGGCCGACCAGTCGACGACGGGCGCGCCTTCCTTCAGCGACACCGGCAACTTGCGGCCGTCGGCCAGGTGCAGCATCCGAGGCTTCATCTTCCCGGAACGCTCGAACGTTGCCGGGCCGAACTGTTCCAGCTTGCGCGTGCCCCAATAGGTACGTTCCAGCAGCACTCCGGGCATGAAACAGTCCCATGCATCGAGGCTCCAGCCGAACGCGAGGATGAACAGCACCCTGATCTCGCTGACCGCTCCCAGGCTTACGCCATCGGCCGTGATCAACTTCAGCGGGATCCGAATCTCCTGCGTATAGCCCGTGCCGTCCGGGTCGTCGAGGTACGCTTGTTCCGCCCCGAACTGCCCGGGGTCGCGTGCATTCTTGAGCGGCG
>DATKXP010000613.1:0-10500 GCA_035529015.1 Phycisphaerae bacterium | reverse complement strand
CGGTCCCCTTCTCGCCCAGGCAGTAGAGCCGGCCGTCGGCGCAGGCGGCCGAGCCGACGGCGATCGTCTTGTCGTCGTAGTGCTGCGTGCCGGAGGCGGCATCGTAGCAGACCCAGCCGGTGGCGTTCCATCCGCTTCCATAAATATACCCATCCACCGCCACCGCCGCCCCATGACAACTGTCCATCGGGCCCTCCCACGCCTTCCGGAACCGTATGCCGTCGCCTTCGGCAACGAGGGTCAGAAAGACGCACCCGCTCCGGGTGGGCAGCGTGTAGAAGACCCCGCCGCGATGGTAGACGGGCGTGGCGCACGAGGCATCGTACTGCGTGCGCTTCGGGAAGGTGGCGTACCGTTTGCCCGACTCGGCATCGACGCACACGAGCGCCCGCAGCGCCAGGTTGATGAGCAGCCTGCGGCCGCCGAAGCGCACCAGGATCGGCGAGGCGTACCCGGTTCGCTGCGTCCTGGGATCATCGAGCGGCTCGCCGGCCCAGACGGTCTGGCCGGTGGTCTTGTCGAGGGCCGCCATGAACGCCTTCTCGCCGCCGGGCGTGACGTACACCTTCGGCCCGTCCACGAGGACGCACTCGCTGATGGCCCAGGTGATGTTGCGGCCGCCGAATCGCTCGAGCATGTTCACCGCCCAGAGTTCCTTGCCGCTGGCGGCGTCGAGACACGCGATGCGGCCGTGGGCGTTCATGTGGTAGAGGCGTCCGTCGGAGTAGCAGCACGCGGCGCGGGCGCCGGGATGCGGCCGCTTCCACGACGGGCCGTTCGTCGCTTCCCACTTCTTCTTGCCGTCGGTGTCCAAGGCGAAGATGCGGAGATCGTCTCCCACGTCGCCGGTGATGTAGATCGTGCCGCCCGTGATGATCGGCGACGACCACCCGCGCCCGAGGTCCGGCGCCGTCCAGAGGAGCCGGGGACCGCCTTCGGGCCACGACTGGAGCAGGCCGGTTTCGTCGGAGACGCCGTCGCGGCGCTTCCCGCGCCACTGCGGCCATCCGGGTTCGGGCGAGGCGATGAGGCCGTCGGCTTCGGCCCCGAGGGTTACGGGCGCAGCATGAAGCAACGCGACGGTCAGGAGACACATTCGAAGCATCGCGTCAACCCTCCTTCGACTGGGCCAGACGCCGCAACCGCCGCACCGTGTGCATCAGCGCACGCACGTTGTGGTAGGCGGCCTTCCAGGGGGTGGCCTTGTCGGCGCTCGACACCAGGCCGCTGCCGTCCTCGGTCACGCGGCAGTACCAGCCGCCGTGTTCGTGGTCGATCTGATGGTCCCAGAGAAACTCCAGTTGCTTGACGAAGGCCTTCCAGTACCGGTCGGTCTCGGCGCCGTATCGCTCGTGCATCAGCAGGAGGACGTTCAGGCCCTCGGCCTGGGTCCACCACGACTTGAACCGTTCGAAGGCGGGCGCGAACGCCTGGCCGCTGTAGTAGAAGCCGCCGTGCTTCGCGTCCCATCCCCACTCCAGGGCGTGATCGACGATGCTCCGGGCGACGCGCCACGTCCGCTCGTCGTCGGGGCGGCCGAGCACCTCGGCCGCTTCGACCATCAGGAACGCCGTCTCGATGTCGTGGCCGAAGGAATCGTGCATCGGCACCGCCCGCCAGTCGGCCGTGAAGTAGTAGTTGAGCGCCCCCGGCTCCACCGCGATGCGGTCGCGGACGATGGCGAGCATCTCTTCGAGCCGCTCGCGGACACGCCCGTCGGGCCTGGCCTTGTAGAGTTCGGCCAGCGCCTCCAGCAGGTGGATGTGCCCGTTCATCGACTTGTAACCGTAAGGCGTGGAGATGCCGTCGCGGGCGCCCGGACGGGGAGCCGTCCGGATCGGCGTGCCGTCTCGCGCCAGGGCCTCGACGTAACCGCCATCGCGTGCGTCGTGCGCGTGGTCGTCGAGCCATGTGAACGTCTCCATGGCGAACTCGATGGCCCGGGGCCACTCCGTGGCTTCGTAGACGGCGGCCCCGGCGTAGATGGCGAAGGCGATGCCGTAGGCGTGCTTCTCGGTGCCGAGCCCTTTGCCGGCGCGGCCGTCCGGGCCGAGGCGGAAGTACAGGCCGCCGGCCTCGCCGTCGCGCATACCTGAGTCGAGGTACTCCAGGCCGTGCAGGGCGTACCGCGTGTACTCGTCCTTGAGGGCCGGATCGTACATGGCGGCCTGGGCGGCGACCCATGTCTGACGGGCCTGGTAGACGAGGAACCGGTCGCGGTCGGGTTTGCGCGTCCAGTCCCGCGCGAAGTTCTGGTGGAACCCGCCGCCCGCCTCATCCACGCACGCCGGATACCACTTCGCCAGGACGTCGCGCCGAAGGTGCGCATCGAGCGCCTCGGCCAGATGTGCGTACGTGGCGGGCGCAGGCGGCGCGTCGGCGGCGATCAGGCGGTCGGCCGGCGAGATGCACCCGCCGCTGAGCGCCAGAGCCGCGCCGGCAACCAACCACACCGTCGTGGCAGAACACGTGCGATGGTATCGCATCGCAGGGCTCCCGCGGTCCTCACTTCTCCAACCGCTTGACCCGGATGTTGCGGAACTCGACGCGGTCGCCGTGACCCATGAAGCCGATGTGGCCGGACGCCCGCTTCAGGCCCGGGTGGTCGTTGCCGTCCATCGGCTTATCGATCGTCGCCAGGTCGGCATCGACAATGACCGTGCCGTTGACGCTCACCGTGACGCGCGAGCCGTTGCAGACGACCTCCTCGAAGTTCCACTGTCCCACGGGGCGCAGGTATCCGCGATGGGCGGGCACGACGCCGTAGATCGAGCCGTGGTACTGGTACGGCTTCAGGTTCTTCCACTTCTCGGCGGAGTCGTCGAGGATCTGGATCTCCATACCGACGTAAGCGGGGTTCCCGGTGGGCGGCGTGCGGATGCCGAGGCCGTTGTTGCCGCCGGGGGGCAGTTTGAACTCGAACCGGACGGCGAAGTCGCCGTACTCGGCCTTCGTCAGGATGGTGCCGCCCTTCTTGGGATCGCAGATGAGGACGCCGTTCTCAACGAGGTAGCCGTCCACCGACCCCTGCCAGCCGTCGAGGTCGCGGCCGTTGAAGAGGGGCTCGAACCCCTCGTCGCCCAGTTTCTGGAGGAAGGCGTTGGCGTCGTCGGGTCCGATTTCGCGGAGGAAGATGTTGCGGAACCGTATCTCGCCGCCGTGCGTCTGGAGTTCGATCTGCTCGGCCGGGTAGATGGGGCGCGTGCGGTCCCAGTAGTTTTCGAGCGGCACGTTGTCGGCGGTGGTCTTGCCGTTGAGTTTGACGGAGGTGATCTCGCCGACCATGCGGATCCAGAAGGTGTTCCACTCGCCGGCCGGGTTGTCGGCCACCACGGTCGGCTTGCTGGTGTGCTTGCGGTTGTTGTAAAGGCCGCCGGACCCGACCTTCGCCTGGGCGATGCCCGCCACGGGGTCCCAGATCTGGACCTGGGGGGTGCCCCGCAGGTAGATGCCGCTGTCGGCCTTCGGGACGATCTTCCAGTCGATCCACATCTCGAAGTCGCCGTACGGCTTGTCGGTGCACAGGTGGGGGCTGTGACCGTCGTTGACGATATCGCCGCCCTCGGCCCGCCAGTGCTTTCGCATGGTCTCGTTGGCCTTGTCGCGTGCGGCGGCCAACTGCTCGGGCGTCATCGTGGCCCGGGTCTTCGGATTGCCCACGAGACCGTGCCACCCGGCCAGGTCGTCGCCGTTGAAGATGGCGGTGAAACCTTCCGGCGGCACGTTCTGTGCCCCTTCGGCCGCATTCCGGGACGCGAACGGGACCAGGAGAAGCGCGAGAATTGCCGGCAGCAATCCCCTCATGAAACGGCAGCGCCACTGCGTCATGGCCGGACTCCTTTCGTGTTGAAAGCCCGCATACTCTAACCCGGCGGACGGCGTGGAGGGAGTGTTTTTTCGGAAGCGGCAGGCCGTGCCGGGTGGCACGGCAGCCCGAAGGGCGGCCGTGTGGACACCGGGTGCCCACGGCCGCGGCTGCGCCGCTGCCGTGCCACCCGCGCCAAACAGGTGCGGGAAGGCCGCCGCGCCGTTTGGGTCTCCCCCAAACAAGCGCGGCGGGTCGGGAGACCCACCGCGCGGGATCAGGCGAAACGGCGAAGGACCCGTCAATCCGGCAGCGGCTTGATCTTGACGCTCTTGTACAGGACCTTGCTGCCGGGGTCGTGGCCCTGGAGGGCGATCGTGCCGCTCGAGAGTTTCCGCCCGCCCGAGGCGTCGGCGGGTTCGGTGTAATCGCACGTCACCTTGTCGTTGATCTGGATGGTGACCTTCTTGCCCTGGACCTTGATCGTGTACGTGAACCACTCGTTGTCCTTGTGGGGAGCGGTGTCCATGACGTCGCGGACGCCGTACAGGCCGCCGGTCTTCTTGGGGTCGGAGTGGGTGGCGTTGACCTGGCACTCGTAGCCCTTGCCCGGCCAGCCCTTCTCCTGGTACGCGGTGTGGAAGAAGATGCCGGAGTTGGCCTTCGGGAAGGTCTTCACCTCGGCCACCAGTTCGAAGTTCTTGAAGGTGGCCTGGTTCACGGGCCCGGTGTAGAACAGGTGCGACCGCTTCCCGTTGACCACGATGCACCCGTCCTCGACCTTGAAGCACTCCTTGTTCTCGCTGGCCTTCCAGCCCTCGAGGTCGCGGCCGCTAAAGATCGGGTAGAACCCGTCCTTGTCGGGCTTGGGCGCGGCTGCTGCGGCGACCACAAGGAGCAGCCCAACCGTCAGTACCGTCAGAATCCTCATCCGTGAATCTCCTTTTCCCAAAGTGGCCCGGCGTGCATGATGCACGCCGCTCTCTTCAGGATACAACCGCGCCGCCGACCCCGTGGGACCGCGCCAAATCGGGCTAAGCGGTGCGGCAGGGTGTGGCAACGATTTCTGGCACGCTTCCAACGTGGCGGCGTGGTCTCATTCGTCAGCGAGTGTTTTCCTTTCTGCGCATGAACAGGCTCACCAGCGCTTTCCGGCAACCGGGGCACTGGCACCCTCGGAGGTCCCGTCAAATTTGCGAAAGAAGAAGGCAACCGTGTTCCCATCGACGAGTACGCTCATGTCATCGTACCAGTAGCGTTTCTGCTTGAACGGGTCGGCACCGGGAATACCCGGGTAAGGTGCCAGCCTCATCCTCCCCAAGAACACGGGGTGTTCCCCAGAACCGTTTCTGCACAGCAACCGGAGTTCCGTGTGGTCCAGGTCAACGTTCGGTTGCCGGAAGAACGCCGTGAACACATCGAGCAGGTATCGGTGGGCCTTGTCCCACGTGGCGGGAGGGCGCGTTCCAAGGCCATCCACCGGCCTCAGCATGACACAGAGCCCCAATTCCTGCTCTCCCACGTGTATCATTACGTTATGTATCCTGAACCGGACGAAAAGATAATCGATTTCCCTCGTGATGTGCTTGGTCTTGAGCGTGCGTCTGCATCCGATAAACCGAGTGGCCAGATCACGGGGAACGTAGTCCTTCTTCAGCGCTTTCCCCACCCACTCGGCGGCCTGCTTGCGCAAGTTGAGAGCGATGTCTTCGGTCGGCCGTGGCCCTTCCTCCTTACGAGGAAACAGCACATGCCTCTCCATGCCCCCCCCGTCTTCCTTCAGTACCGTCATGGCCGCGTCGCTTATTCGCCAGGTATCCAGTGTGGAGTCGTCGGTCTCCGCGGCAACGGCCGTACCGCAGTGCGGCAACGCCCACACGATGAGCGCGGCGTGGACCAACAGAGTTGCCCGAACCATGAGATGCTCCTTTCTCTTTCCGATTATGGAAAGTCGCGCTGTTGGACCGGAACCCATCCGTGCGGCATGCTTCGGCACCACCACTGCGTCCAACCCCGGTCTTTGAGCGTCATTAGCATAGCATAGTCATGCGCTGCCTTCAACTTCGGCCACACGGCATAATAGTGTCCGCTGCCTGACGGCACGGCTGCGCAACCCTCCCAGCGTTGGATATTGAAGCCGGGGCCAACGGCCGCGTCAAGGAGCAGATAGACCTGATGTCCGCCAATCTCATCTTCGTCCAGATCCAGGCACTTTCCTTCCCCGGCATCCTCGCTGGCATGCACGAGGCGCAATTTGGCTTCCAGGCCCAGGAGGTTACAGGCTGAGGCCATCAGTGCCGCCTGTGGATCGCATTGGCCTGCTACTTCGCCGTCCATGAGTTCCCAGCAACGCCTCCAACTCGATGGGCCCACGAGAACTTCAGGCTTCTCGAAAGGTTCGTAGGGAGGGTCGTTGTCGCCGAAGGTGTTCCAAAGGCTGTCCGCGACTTGTTCGATTGAAGCGTTGCCCTCGGCAATCGCGCAACATCCCTCGGCCCGCCGATGCGACATGTAATTGTACTGCATCCATTCCTTGTAATCCTTCTTCGGTTCGGCGTACGTCCGAAAAACGGTGTGCGGACCCGAGTCGTCCAGATCGTAACCTTCCCCGTTGATAGTGATTGTCCAGCTGATCATCTCATCCCCGATAACGCCGACGGTATTCGGAATCGGTTCATTTGCCTGAACGTTTCCGACAACTTTTTCGCCATCTGAAGCCCAAGAGCCGGATGCAGAGAACGTAAGATAGGCCTCGCCTCCTTGGCCGGTCAAGGTGTAATTGTAGGGGCCGGGCTGATCCATGTTTACATCCAACTTTACTGCAAGCAGCAGTGTTGTGCCCCGGGTTTGGACAACCGGGTAACTGCGGGCCTTTGTCCATTCCGGTTCCTGGTAGATAACATTGGGCGGGGCCTTCGGGTCCGACCAGTGGTCGTCCTTATCCCAAAGCCAGGCGAAGTAACGAGCTCCGAGGGGCCCGTAATCGGGCGTGTAGTCGCTATCAAAGGTGATGCTGATCAGTTCCACAGCGTTCTCGCCCCGGGGTTGGGGATCATCCCCCGTATCCCCGGCCCATGCGGCCGGGCGGTGCACCAAGGGGCACACCCCCGCAGTTGCGGCGGCCATCGCACACGCCACCGCGAGCGCAGTTCTCCGGCGATTCCGCGGCGATTCCGGGGACACAATACTGTTTTTATGGTTGACGGGGCGCGGGGGTTGGGGTAGGCTGGCAGCATGGCACGATTAGCGAGAGTCGTGGTCCCCGGCTATCCCCACCACATCACGCAGCGGGGCAACCGGCGGTTGCCGACGTTCTTCGGCGAGGAAGATTACGAGGCGTACCTGGCGCTCATGGCCGAGCACTGCGCGGCCTGCGGCGTCGAAATCTGGGCGTACTGTCTGATGCCTAACCACATCCACCTGATTGCCGTCCCCAAAACGAAGCGTGCCCTGGCCCGCGCCATCGGCGAGGCGCATCGCCGCTACACCCGTCGCATCAACGTCCGCGAAGGCTGGCGCGGGTACCTGTGGCAGGGCCGGTTCGCCTCGTTCGTCATGGACGAGCCGCACCTGTTGGCGGCCGCGCGGTACGTGGAACGCAATCCGGTGCGGGCGCGCCTGGTGCGTCGTCCGTGGCGGTGGCGGTGGTCGAGTGCGGCGGCGCACGTTGCGGGCAAGGACGATGGGCTCGTGCGCGTGCAGCCGCTGCTCGATTTGGTGACCGATTGGCGTCGGTTCGTGGTGACCGAGGCGGACGAGGCCGAGGTGCAAGCGATTCGTCTTCACGGGCGGACGGGCCGTCCGCTGGGCGACCTGGCCTTCGTGCTTCGGCTGGAGAAGCGTCTGCGCCGTCGCCTGCTTCCCGGCCAGCCCGGCCGCCCTCGCAAGGGAAGAAGAAAATAGTATCGTGTCCCCGGAAAGCCCGGAAAGCGTCCCTGGAAAGCCGGAAAGCCGTGTCCCCGGAAAGCCTGTCCGGAAAGCCCCGGAAAGCTGGAGTCCGTCTGGCATATCCCGGGTTACTCCCGTGCGCAAGGAAGAACAATGAGCAGATTGCCATCACTTCTCGCAACGTGCCTCGTCTTGGGGACGCTCGTCGTGCCGGCGCAAGCTGGGGATAAGTTCACCGCGACCGTCTCATTCCAGAAAGGCGCCAACGGCTACGATGGGGCTTGCGATGACAGTATGCGTCCGGGGAAGATCAAACTCGTCGACGACGGGAAACGGCCACTCAGTGCGTGGCACGAGGGCCAGATCAGCCAGGGCAAGCTCAAACGGGAGGTCGTGCTGGAAGGGTTGAGCAACTATCGTCACGTCCTGCGGTGGGACGGCCTCGACAAGTGGATTCGCGGAAATAACATCAAGGTTCGCTCGGCGAAGGTGGACGTCTTCTACACCGACGAGTTCTGGTCGTTCTACGACTACGAGGTCGCGCTCTACCGGTCGCTGGACGGCACCAAGGACGGCACGGAGAAGGAGGCGGCCTCTGTGGCGCACATCTTCGGCGAGCGCCGGGGGCCGAAGGTGGCCACACCATTTCGCAGTTGGATCACGTTCGACCTTCGACCCGAGGGCATCCAGGCGTGGGTGGACGACCCCGCGAAAAACAAGGGGCTTGTGTTGCTGCAGCACAGGAAGACCGACCCGCTCGGGAAGAAGAGCACCGGGGGGTTCGTGGTCTTCGCCTCGAACACTAACGGGCTGACGCACCTGCGGCCGAAACTCACCATCACGTACGAGGCAACCGGTAACGTGGCGCCGTTTGCGCCGGTCCTGACCCAACGCTTCGACGGGATCACCGTGGGCCGCGAGTTCGATGTGCATTGGACGATGCCCGAAAAGGCTGACCTGAACGGTGATAAGGTGCATGTTGAGCTCGCGTATCTCGACGGGAACGCCCGGAAGTGCTTCGCGACGGCTATCCCCGACGACCGGCGACAGTTCACCTGGAACACCGCAGATGTCCCGACGGCGCGACCTTACCGCCTGGCCGTCCGGGCAGTGGATGTCAAGGGCGCCGCCAGTGTGTGGACCGAAAGCACGGGCGCCTTTACCGTGGTGCGACGCGACGTGCCTTTCCAAATCGGCATCGAGATACCGGTGGTGAAAATACGCCGTGCCAAGCCCTACCTCGGACCGCTCGGGGAGGTGGCGCGGGTCGAACTGGCTCGCAACGAATACGAGGGCTGCCAACTCGTGGTCGCCGGGGTCCACCGCGACATCAGGAACCTGAAGGTGACCGCGAGCGACCTGAGATCCTCGCGCGGCGTCATCGCTGCCGGGCACATCAGCGTGAATCCCGTCGGCTACGTCAATACGGTCCCGCCCAATTACAGCGTGCGGTGGGTGGGTCAATGGCCCGATCCGCTGCTGAACGTGACGCACGTGGACGTTCCCGCCCGCAAGGTGCAGCCCATCTGGATAACGGTGCATGCACCGAAGGGAACACCGGCGGGGGATTACACGGGCACCATTACGCTGGCCGCCGACGGTGTTGCACCACGGGAGGTGACGCTGAAGGTCCGCGTGTTCGATTTTGATCTCCCGGTGCGTCCGACGCTGCAGACCTTCGCGCTGGGCAGCATCGCCGGGCCGACATTCTACGACATGGAGGTGGGCGACCCGAAGTATGACGACATCCGCAAGATGTGGTACGACTTCCTGTGTCGACAGCGTCTGGCGCCGGGCGGGTTCGTGATGCGCGCGTGGAGCCGGGACAAGCCGGTCTGGCCCGCGAAGGTCAGCGCGGATGGGAGCTACGATTTCTCCGAGGCCGCCAAGTGGGGACAGTACTGTCGCGACCGGGGGATGAATGCGTTCGTGGCGGCGAGCTTTGCCAAGCCGGGCAAGTGGGGGTTTCCGGAGAAATACTCCGAGCAGTATTACCGCGACTACACGCGCTTCATGACGGCCTACGCCGCGTTCTTGCGGACCAAGGGCTGGCTTGCCGACGCGGTGGCTTACAACATCGATGAAGCGGCGCCAAATCACTGGGAAATGTGCAAGGAGAACTACCGTTGCACCAAGGCCGCCAGCAAGGACATCCAGGTGTTCCAGTGCCTGAACAACCCCAAGGGGGTCGCGGCGCTCGAGGGGCTCTTCGACGTTGTCGACGTCAACATCGGGCAGTTCCACCAGGGGGCGGCCCCCCGTTTGCTGAAAGACGGCAAACGCGTGTGGTGGTGCGTTTGCTGCTGGCCGTCGAGTCATCCCAACCTCTTCGTCGACTACCCCGCCATGGACGCCCGCGTGATCGGGTGGCTTTCGTGGAAGCTCAACGTCGAGGGGTTCGAGTACTGGGACACCCGTTCGTGGGACCGGTGTCTCAAGACGATGGGCGACAAGAAGGTCGTCGACGAGGTCGACAGCAAGTGGAACGCCAATTCGTTCGGCAAGTATAACGGTGACGGGTATCTCGTCTACCCGGGTCCGAACCGGACGCTCCTGTCGTCGATCCGCTTCGAGGCGCTGCGTGACGGGTTCGAGGACCACGAGTATCTGGCCATCCTGAAGCGTCGGCTGAAGGGCAAGGAGGGCAAGGCCGCCGACGCGGCGCGGAAACTCCTCGAAATCAGCGATGCCATCTGCAAGTGGGACCTGACCTATACAAACGATCCGAAGACGCTGCTCGATGCTCGGAGGCGCATTGCGGAGGCGATCGAGAAACTCGCCCCGTGATTCGCGAGTTCCGGTGACAC